>JAIVHL010000238.1 GCA_020201075.1 Halomonas sp. | reverse complement strand
GCACTACGCGGTGGCTATCGGCTTCGACCTGGATCGCAACGAGCTGGTCCTGCACAGCGGCGAGAAGCCGCAACGAGTCGAGTCCTTCCGCCGCTTCGACGCCACCTGGGCGCGCAGCGACCGCTGGGCGTTTGTTGCCCTCCCCCCCGGGGAGCTGCCGGCCGACGTGAGGCCCCAGCGCGCTTTGGAGGCGATCAGCGATTTCGAGAGGCTTCAAGGGGCCGCGACTGCCCTCCCCGCCTGGGCCGCCTTGGCTGAACGCTTCGGGAAAAACGGCCTGGCACACTTTGGCCTGGGCAATGCACGGCATGCCACGGGCGATGCCTCGGGTGCCATCACCGCCTTCGAACGGGCCGTGGATGCAGAGCCCCAGCTGGGCGTGGCCTGGCTCAACCTGGGCCTGGCCAAGCGGGGCCAGGGCGATACCACCGGTGCCAGGGAGTCTCTGGAGCGTGCCGCCTCGCTGCCCGGGCACTGGCAGGCCCATGCCCGCCAAGCCCTGGAGACACTGGAGAAGAGATAGCCATGGCTTAGGAGATCGAGCCAAAGCGGATCTATCAAGCGCTCCGCGATGAGAAGGAATGGCAACGCGAGCGTTTCAGAACACTCGGTTCAGGCCGTTCTGTGCGGCAACGCGGTAGGCTTCAGCCATGGTGGGATAGTTGAAGGTGGTGCTGACGAAATATTTCAATGTGTTAGCTTCACCTTTCTGCTGCATGATCGCCTGACCGATATGCACGATCTCCGAGGCCTGATCGCCAAAGCAGTGGATACCGTAAATCTCCAGGGTATCCTGGTCGAAGAGGATCTTGAGCATGCCGACGGTGTCACCGGTGATCTGGGCTCGGGCGGTGTCCTTGAAGAAGGCCTGGGCCACTTCGTAGGGCACTTTGGCCTCGGTGAGTTCTCGCTCGTTGCGCCCGAAGGAGCTGATCTCGGGGATGGTATAGATACCGGTGGGCACTTCGGTCACGTAGCGGAAGTCCTCGCCGAGGATCTCGCTGGAGGCGTTGAGGCCCTGGTCGTAGGCGGCGCTGGCCAGGCTCGGCCAGCCGATCACGTCCCCGGCGGCATGGATATGCGGCAGCGTCGTGCGGTAGTGCTCGTCAACGGCGAGCTGCCCACGGTCGTTGGCCTCCAGGCCGATGTTCTCGATACCCAGCTGGTCGGTGTTGCCGGTGCGGCCGTTGGCCCATAAAAAGGCATCGGCGCGCAGTCGCTTACCGGACTTCAGGTACACGGTAACTCCCGACTCGTCACCCTCGACGCGATCGTACTCCTCGTTGTGGCGGATCAGCACGCCGTGCTTGCGCAGGTGATAGGAGAGCGCGTCGCTGATCTCGTCATCCAGAAAGCTGAGGAGGCTGTCGCGGTTGTTGATCAGGTCCACCTTGACGCCCAACCCGGAGAAGATCGACGCGTATTCACAGCCGATGACCCCCGCCCCGAAGATAAGCAGGGTGCGCGGCGTATGGTTGAGGCTGAGAATGGTGTCGGAGCAGTAGATGCGCGGGTGGCGGAAATCGATGTCCGCCGGGCGATAGGGTCGGGAACCGGTGGCGATAACAATCTTCTGGGCGACCAATTCATCCATGCCCTGGTCACTGTCGCGCACCAGCAGAGTGTGCTCGTCCTTGAACCGCGCCACGCCGCTGAACAGATCGATGCGGTTGCGAGCATAAAAGTTGGTGCGCATTGCCACCTGCTGGTCGATGGTGGCTCGGGAGCGCTCCATGACCTTGGGGAAGGAGAACCAGCGCGGCTCGCCGATATCACGAAACATGCGGTTGGTATTGAACTGCATGATCTGCTTGACCTGGTGGCGCAGCGCCTTGGAGGGAATCGTCCCCCAGTGGGTACAGTTGCCCCCCACCAGCGGCTGCTTTTCGACCACTGCCACACGCTTGCCGTGCTTGGCGGCGTTGATGGCGGCGCTCTCCCCCGCCGGCCCGGTGCCAATTACCACCACGTCGTAGTTATGAACTGCCATTGGCTATTCGATCTCCTTGCGGTTGGATAACCGTCGAGGCAGTAACTCGAAGGTCATAGAGTTACCACCAAGGTCATTCCTGCTGGTGGGAGCCATGCTCTGCGGGGCGAAGAGTTACCACCAAGGCTTGTTCCTTCTGGTGGGAGCTGGGCTCTGCCCGGCGAATGGAGACCGAAGGGCTCCTGGGCGGTATACCCCAACGCCGGCAACTCCGCCGAGGCGGCTTCGCCGCCATTCGTCGAAGCGCCGAACCGCCGGCGGAGCCGATCTCCCACCAGTAGATTGAAGGCTCGGTGACACTTCCATTCGTCGAAGCGTCGAACCGTCGGCGGGGCCGGTCTCTTCGGTGGGTCCGGAGCCTAGCATCTCTCCCACCATGACTGCTTTCATCAGCGACGGGTAGCGTCATACCCCAGGTCGGCGCCGCGGCTTTCGTCACTGCGACGACGCTGGCTGCCGCGATTGCGGTTTTCCTCCTCGCACACCTCGTCTTTGCCGCCGCACACCTCGCAGCCTTCCTTGAGGCCGAGCTGGTTGAGGCCGCCGCAGGAACCGGCGATGGGTTTGCGGCCAAAGATCACTCCAACGGCCATGGCGGCCATGATCAACAGCATGAAGACAAAGGCCATTATCCAGATAGTCATGTCGTTCTCCTTTCTCAGCGCTC
>JAIVHL010000027.1 GCA_020201075.1 Halomonas sp. | reverse complement strand
CGACGGGAGTGATTGATTCGCCGCGCCCGCCGCGCCTTGCCATGCTCGGTGGCACCTTCGACCCGGTGCATCTGGGTCATCTGCGCAGCGCCGTCGAGCTTCTCGAGGTGTTGGAACTGGACCGGGTCCATCTGATTCCGGCCAGCGTTCCACCGCTGCGTGGCGAGCCGCGGGTCTCCCCCGAAGAGCGCCTGTTGCTGCTGCGACTCGGCATCGGCGATACTCCTGGCCTGGTCGCCGATCCTCGAGAGCTGCACCGCGAAGGTCCCTCTTACAGCGCCGATACCCTGGCGTCGCTCCGCAAGGAGTTCGGCGTCGATGCACGCCTGGTCATGGCGCTGGGCCACGACGCCTTCCTGCGCCTGGCCGACTGGCACGAGCCCGAGCGGCTATTTACCATGGCTCATCTGGTGGTGATCGACCGGCCCGATTACGAGGCGCCCCTGCCAACGGCCCTGGATGCGCTGATCACGGGCCGAGAAGTAGATAACCCCGAAACGCTGATGGCACGTCCCGCCGGCGGTCTGCTGCGCCTGGCGCTTCCCACGCGCATGGCAATCTCGGCCACCGAGGTGCGCCGCCGCCTGGCCGAGGGCACTAGCGTTCGCTACCTGCTGCCCGAGGCGGTGGAACACCACCTGCTGGCTCACGGACTCTATCAGTACTGACGGCGGAACGAGCGCTGCCCCTAGGCGATCAACCCGGTACAATGGACAGTCGGTTATAATGAAAGCTCAACGACATTCATACAGAAGACCCTATGCAAACTGACGCACTCAAGACTCTTGCGATTGACGCGCTGGAGGACCTCAAGGCCAAGGATATCGCCCTGTTGGATGTCTCGCACCTGACCAGCGTGACTGACCTGATGATCATTGCCAGCGGCACCTCCTCTCGCCATATATCCGCCCTGGCCGGAAACGTTGTCGAGAAAGCCAAGCAGGCGGGACTTCAGCCCTTGGGCGTAGAGGGTGAGAGCGGCGCCGACTGGGTGCTGGTGGACCTGGGAGATGTGGTCGTACATGTGATGCTGCCGGAAACCCGTCAGCTCTATGACCTCGAGCGTCTTTGGGCCGACCTGCCCAGCGATGTGGAGCGCAGCGAGGGCGAGGCCTCCGGCGCATGAGGGTCCGCCTGCTGGCGGTAGGCACTCGCATGCCCGCCTGGGTCAGCGAAGGTGTCGAGGAGTATCGCAAACGCCTGCCTCGGGATTTCGCTCTCGAGGTGGAGGAAATACCCCCCGGACAGCGTGGCAAGAATGCCGATATCCCCCGCGCCATCGCCCAGGAAGCCGAGCGGATTCGCGCTCGGCTGCGCGGTGATGAGCATATCGTGGCATTGGAAGTCGGCGGCAAACCCTGGAGCACCGAGCAGCTCGCCCAGCAGGCCGAGGCCTGGCGCTTTGCCGGTCGAGATGTCGTGCTATTAGTGGGTGGCCCCGATGGCCTCGAAGCGGGGCTCTCCCTTGCCGCCGAGCAGCGCTGGTCGCTGTCGCCGCTGACCCTGCCTCACCCGCTGGTGCGGATTCTGCTCGCTGAGCAGCTATACCGCGCCTGGACCCTGTTGGTGGGCCATCCCTACCACCGCTGATTGAGCCGTCCGGCCGAGAGAGCGATGCGCAAGAATCGCGACAACCTCAAGAGCCCCGAGCAGGAACTGCGCATCTTCCGGGTGCGCGCCCTGCTGGCCGTGGTGCTGATATTTGCCATGACCGGCCTGCTGATGGGACGGCTGGCCTACCTTCAGGTGGTTCAGCACGAGGTCTACAGCACCCGCTCCGAGAAGAATCGCGTTAGGGTCGAGCCGCTGCCGCCCACCCGCGGGCTGATCTATGATCGCAACGGCGTGCTGCTGGCCGAAAACCGGCCCACCTACAACCTCACCCTGGTGCGCGAGCGGGTCGACGACCTGGATGCCACCCTGTCGCTGCTGGTTGATCTTCTCGAGCTGCCCGACGAGGAGGCCGAGGCGTTCCGGCTGAGATCCCGGCAGCGCCAGCGCCCCTATCAGCCGGCGCTGCTGATGAGCGATCTCGACGAGGACCAGATCGCCCGGGTGTCGGTCAACCGTCACCTGCTGCCCGGTGTCGAGGTGGAGGCCCAGCTGCTGCGCTACTACCCGGATGCCGAGGTGATGGCCCATGCCCTGGGCTATGTGGGGCGCATCAACGCCGAGGAGATGGCGACCCTGGACACCGGCCGCTATGCCGGCACCCACTTCATCGGCAAGACCGGCGCCGAGCGTTTCTATGAAGAGGAGCTGCACGGCGAGGCGGGACTGCGCAAGGTAGAGACCAACGCCCGCGGCCGCGTGCTGCGCGAACTGGGTCGCACCGATCCGGTACCCGGTAAGCACCTAACGCTGACCCTCGACACGCAGATGCAGAGATTGGCGTATAAGCTGATGGACGGCCGTCGGGGCTCCATCGTGGCCATCGCGCCCCAGACCGGTGAGATCCTCGCCATGGTCTCGGCCCCTGGCTTCGACAGCAACCAGTTCGTCACCGGCATCGACGTGGCTTCCTACCGGGGGCTGCAGGAAAATCTTGATCTGCCGCTCTATAACCGGGCGATCCGCGGCCACTACCCGCCGGGCTCCACCATCAAGCCCTTCCTGGCGCTGGCCGGCCTGGCGGAAGGGGTGATAACGCCGGATCGGACCATCCACGACCCCGGCTTCTACCAGCTGCCCAACGATTCCCGGCGCTACCGTAATTGGCTGCGCTGGGGACATGGCCGTGTCGACATGGAGCGCTCCATCGCCGTGTCCAACAACACCTACTATTATACTTTGGCCCATGATCTGGGCATCGATCGGCTCCACGACAATATGAGCGCCTTCGGTTTCGGGCAGCGGGTGGGCCACGATGTGTTCGGCGAGAGCACCGCGCTGATGCCCTCTCGGGACTGGAAGCGCGGTCGTTTCGGACAGCCCTGGTACCCGGGGGAGACCCTCTCCGTGGGCATCGGCCAGGGTTACTGGCAGGTCACGCCGCTGCAGCTGGCCACGGCCACTGCGGTGCTGGCCAACCGCGGTCAGTGGGTCAAGCCGCGCCTGGCCAGCCGGATCGGCGATACCCCGGTGCCCGCGCGGGTCCCTGAGACCCCACCGGACATCGAGATTCCCAACGACACCTGGTGGGACCGGATCTTCTCCGGCATGGAAAAGGTACTCTCAGGGCATGAGGGGACGGCGCGACGCACCGGAGTAGGGCTGGAGTACCGTATGGGCGGGAAATCGGGCACCGCCCAGGTCTTCTCGCTGGGGATGGCTGAGTCGCGGAGCGCTGAACCATGGGCATGATTGACCTCTCCCGGATGCTGCGTCCCTATCCGGTTCGCGCTCCGGCCAGCGGGATATCTCGGCGCCGGAGCCTCTGGGAGCGCCTGCACCTGGATCCCTGGCTGCTGAGCATGCTGCTGGTGCTGATGGCGGCCGGGCTTGTGGTGCTCTATAGCGCCAGCGGCCAGCGTATTGAAGCGGTCATCGCCCAGGGCATGCGCTTCGGGGTGGCACTGACGGTGATGTTTGTTCTCGCCCAGCTGTCGCCGGCGACCTTGCTGCGCTGGGCGCTGCCGGTCTATGTGCTCGGCGTGTTGCTGTTGGTGGCAGTGGAGCTGTTCGGCGACGTTGGCATGGGCGCCCAGCGCTGGCTGGTAATCCCCGGCGTTATTCGCTTTCAGCCCTCAGAGATGATGAAACTGGCGGTACCGCTAATGGTGGCCGCCTACCTTAGTCGCCAGGAGCTCCCCCCGCGGTTGCGCGACATCGCGGTGTGCGTGGTGCTGATCGCTGTTCCTGTCGTGCTGATCGCCAAGCAGCCTGACCTCGGCACCTCGCTGCTGGTGACCTCGGCGGCCGTCTTCGTGGTGCTGCTGGCGGGGCTCTCCTGGCGCTTTATCACCGCCCTGACAGCGATTGCCGCCGCGGCTCTCCCGCTGCTGTGGATGAACCTGCACAACTATCAGCGCCAGCGTGTGCTGACTTTTCTCGATCCCAACAGCGATCCCCTGGGGTCGGGCTGGAACATCATCCAATCTACCACCGCCATCGGCAGCGGCGGGGTCTTCGGCAAGGGCTGGCTGCAGGGCACCCAGTCCCAGCTTGAGTTTTTGCCCGAGCGGCATACCGACTTCATTGTTGCCGTGCTTGGCGAGGAGTTCGGCCTGGTGGGTATCGTGGCGATTCTGCTGCTCTATCTGCTGATCATCAGCCGTGGTCTCTGGTTGGCCACCGGCGCCCAGGATACCTTCGGGCGCCTGTTGGCGGGCAGCATCATACTGACCTTCTTTATCTATGTCTTCGTCAACGTGGGCATGGTCAGCGGCATTATGCCGGTGGTTGGCGTGCCGCTGCCGCTGGTCAGCTTCGGCGGCACCTCCAGCGTGACCTTGATGGCGGGTTTCGGTATTCTCATGGCCATTCATGCGCATCGCCGCTTGCTCCCGCGCTAGGTCTGCTGCGGGCATCCGGGTGCCGAATCAGGGAGAGGGCTGCATGTTACGGATTCGAAATCATAGCGCGATGGCACTGTTGACGCTGGCCGCCCTGGGCGTATCGATGAGCCCACTGGCGGCGGACTTCGACCCGTCCAGCCACGCCGAAACGCGCCAGCTGGTCGATGAGCTGGCCGGCAAGGGCATCGAACGCGGCTGGCTGGAGGCTGCCATGGCCTCCGCGGACTTCCAGCAGGGCGTACTGAACGCCATGGCCGGTGCCGCCGAGCGCCGCCTGCGCTGGGACGAGTATCGCGCGATCTTTCTGCAACCGGAGCGCATCCACCGCGGCGTTACCTTCCTCGAGGTCCATCGAGACGCCTTCGAGCGCGCCGAGGCGGTGTATGGCGTGCCTCCGGAAGTGGTCGCGGCCATCATTGGCGTCGAGACC
This sequence comes from Halomonas sp., assembly GCA_020201075.1. Taxonomy (GTDB): domain Bacteria; phylum Pseudomonadota; class Gammaproteobacteria; order Pseudomonadales; family Halomonadaceae; genus Halomonas. Next base: position 12,566 of record JAIVHL010000027.1, on the reverse strand, counting down.
AGCTACGGCCGATTTACCGGCCGCCACCGCGTCATCGACTCCCTCGCTACCCTGGCCTTTCACCACCCGACTCGCGGCGGTTTCTTCCGCGGCGAGTTAGCGGCTTTCCTGGAGATCACCCACGAGCAGGGCGTCGACCCCGGTGAGCTCATGGGTTCCTACGCCGGTGCCATGGGCTATCCGCAGTTTATCCCCACCAGCTATCGCGCCTACGCCGTGGACTTCGACGCCGACGGCCTTCGTGATCTCTGGACCAACCCGGTGGACGCCATCGGCAGCGTGGGTAACTACTTTGCCGAGCACGGCTGGCGCGCCGGTGCGCCTATGTATCACAACGTTGAAGGGCCGGCGACGCCGCCGTCCAGTATCGACTTCAACCGGGCGGCGCGCCCGCCGGCCGTTGCGGCTAGCGCCTTGGCCGAAGCCGATATCGCGGTGCCCGACGAGCTCGACGCCGACCAGCTGCTGCTGCCGGTGTCGCTGGAGGACGGCGAGAACAACTGGCGCTATGTGCTGGGCGATCACAACTTCTACGTGATCACCCGCTACAATCATAGCCATCTCTATGCCATGGCGGTCACTGAGCTTGCCGAGGCCATCGCCGAGGCAAGAGCGCTGGATGCCCACTGGCTGGATGCTGTGCATGCCGAAGAGGAACGCTCATGACGTCGTGTCGATGGTTGTTGGCGGCAGCGGCGGCGATGCTGATGGCCGGCTGCGCCGGCGGAGGTGGCCAGGCACCGTCCGCGCCCGGCGAGGCTGCGCTCTCCTCCGCGGCGGCGTCCACCAGTGGGGGAGGGCGCTACGCGATGACCGGGGACGCTTATCCCATGGACCCCCCTGACATCAGCCGCATTCCCGATGCGGTGCCGCGGGTCGAGGCGCCTTCCCGGGGTGGCAACCGTTCCACCTACGAAGTGTGGGGCAAGACCTACCGAGTGTTGCCCGATGCCCGCGGCTATGTCCGGCAGGGCACGGCGTCCTGGTACGGCGAGAAGTTCCACGGCTACGCCACTTCCAATGGCGAGATCTACGACATGTACAAGATGAGTGCCGCCCACCGATCTCTGCCGCTGCCCAGCTATGTGCGGGTCACCAATCAGGATAATGGCCGCTCGGCGATCGTTAGGGTCAATGACCGCGGCCCCTTTCACAATGACCGTGAGATCGACCTCTCCTACGCCGCCGCCGCGCGGCTGGATATCCTGGATCGCGGCACCGGTCGGGTGAAGGTGGAGGCCATTGACGCGGCACAGTGGCTGGCCGAGAACGGCGGCAGGGCTCTTGGCGAAATCCCCCGCCGCGGCCCTGCTGTCGCCGCGACTACTATCGCTGCGGCGGGGCTGCCGGTCCATCAGGTTAACAGCCCGATGGCGTTCGTCCCTGCTCGTTCGGCCGGCGCGGCGAATCTCGCAAATGGCACTTCCACGGATGGTCGTCCCACGGATGGCCGTCCCACGGATGGCCGTCCCATCTTCGTTCAAATTGCCGCCCTGGGCTCAGCCGAGAGTGCCCGGGCGTTGCAGGCTCGTCTCCAGGCCGAACTCTCTCGCCCGGTGCGGGTTGCCGCTTCGCCGGGCGTGCATCGGGTCCAGGTCGGACCGCTGGCCAGCCCAGACCAGGTGGAGCCGGTGCGCGGCGAACTACGCCGCGCCGGCTTCGAACAGAGCTTTGTCGTCAACGACGCCGACTGATTGGCGACCCATTCCCTTTCCCCCGAGTGTTCCATGAGACTTGTCCCGATGAGAGAGTTGCTAATACTTCACCGCCTGCGGCTGATACCGATGCTGCTTGCCTGTCTGCTGATGGTATCGACGCTGGCTTCTGCCCAGAGTGTGCCGGTACCCCAGCCTCAGCCTCAGACCATGATCCCCTCGCCGCCCCAGCTCGCGGCCAAGTCCTGGTTTCTGATGGACGCCGCCAGCGGCCGGGTGCTGGTGGAACATAACGCCGACGAGCGTCTGCCGCCGGCAAGCCTGACTAAGCTGATGACCGCCTACCTGGTGGAGCGTGAACTGGACCGTGGCAATATTACCCTGGATGACACGGTGCGAATCAGTGAGAACGCCTGGCGCACCGGGGGCTCCAAGATGTTCATTGAGGTGGACACCCAGGTACAGATCCGAGATCTGCTGTACGGCATTATCATCGCTTCCGGTAACGACGCCAGCGTGGCGGTGGCCGAGCATCTGGCCGGCGGCGAAGTGCCCTTCGCCGACTTGATGAATCAGCACGCCACCCGCCTGGGTCTGCACAACACCAATTTCGCCAACGCCACCGGCCTGCCGCATCCGGAACAGTATTCCTCGGCCCGTGACATGGCGCTGCTCTCTCAATACATCATTAACGACTATCCCGAGCACTACGCGATATATGCCGAGAAGTACTTCACTTTTAGCGATATCCGGCAGCCCAATCGCAATCGACTGCTGTGGCGCGATCCCACCGTGGATGGTCTGAAGACCGGCTGGACGACCGAGGCGGGCTATGGCCTGGTGGCCTCCGCCAAGCGCGACGATATGCGGCTGATTTCCGTGGTGATGGGCACCAGCTCCGAGGAGGCGAGGGCCCAGGAGACCCAGAAGTTGCTGAGCTACGGTTTTCGCTACTTCGAGACCGTCAAGCTCTACGATGCCGGCTCGGTCCTCAACACTCCCCGCGTGTGGGGAGGTGATAGCAACCAGCTGCCGGTGGGCGTCGACCGCGACGTGATGATGACGGTGCCGCGGGCGCGTAACCAGGAACTGACGGCTCGTCTGGATATTCAGAGCGACCTGGCCGCCCCCATCACGGCCGGTCAGCAAGTCGGTACCCTGGCGGTGCGCCTCGGCGAGGACGTGGTGGGCGAGCAGCCACTGGTGGCGCTGGAGTCGGTGGAAGAGGGCGGTTTCGTCAAGAAACTCTTCGATCAGGTCCGCCGCTTCTTCTCCAACCTGGTGGGCGGCTGGTTCGACTAGGCCTCCGGTGGTCTCTCTCCGGCGGGTTGCGTAAAATAGCTAGATTTCCTCGATCCGCTGGAGCCCCAATGAACGACAACTCCCTGCGCGACCTGCGCCAGCCGAGCCGGCCGTCCGCCGGCAAGCCGCCCAAGATCACCTTTCCCTGCCGCTACCCGATCAAGGTGGTCGGCACTGCCGCTGAGGACTTCGCCGCCGCGGTCTGTCAGGTGGTCACTCGCCACGACCCGCACTTCGACGCCACTGACATGCGGGTGGTGGATAGCCGCAACGGCCGTTACCAATCAGTTCGCCTGACCATCCGTGCTACCGGTGAGGCACAGCTACAGGCGCTGTTCCTCGAGCTCAAGGCCACCGGCCGTGTGCATATGGTGTTGTGATGGCCCTGAGCCCCCCTGCATCGTCGTGCCAGCCGCCTTCGCTGCCGCCTATCGAACTGCATCGTCTCGGCCGCCGGCCCTATGAGCCCGTGTGGCAGGCGATGCGCGAGCTCACCGACAGCCGCGATGCCGAGACGCCCGATCAGTTCTGGCTGGTGGAGCATGAGCCGGTGTTTACCCAGGGCCAGGCCGGCCGGCCCGAGCATCTGCTCATGCCTGGTGATATCCCGGTGGTGCAGACCGATCGGGGCGGCCAGGTCACCTATCACGGGCCCGGTCAGGTGGTGCTCTATCCCCTGATCGACGTGCGCCGCTCGCATCTGGGCGTGCGCGAGCTGGTGAGCGGGCTGGAACGGGCGGTAATCACCTTGCTGGCTGAGTACGGCGTCGAGGCCAGGGCTCGCCCCGATGCGCCGGGAGTGTATGTGAAAACGGGCGTGGGTGAGGCCAAGATCGCCTCGCTAGGACTGAGGATCCGTCGCGGCGGCAGTTTCCACGGCGTGGCGCTGAACGTCGACGGCGATCTCTCCCCCTTTCTGCGCATCAATCCCTGCGGCTATGCCGGCATGGCGATGATTCGCCTGGTGGATCTCATCGACAACGCCTCCGGGGTGGAGGCGCCTGGCGTAGATAACGTAGGTGAGCGCCTGGCGGGGCGCCTGGCGCTCGAGCTGGGCAGGGAACTGGTCAGCCGACGTTGACGGCGGCGATACGCTCGGGATCTGACTGTTGGCCCGGCACCTCGGCCGGGGCGGACAGGCCCAGATTGTTCTTCTCGAACACCCGGTCGGCGCGGTAGCTGGAGCGCACCAAGGGGCCGGCGGCCACCTCCATAAAGCCCATCTCGAGGCCGATCTGGCGATAGCGCTCGAACTCTTCTGGGGTGACCCAGCGCTCCACGGCAAGATGGTTGCGGGTGGGGCGCAGATACTGGCCTAGGGTGACGATGTCCACCCCGATCTCGCGCAGGTCGTCGAAAGTGGCCAGTATCTCCTCATCAGCTTCGCCCAAGCCCAGCATCAGGCTGGTCTTGGTGAGCACCCCGGGGCGGTGACGCTTGGCATGGGCCAGTACGTCCAGGGTCTTGCGGTAGCCGGCCCGTGGATCACGCACCTTACGGGTCAGGCGCTCCACGGTCTCGACGTTCTGGGCAAACACCTCGAGGCCGGAGTCAACCACCTGCTCGATGGCGATAGAGCTGCCGTCAAAGTCCGGGGTCAGCGCCTCCACGACTACCTCGGGCGTGTTGGCCTTGATGGCGCGGATACAGGCCGCATAGTGGGCGGCGCCGCCGTCGTCGAGATCGTCGCGATCCACCGAGGTGAGCACCACGTAGCGCAGCCCCATCAGCTCCACCGACTGGGCGGTATTAGCCGGCTCCTCGGCATCCAGCCACCCCCCGGGGTTGCCGGTGTCCACGGCGCAGAAGCGGCAGGCGCGGGTGCATACCGAACCCATCAGCATGATGGTGGCGGTACCGTTGCTCCAGCACTCCCCCATGTTGGGGCAGTGGGACTCCGCGCACACCGTGCTCAGGCGATGTTCGCTGACGTTGCGCTTGACGGCCTCGAAGCGCTCGCCGCCGGGAATCTGGGCGCGCAGCCACTTGGGCTTGCGGCCCGGGCTGGCGCTTTCATCAGCGGGTCTGTCAGCGGTTTCGCGTCGCTGCTTGATGCCGTCCTTGATGGCGGCGAAGCCTTGTTCAGTGCGGAACTTCTCGCCGCTGGGGACGTGTTTCGAAGTGCTGTCGCTCATGGGTGTGAGCCCCCTTCGCTCGGCTCGCCGCGTGGGTCGGGGATGCTCCTTGCCTTTCGTTTGCCGGCAAGGGTCCAGGGCCGCTGGGCGTGCTGCTGGTTACTGGGTATTGGCTAGATAATCTAACATAGTCGTGTAGCGTGAGCATCGCCGCCGTGGCCACAGGAAGCTGTCAGTACCGTCACTCATCGAGTTTTCACTCGCCGGAGCGTCAAAACTGCGTTATATTGCGATGCAGCAAAGTTAGCGGTCTCACCGCACCCATTTCTTTTTTCTGACCGCAATGCCAGGAGCTCGCGATGAATCTTCCGATGCCGACTCCCCCGGCCGCCACGCTGACGCTGCTCGATCCCTTCGGGTTCGGTCGCGCCGCGGGCCGCTATTGGTTGGATGCCTTCGAGCGCAGCGTGCTGTTTGTAGACGTAATGCGCCAGCGTGGTAACCAGTACCTCGAACACATCGAACAGACCCGCCCCAGCGTGCTGGGTTTCGATTCCGAAGTGCTGATGGACGGCCGCGATCTGCCGCGTCCCGTTAATTACGAGCTGCTGCGAATTCTGCCCCCGAGCGGATACCCCACAGATCCCAAGATGCGCCCCTTCGTGGTGGTCGACCCCCGAGCCGGTCACGGCCCGGGGATCGGCGGTTTCAAGCCTGACAGCGAGCTGGGGGTGGCGCTGCGTGCCGGCCACACCTGCTACTTCATTGGCTTTTTGCCCTACCCGGAGCCGGGGCAGGGCGTGGAAGACGTGGTAGAGGCAGAAATCGCCTTCGTACGCCACGTCAATTTCCTCCACGGCGATCGCGGTGCCGAGAAGCCCATGGTGGTGGGCAATTGCCAGGCCGGCTGGCAGATCATGATGGCCGCGTCCCTGGAACCCGATCTGTTTGGGCCGATCCTGATTGCCGGTGCGCCGCTCTCCTACTGGGCCGGCTATCGCGGCAATGCCCCCATGCGCTACGCCGGCGGCATGTCCGGAGGTAGTTGGGCGACTTCTTTGTTGAGCGACCTGGGTGACGGTCAGTTCGACGGCGCCACCCTGGTGCAGAACTTTGAAAACCTCAACCCGGCCAACACCCTCTGGAACAAGCAGTACCGGCTCTACGCCAATATCGACACCGAGGCGGACCGCTACCTGGAATTCGAGCGTTGGTGGGGCGGTCACGTGTTGCTCGGCGGCAACGAGATCCAGTACATCGTCGACAACCTGTTCATCGGCAACCGTCTTTCTACCGCCCAGCTGGTCACCGCCGACGGCCGGCGCATCGACCTGCGCAACCTGCGCTCGCCGGTGGTGGTGTTCTGTTCCAAGGGTGACGACATCACGCCGCCGCCTCAGGCCCTGGGCTGGGTTCGCGACCTTTACAAGGGTGCTGATGACATCGTGGCTAGCGAGCAGACCATCGTCTACTGCGTGCACGATACCACCGGCCACCTGGGCATCTTCGTGTCGGGCAGCGTCTCCCGCAAGGAGCACGCCGAGTTCACGGCCAACATGGACTACATCGACGTGCTGCCTCCGGGCCTCTACGAGACCACCGTTTCCGATGCCGCCCAGCGGGACGACGTCATCGAGCGCGACTACCTGCTGGAGTTTACCTCCCGCACCATTGATGAACTCGATCAAGTGGTTCAGCCCAGCGCCGAAGACGATGCCCGCTTCGCTACCGTGGCGCGCGTCTCGGAAATCAACCTGGGCCTCTATCGGCTCTTCATGCAGCCCTGGGTGCAGGCCGTGACCACGCCGGATTCGGCCAAGTTGATGCGCCGCATGCACCCGAACCGCCTGGGCTATCGCCTCTTTTCCGACCGTAATCCGCTGATGAGTGGGATCCCGGTTCTGGCCGAGAAGATCCGTGCCGAGCGTCACCCGGTGGACGACGAGAATCTCTTTCATACGCTGGAAGGCATCATGTCGGATCAGATCACCGGCAGCCTTAACGCCTATCGCGACCTTCGCGACGGGGCCACCGAGCGGATGTTCCTGGATACCTTCGGCCAGCCGCTGCTGCAGTCGCTGGTGGGTCTGGGTGGAGACTCCCACGCGGATCGTCGCCGCCCGGGGTCGGAGCCGGAGCACCTGCGCTTCGTCGAGAAACGCCAGGCCGAGCTCAGCCAACGGGTCGCCGAGGGCGGTAGCCACGAGGCGGTGATCCGCGCGCTGATCTACGTACTGGGGGGCGCGCCCTCCACCGACGAGCGCAACTTCAAGCGGCTGCGCGCCGCCCATGCCGAGCTCGAGTCTCAGCTTACCGTGGCAGATTTCAAGACGCTGATGCGCGATCAGTTCTTTATTCTAAAGTTGGATCGTGAACAAGCCGTTGAAGCGTTACCCCAGCTGCTGAAGGGACAAACGGCGGAGCAGATCGGCGATCACCTGACCCACATCGAGCACGTGCTGGCGGCCAGTGGCGAACTCTCCGAGAACTCCTCCGAGCGTCTGTCACGAGTGCGGGGTCTCTTCGAGCAGGCCATCGATCGGGCGCCGATGATCGAGGCCGAGTCGCGGGCCGAGGCCCAGGCCTGGGTCAACCGCCAGGCAGAGGCCCAGCGTCTTGCCTTCAGCGAGATGGAGGACTTGATGGAGTCTCAGGAGTCCGAGCCCGCTGCCAAGGACGAGCCCACTGCCAAGGCCGAGCCCGCTGCCAAGGATGAGCCCGTCGCCAAGGACGAGCCCGCCGCCACGCGTCGTCGGGCACCGTCCAACCGTCGCAAGCCGGATGGCAACAACCTGCCACCTCGGTGACAGGGGCGTTGTCATTGACGGGGGCTTGCTCTCCCGCGAGAGTGCGGTCTAGGGTCAGTGGGCACCAACCCGGCTCGTCCTCTGGCGCGATGCGGGACGCTGGGTTAGGGTAGGCGAAATTTTTCGCCCGCTGTATCAGGGCGGTATGGCATTGTCAGGCGGGGACTTGCAGTTCTCGCCGTGCACTTTCAGTGGAGCACTATGGGAAAGTCACTGGTCATCGTCGAGTCGCCGGCCAAGGCTAAGACGATCAACAAGTATCTCGGCAGCGACTTCATCGTGAAGTCGAGCGTGGGTCATATCCGTGACCTGCCGACCAGCGGCTCGGGCAAGGCATCCTCGGATCCCAAGGAGCGTGCGCGCCAGGCGGCATTGACCCGCAAGATGTCGCCGGACGAGAAGGTCGACTACAAGAAGCGCAAGTCTGGTGAGCAGCTGATCCGGCGCATGGGCATCGACCCCGAGCACGGCTGGGAAGCCCACTACGAGATCCTGCCGGGCAAGGAGAAGGTGGTCGCCGAACTCCAGAAGCTGGCCGAGAAGGCAGACACCGTCTATCTCGCCACCGATCTCGACCGCGAGGGGGAAGCCATTGCCTGGCACCTTCGCGAGACCATCGGCGGCGACGACTCACGCTACAAGCGCGTGGTCTTCAACGAGATCACCAAGAACGCCATTCAGGACGCCTTCCAGGCTCCCGGCACGTTGAACATCCCGCGGGTCGAGGCCCAGCAGGCGCGCCGATTCCTGGACCGGGTGGTCGGCTTCATGCTCTCGCCGCTGCTGTGGGCCAAGGTCGCTCGAGGCCTTTCGGCAGGACGGGTGCAGTCGGTGGCCATGCGCCTGATTGTCGAGCGTGAGCGCGAGATTCGCGCTTTTGTGCCGGAGGAGTTCTGGGACGTTCACGCCGATCTGGTCCCGCAGTCCGATGGGGCAGACGGTGAGGCGGTGCGTTTCGAGCTGGTGCGCCAGGACGGCAAGGCCTTCCGGCCCACCTCCGAGGCCGAGACCCTCGAGCGTATCGCTGCGCTGCGCGAGGCGTCCCTTGCCATCACCTCTCGGGAAGACAAGCCGACCAGCTCCAAGCCCAATGCTCCCTTCATCACTTCGACGCTGCAGCAGGCCGCCAGCGGCCGGCTGGGCTACTCGGTGAAGAAGACCATGACCCTGGCCCAGCGCCTCTACGAGGCGGGCTACATCACCTACATGCGGACCGACTCCACTAACCTCTCCAAGGACGCGGTGGAGAGCGTGCGCGAGTTCATCGGCGAGGAGTTCGGCCCGCGCTACCTGCCCGAAGCCCCCAATCGCTACTCCAGCAAGGAGGGCGCCCAGGAAGCCCATGAGGCGATTCGCCCGTCTGACGTCGGCAATCGTGCCACCGACCTGGCCGGCATGGAACGCGACGCCGAGCGTCTCTACGAGCTGATCTGGCGCCAGTTCGTGGCCTGCCAGATGACCCCGGCCCAGTACCTCTCCAGCACCCTGACCGTCGAGGTCCAGGGCTTCGAGCTCAGGGCCAAGGGACGCGTGCTAAAGTTCGACGGCTACACCCGGGTGATGAAGCCGGCCGGCAAGAACGAGGATCAGACGCTGCCGGATCTTGCTGAGGGTACGCCCATGGCCCTGGCGTCCCTGGACCCGCTGCAGCACTTCACCAAGCCGTCGGCACGCTATACCGAGGCGAGCCTGGTCAAGGAACTGGAGAAGCGCGGCATCGGCCGGCCCTCCACCTACGCCTCGATCATCTCCACCATCCAGGATCGCGGCTATGTGAAGCTGGAGAACCGGCGCTTCTATGCCGAGAAGCTCGGCGATATCGTCACCGAGCGCCTCAAGGAGTCCTTCCCCGACTTGATGGACTACTCCTTCACGGCGCGCATGGAGGATGGTCTCGACGAGGTGGCCGAGGGCGAGCGCAACTGGCGCGCGCTGCTCGACGCCTTCTACGCCGAGTTCAAGAAGGAGCTCGAGGAGGCCGAGAGCGAATCCGGCATGCGCCCCAACCAGCCGGTGCCCACCGATATCGATTGTCCCAGCTGCGGGCGCAAGATGCAGATCCGCACCGCTTCTACCGGCGTCTTCCTGGGCTGCTCCGGCTACAACCTGCCGCCTAAGGAGCGCTGCAAGACCACCATCGACCTGCTTCCCGGCGAGGAGGCGGTGGCGGCCGATGCCGACGAGGAGGCCGAGACCGACGCCCTGCGCGCTAAGCACCGCTGCCCCAAGTGCGGCACCGCCATGGACAGCTACCTGATCGACGAGACGCGCAAGCTGCACATCTGCGGCAACAGCCCGGACTGCGACGGCTATGAGATCGAGCAGGGCAAGTTTCGCATCAAGGGCTATGACGGCCCCACCATCGAGTGCGACAAGTGCGGCAGCGAGATGCAGCTCAAGTCCGGCCGCTTCGGCAAGTACTTCGGCTGCACCAACAGCGAGTGCAAGAACACCCGCAAGCTGTTGCGCAGCGGCGAGGTGGCGCCGCCCAAGATGGATCCCATCGACATGCCGGAGCTTGAGTGCCAGAAGGTCGATGACCACTACGTGTTGCGTGACGGTGCCAGCGGCTTGTTCCTGGCCGCCAGCAAGTTCCCCAAGAACCGCGAGACCCGTCCGCCGCTGGTGAAGGAGCTCAAGGCCCACGCCGAGGAGCTCCCCGAGAAGTACCACTACCTGCTCGACGCACCGAGCAAGGATCCGGACGGTCGCCCGGCCCAGATCCGCTTCTCGCGCAAGGCCAAGGAGCAGTTCGTGATGACCGACGAGGAGGGCAAGGCCACCGGCTGGAAGGCCACCTTCGACGGTCGGAAATGGCAGGTGGAGGACAAGCGCAAGTGACCCCGCAATCTCGCACCAATCAACTGCTCTATCAGGCTGAGCTGCTGCTCGAGACCCCTACCGGCAGCGATGAGCACGCCGAAGCCCGGCGCATGGCGGTGGAGGAGGGCGCTCTGGCGCTTCTCGAGCTGGCGCTCGAGTCGCTGCTTCGCGAGGTGACCTTTCATGCTCGGCTCGAGCGCCATGAGTGGCTCAAGCGACGGCGCGGCCCGCCGCCGTTCCGGGGCCGCCGCCGGGCTAATCGCCGTGGGCAGCGGTGCGGCGCTGGGAGACGAGCTGCGCTGGTGTCTTGCCGAGGCCAAGGCCGAGGTGGCCGCCCTGCGTGAAACCAGCCAGGAATGGTAGGGCGTCTGGCAAGTTTCAAACAGTCGTTTATACTCTTTGTTCCTCTTCGCCACTCCTCCCCAACCGGTCGACCGCCATGAACTTTACCGCATGGAAGCGTCTGTCCATTGCGATTCTTCATGCGCTGATGCCGATCCTGATGCTGGTACCTGCCGCCATTCAGGCGGCCGACGCCACCCTTGACCCTCGGCTATTGCCTGGGGGCAAGGCTGATCTGCCCTACCTGCAACAAGAACTCGAGAGACTCTCTGCTGGACGGCGCACGCTCGTCGTCATGCCGGCTATGCCGGGTGCCGGCGTCCGTCTCCCTGGGGTGGATGCCCTGGAAACGCCTGAGTTTCTCACCTCCACGGATCCCTTCGGCCTCGAGCCTTTGGACGGTGCCTCCCGGGTGCTGCTGCTCGGCCCATCCCGAGCGGTTGACGCTGCCGCCGCGGCCCTGGCCGATCAGGCCAGTGCCCGTGGCATCACGCTGGTCCCTCTGGCCGTCGACGTCTACGCCGAGCCTGCCGATGCTATGTTGCACGACGCCGATGCCGCCCTGGCTCGACTGGTTGCCGAGTTTTGCCCTGCTCAGCGGTTCGCGACTTGTGGGCCAAGCTGCCGCGACCAAGGGCAGCATGCTGAGCCTGGATCGGGCGGTTGCCCTGGCGCTCGTCGACAACCTGGGCCTGGCCGCCGCGCGCCAGGATGTCAACGTGGAAGCCTTCGATCGAGACCTGGCGGCCTCGCGATATCGCCCTAACCTCTATCTGGAGGCGACCGGTCGGATGATCGACGAAACCCGCGCCCGCGCGGCCCTGGGTCAGGAACCGGAGCGCTTGGTTAGCGGCGGCGTGGTGCTCGAACAGCTGCTGTTCTCCGAGCCCGCCCTTGCCGCCATGGGCATCGCCGACAGCCTCGACCGCGCTCGGCGCGCCGAACTGGAGGTGGAGAGCCTGGACCTGGCACTCGACGTCTCCCGGGAGTTTCTCGACCTGCTCAGGCTTGACGCTAGCCGCGCGGTGCTCGAGGCCGACCTCGCATTGGCCAGGGCCCAGCGTGACCAGGCGGTGCGCGGCGAAGCCGCGGGGGCGGTGGGCCGCGGTGAGGTGGCGCGCTTCGAGGCGGAGCTGGCCCAGGCCCGGGAACGCCAGGAGCAGGTGGTGGCGGACCGCGAGCGACTGGGGATCTCCGTCAATCGCCGGCTAGGTCGCGCTCCGGCTACGCCCCTGGCTCCGCAAGCGCCGGACCTGGAATCTCCCGAGTGGCTGGGAGGGGACGAGCGCTTCCGTGCGGTGCTCGACACCCCCGCGAGCCTGACTGCCTGGCAGGAGAGGCTGGTCGCCACGGCCCTGGGTGACTCAGCCGAGCTTGAAGCGCTGGGGGAACTGCGCCAAGCCGTCCAACGTGAACTCACCTCTCGACGTCGGGCCTTCTGGCTACCCGAAGTGGGCCTCGAAGCCCGCTATACCAGCGAGCTCTCCCGGGGCGGGGCGGGTGACCGGGCGCCCTGGGAATCGCCCAATCCGGCAGTACAGCTCGGCGTCGGGGCCCTGGAA
>JAIVHL010000157.1:14040-17776 GCA_020201075.1 Halomonas sp. | reverse complement strand
GCGGTGATCGAGGCGGGTAGTCACTTCGGTCGTTTCTTCACCGGCCAGGTGACCGCCGCGGGCAAGGTGCCCCCGGCCAAGGTACTGGTGATCGGTGCCGGGGTCGCGGGTCTGGCTGCCACCGGCACTGCGGTGAGCCTGGGCGCCATGGTGCGCGCCTTCGATGTGCGGCCCGAGGTCGCCGAGCAGATCGAGTCCATGGGCGCCGAGTTCGTCTACCTCGACTTCGAGGATAGCCAGGACGGCGCTGAGACCGGGGGGTATGCATCGCCCTCAAGCCCTGAGTTTCGCGAGAAGCAGCTTGAGTGCTTCCGCGCCCAGGCGCCTGACATCGATATCGTTATTACCACGGCGCTAATCCCCGGCCGCCCGGCCCCCAAGCTGTGGCTGGAGGACATGGTGGCAGCCATGAAGCCCGGCTCGGTGATCATCGACCTGGCCGCCGAGAAGGGCGGCAACTGCGACCTCACCGTCGCCGACGAGCGGGTGGTCAGCGACAACGGCGTGGTGGTCGTCGGCTATACCGACTTCCCCTCGCGCATGGCGACCCAGGCGTCGCTGCTCTACGCCACCAACATCCGCCACATGCTCACCGACCTGACGCCCGAGAAGGATGGCGTGGTGGTGCATGACATGGAGGACGATGTGATTCGTGGCGCCACGGTGACCCACCGGGGCGAGATTACCTTCCCGCCGCCGCCGCCCAAGGTGAAAGCCATCGCCGCGGCGAAGCCCAAACCCAAGGAGAAGGCGCCGACGCCGGAAGAGAAAAAGGCCGCCGAGCTGTCGGTGTTCAAGGCTCAGACCAAGCGCCAGGCCATTCTGCTCGGCGTGGGCGGTGCCTTGATGCTGCTGCTGGCGCAGATTGCCCCGGCTTCCTTCATGCAGCACTTCATTGTCTTCGTGCTGGCCTGCTTCGTGGGCTTCCAGGTGATCTGGAACGTCAGCCACTCGCTGCACACGCCGCTGATGGCGCTGACCAATGCCATCTCGGGGATCATCATTCTCGGCGCCGTGCTGCAGGTCGGCTCGGGGAACTGGCTCGTCATGCTGTTGGCGGGTATCTCGGTGCTGATCGCTACCATCAATATCGTGGGCGGCTTCCTGGTGACACGCCGGATGCTGGCCATGTTCCAGAAATCGTGAGCGGCGGAGAGACCACATGCTGAGTCAAGGATTTGTATCAGCCGCAGCGATTGCGGCAAGTGTGCTGTTCATCCTCTCCCTGGGGGGGCTGAGCAATCAGGAGAAGCCATGACCGAGATGCCCCAGCTGGTCGCGGCGCTGCACAGTTTCGTGGGCCTGGCCGCGGTGTTCGTGGCCTGGAACGCCGACCTCGAGCGTCGCCGAGTGCTGGCCGTCCAGGCCGTGCAGGGAGCCACCGAGCAGTTCTCGGCCTTCGCCGCCATGCTGACCACCAAGGCGCCTGACGAGCTGACCTTCCTTCAGATAGAGGTGGTATTCGCCATCTTCATCGGCGCGGTGACCTTCACCGGCTCAGTGATCGCCTTCGGCAAGCTGGCCGGCAAGGTCGACGGCAAGTCCAAGCAGCTGCCCGGCGGCCATAAGCTCAACGCCGGCGCCGCGGTTCTCTCGCTGCTGCTGGCTATTCTCTACCTCAACGGCGCCGGCTTCTGGACCCTGCTGCTGCTGGCCGCCCTGGCGTTCTTCATCGGTTACCACCTGATCATGGGTATCGGCGGGGCCGATATGCCGGTGGTGGTGTCGATGCTCAACAGCTATTCGGGCTGGGCGGCGGCGGCCATCGGCTTCACCCTCTCCAACGACCTCCTGATCGTGACCGGCGCTCTGGTGGGCTCCTCGGGTGCGATCCTCTCCTACATCATGTGCAAGGCGATGAATCGCAACTTCGTCAGCGTGATCCTGGGAGGCTTCGGTGGCGCCCAGACTGGCGCCGCCGCCGAGATCGAGGGCGAGCAGGTGTCGATCGATGCCGCCGGTGTAGCGGCGACCCTCAACAACGCCGACAGCGTGGTCATCGTGCCGGGCTATGGCATGGCGGTGGCCCAGGCCCAGAACGCGGTCAGCGATCTGGTGCGCAAGCTGCGCGCCGCCGGCAAGGAGGTGCGCTTCGCCATCCACCCGGTGGCCGGCCGCCTGCCGGGGCACATGAACGTGCTGCTGGCCGAGGCGCGGGTGCCCTACGACATCGTGATGGAGATGGACGAGATCAACGATGACTTCCCCAAGACGGACGTGGCAATCGTCATCGGTTCCAACGATATCGTCAATCCGGCGGCCCAAGAGGACCCCAACAGTCCCATCGCCGGCATGCCGGTCCTGGAAGTGTGGAAGTCGCGGGTTGTTATCGTTTGCAAGCGTGGCCAGGGCACCGGCTATTCGGGTATCGAGAATCCGCTGTTCTACAAGGAGAACACCCGGATGCTCTACGGTGATGCCCGTGAGAGCATCGATTCGTTGCTGTCCCACATCGACTAGGCCGCAGGCCGTCGATCTGCGCTGATGGCAGGTCGACGGGGCGATTTCCGGGGTCTGAATCGGCTGACGATTCAGACCCCTTTTTCGTTACACTTGCGGCTCCTTTCACCTTGATTTTATCCATCCCGATTTCATCAAAAAACAGGCGGGGGCGAGCATGGCACAGGAACAGAGGAAGGTGGCGGTGCTGGGAGGGGGCAGCTTCGGCACCGCCTTGGCTAGCATTGCGGCCGACAACGGCTCACGGGTGGGCCAGTGGCTGAGAGACCCCGATCTGGCCGATCAGATCAATCGCGAGCATCGCAACGGTCGCTACCTGCCGGACTATTTGATCAATCCCACGGTGATCGCTTCCACCGACATGGCCGAGGTGCTGGACGGTGCCGGCCTGGTGCTGGTGGCGATTCCTTCCAAGGCCTTCCGCGAGGTGGTGCGCCAGGCGCGTCCCTGGCTGACGCCGGATCAGTTTCTGGTCAGTACCACCAAGGGCATCCAGGAGGAGGGCTTCAAACTGATGAGCCAGATCCTCGAGGATGAGACCGGCTTTCCCCATATTGGCGTGATCTCTGGGCCCAATCTGGCCTCGGAAGTCGCCCAGAAACAGCTCACCGCGACGGTGATCGCCAGCGACGATCCCGAGACCCGCACCCGGGTGCAGACGGCGCTGGGCTGCGACTACTTCCGGGTCTATGCCAGCAACGATCGCCACGGCGTCGAACTGGGCGGGGCGCTGAAGAATATCTACGCCATCGCCGCCGGCATGGCCGCTTCGCTGGGCATGGGCGAGAACACCCGCAGCATGCTCATGACCCGGGCGCTAGCGGAGATGAGCCGCTTCGCCGTGGACCAGGGCGCCAACCCCATGACCTTTCTGGGGCTGGCCGGCGTGGGCGATTTGATCGTGACCTGCTCTTCGGCGCTATCGCGCAACTATCGGGTGGGCTTCGCCCTTGGCGAGGGCCGTACCCTGGACGAGGCGGTGGCGGCGCTGGGTCAGGTGGCCGAGGGGGTCAATACCGTGCGCCTGGTGCGCGACAAGGCTCACCAGGACGGCGTCTACATGCCGCTGGCGGAAGGCCTCTATCAGGTATTGTTCAAGGGCGTGCCGGCCAAGGAGATGGCCCGCATGCTGATGCTCGGCGAGCAGAGCAGCGATGTGGAATTCGTGCTGGCTCGTGAAGACGTGCAGCTCGCCCACCGCGAGGGCGGTGGCACCAATGGCTGAGCGCCTGCTGATCCTGCGCCATGGCGAGGCGGGGCCTGGCGTTCCCGACGC
>JAIVHL010000157.1:0-14013 GCA_020201075.1 Halomonas sp. | reverse complement strand
GCCATCATCGGCGAGGCGCTGGGTGTCCCGGTGGAGTCGCTGTCGATCATCACCCCCGACGACGACCCGTCGGCGGTGGCCGACTGGCTGCTGGCGCAGCCCGAGGGGCGCCCGCTGATGCTGGTCAGCCATATGCCGCTGGTGGGGGCGCTCAGCGGCCTGCTGGTGGAGGGCAGCGTCGACCGCGGTCCGCGTTTTCCCACCGCGGCCCTGGCCGAGCTTGAGGCCGAGGTCTGGGCGGCGGGCTGCGCTAGGCTGGCGAGATTCACCGCTCCGTCCGACCTCGACTAGATCAGTCCCGCCACCTTGAGCGAGAAGGCTCCTAGGGTCACTGTGAGGCTGGCCATCAGGGTGGTCAGGGCAATGATATTGGCGGTCAGGACGGCGTTGCCGCCCATGGCTTTGGCCATCACGAAGGCCGCCGCCGCCGTGGGGCTAGCGAAGAAGAGGAACATTACCCCCAGTTCGCGCCCCTCGAAGCCAACCAGCCAGGCCGCCGTGGTGGCCAGGATCGGCACCGTTACCATCTTCAGCAGGCTGGCGCTGGTGGCAAGGCGTCCCGAGGCCCGGATCGCGCCCAGCGACAGGGTGGCACCGATGCAGATCAACGCCAGGGGCAGGGTGAGCGAGGCGAAGTATTCGCCGGAGGTCATCAGCCAGCCCGGCAGGGGCAGCTCCAGTGCGGCCACCGGGACCGCCACCACCACGGCGAGAATCAGCGGGTTACGCGCGATGTGCGACAGGATGCTGCGCCAGTCCGCGCTCTGGCCCTCCTGATAGGTAGCCAGTGCGATCACCGAAAAGGCGTTGTAGGTGAGGATCACCACCCCCAGCAGCAGTCCCCCGGCCGAGAGCCCGTAGTCGCCGTACATGCC
This sequence comes from Halomonas sp., assembly GCA_020201075.1. Classification (GTDB taxonomy): domain Bacteria; phylum Pseudomonadota; class Gammaproteobacteria; order Pseudomonadales; family Halomonadaceae; genus Halomonas. Next base: position 13,138 of record JAIVHL010000157.1, on the reverse strand, counting down.
CGCCGCCAGCGCCAGGCCCACGATGCCACAGTTGCCGCGAAAGGCCCCCTGGATATAGACCCCGCGCTCCGGGTAGGGCACCCGCAGCCGAGCCCAGCCCCAGCAGAACAGAAAACTGCCCAGGGTCGCCAGGGCGAAGAAACCCAGCAGCCTGGGGTTGAGGGTCGAGCCCAGGTCAGCCTTGATGATGCTGAGGAAGATCAGCACCGGCATGGTGCCGCGGAACACCAGCTGTGAGGCGGTAGAGACGAAGGCGGTATCGATCCACCCGGCGCGCTTGAGGCCCAAGCCGATGAATACCATGGCGAAGACAGGCAGGGTGACCTCGAGGGTCCCGTTAGCCTGCTACCGCCAGACGGAAACCGTCCGGCCGCCCACGGATACCGACATGACCCCATTACCCGACCGTCCCCGCCTGCTCTTTGCCCATGCCAACGGCTTTCCCGGCTCGAGCTATCGCAGTTTTCTTGGCCCTCTGGCCAAGCGTTTCGATGTTCACCTCCTCGATCGCCTGGGCCACCATCCCGACTTTCCGGTGGGCCATAACTGGTTGGCGCTGAGAGACGAGCTGCTTAAGACCCAGGAGGGCGCCGATGAGCCGGTGATCGGCGTGGGCCACTCCATGGGCGGCGTCTTGATGGCCATGGCCGCCGAGGCTGCCCCTGCGCGCTTTCGCTGCGTGGTGATGCTCGACCCGCCGCTGATGCTGGGGCTGGATGCCTGGGCCATGAAGGCCGCCAAGCGCATCGGCCTCATGGATCGGGTGACGCCGGCCGGGCAGAGTCGCGGCCGACGTTTCCTGTGGCCCGACCGCAATGCCATGCGCGACTCGCTCCGGCGGCGCCGGCTGTTCCGACGCTTTACCCCAGAAGCCCTCGATGACTATGTGGAGGGGGGGACCCGGCTGCTCGACGACGGTCAGGCGGTGCTGGTCTACGACCCCGAGGTGGAGGTAGAGATCTTCTGTCACCTGCCGGACCATCTGGGCGATCTGCCAAGGCGGCTGCGGGTGCCCTATGCGCTGCTGGCCGGCGAAGATTCCAATCTGCTGACACCGCGCCGTCGACGGCGTCTGGTTCGCCACGGCGTGCCGGTTACCCTGGTGCCAGGAACCCATATGTTCCCCATGGAGCATCCGATGGAGGCCCGCCAGGCCCTGCTTGAGACCCTCGAATCCCTGCTGGAGACGTCCCCATGACCGATCCTCGCGAACTGCGTTTGGCCCACGGCCGTCTGGCGGCTCTGGCCTGGGGCAAGGAGGGGGCGCCGACCTGGCTGGCCCTGCACGGCTGGCTTGACAATGCCGCCAGTTTTTCGCGGCTGGCGCCGCGCCTGGTGGAGCGCCTGGGGATCCAGGTGGTAGCCCTGGATTTCGCCGGTCATGGCCAGTCGGCCCACTTCTCCCGCTCGGCTCACTCGCCCGGCCTGGGTGATTACGCTCTGTGGGATTTCTGCCACGACGTGCTGGATGCCGCTGAGTCGCTGGGTCTCGAGCGGCTGACACTGCTGGCCCACTCCATGGGAGCTGGCGTTGCCTGTCTGACCGCAGCGGCACTGCCGGAGCGGCTCTCTCGGCTCGTGCTGATCGATGGCCTGGGGGCGCTGACCACCGAGGCCGATCGCGCGCCCGGCCAGCTGCGCCGGGGTCTGCTGGCCCAGCGTCGCGCGTCCTCCCCGGCGCCGCACTATCCGGATGTCGCGACCGCCGTGGCGGCGCGGGTCGCGGGTGGTGCCACGCCCATCGATGCGGACACGGCCGTCTCGCTAGTCGAGAGAAACCTGACGGTGCTGGAGACCGGTCGGGTTGGGTTGCGCACCGACAGTCGCCTGGTCAGGCCGTCGCCGGTTCGGCTCAGCCCTGAGCAAGCGCTGGCCTGCCTGGGGGCGATTCGCTGCCCCACGCTGCTTGTAGAGGGAGAGACGGGTATTCTTGGCGACAGCGAGCGGGCCTGTGTGGCACGCTCGGCTCTGCAGGGGCTGGCGCGACGAGTGCTCCCCGGCGGTCACCACCTGCATCTCGAGGCAAACGCCGTGGCTGTGGTGGCCGATACGATCGCGGTCTGGAGCGCTGACACGAGCTACTCGGCAGAGGAGTTAAGGCCATGAGTAAAGCAAAACAGGAGGGTAAGCGGGTTGCCCTGGTGTTGGGTAGCGGCGGTGCGCGGGGCTATGCCCACATCGGGGTCATCGATGAGCTCGAGGCGCGGGGCTATGAGATTGTCGCGATCGCCGGCTGCTCCATGGGCGCCCTGATCGGCGGCGTTCATGCGGCCGGTCAGCTCAAGGGCTACCGCGATTGGGTCTGTCATCTCGACCATTTCGATGTGCTCAAGCTGGTGGACGTTGCCTGGAGCTCGATGGGTGCCATGCGTGCCAACAAGGTGATGGATAAGATCGAGGCGCTGGTCGGTGACGTGCTCATCGAGGATCTGACGATTCCTGTGACTACCGTGGCCACCGACCTTACTCGTCAGCGTGAGGTATGGTTCCAGAGCGGGCCGCTATTGGAGGCGATCCGCGCCTCCATCGCCGTACCCGGCGTGATTACCCCGGTGCACCGCGGGGATCAGGTGCTGGTGGACGGCGGCCTGCTCAACCCGCTGCCGATCATTCCCACCGTGGCGGCCGATGCCGATTTTGTGCTGGCCGTCAATGCCACCGCGCACAGCCCGCGCCCGGTCACCCTGGAGGAGTTGCTGCCTCCCCAGCAGGCAGCCGAGGAGCGGGCTCGCGAGGAGGGCCGCGATGTCCAGGGTATCGGCTTCGGCGGCTGGGTCGAAGAGGTGAGACACACTGCCAGTCGCTGGTTCAATGGCCTGGGTGCGGGCGGTGAAGACGATGACGACGATAGCGAGGTTGGCATCCGACGCCGCGAGTGGGGAGGGCTGGACATGGTGATGGAGTCCTTCGACATCACTCAGGCAGCCCTGGCGAAGTACAAAGTGGCGGGCTATCCTCCGGACGTGCTGATCGAGGTGCCCAAGACGGTATGCGGTGCCTATGAGTTTTACCGCGCCGAGGCGCTGATCGCTCTGGGCCACCATTTAACGGCGGAGGCGCTGGATCGCTTTGAGGGACGCAGCCACCCTGGCAGGGTCGAACAGGGCGTGGTGGTGGATCCGCAACGGCGATCCTCGGAAGCGCTCGAGCCCGAAGACTGAGTCGACTCAGGCCCCACCCCGTCGGCGCAGCAGCACATAAACGGCGCCGGTGCCGCCATCGGCTTCGATGGCCGAGGTGAAGGCCAACACGGCCGGCCACTCGCGAAGCCAGGCGTTCACATGACTCTTGATGACCGGGTAGTTGCTGATGGCGCCCCAGGCCTTGCCGTGGACGACTAATACGCAGCGACGCCGCTCGGCGCTCGCCTCGCGCAGGAAGGCTTCGAGCTGGGTTCGGGCCTCTTCCAGAGTGTAGCCGTGCAGGTCCAGCCCCGCCTCCCAGGCCAGCTGGCCACGCTTGAGCCGCTGGCGAGTGCGCCAGGGCAGGTCGGGCAGGGAGAACTCCAGATACTCTGAGGGGCGAACGGCCTCGACGCGGCCGTCGGAGGTGCGGCCGCTGCCGCCGGCCTCGCCGACGGATTGGGCGGCGGCGCGACGGACGGAGGCGGCCGCATCCTCGCGGCGAGGACGACCGGGATCGGCGCGATTGGTGCGCAGTCGGCGCACCCCGGCCTCTCGCAGCGCCTGGCGAAAGGCGCTGATCTCGTCGTCGTCCGGGCAGTGGCGGTCTCGGCTCATTGCGGTTGGGGCCAGTTGAGTAGATAGGTAGATGGGGGCCAGTATAACCAGCGTGACGTGGCTGTGAACCGCCCCGGCGGTTACAATCGGCTCTTCTCGCCGACAACCACAGGACATCACGTGGCCGCCCGCAATAATTCCTTCTCGACTCTGACCCTGCCCGACACCGAGCTGCGCGATGGCCTGGTAACCCTGCGCGACTGCCTGCGCTGGGCGGCCAGCGAGTTCCACCTGGCCGGACTTTTTTACGGCCATGGCACCGAGTCCGCCTGGGACGAGGCGGTGGCACTCACCCTGGGTGCCCTGCATCTGCCGTGGAACGTCGACCCGTCGGTGCTCGACGCGCGCCTGCTGCCCGTCGAGCGCGGCCGTATCGTGGATCTGGTGCGCGAGCGTATCACCACTCGCCGCCCGCTGCCCTACCTGCTGGGAGAGGCCTTCTTTGCCGGCTACCTCTTCGACGTGGACGAGCGGGTACTCATTCCGCGCTCGCCTATCGCCGAGCTGATCGAGAACGGTTTCGCCGCCTGGTTCCCCGAGGAACCGCCGGCCCGGGTGCTCGACCTTGGTGCCGGCTCTGGCTGCATTGGCATCGCCACCGCCCTGTATCTGCCCACCTGCGAGGTAGATCTAGGCGATATCAGTCAGGAGGCCCTGGCGGTGGCCCGACAAAACATCACACGACATGATGTAGGCGAGCGGGTGCGAGCCGTCGAGTCCGACCTCTTCGCCGCGCTGCCCGGGTGCTATGACCTCATCGTCTCCAACCCGCCCTATGTGGATGTCCGCGATCTGGCCACCATGCCGGCCGAGTTTCGCCACGAGCCGGCGCTGGCACTGGGCGCCGGCAGCGATGGTCTGGATATCGTACGGCGCATTCTCAGCGATGCCCGCAAGCACCTGACCGAGCGCGGGGTGCTGATCGTCGAGGTCGGCAACTCCGACCATCATCTGGAGACCGCTTTTCCCGAATTGCCCTTCCTGTGGCTCGAATTCGAGCGCGGTGGCCAGGGTGTGTTTGCACTGACTGCCGATGAACTCGACGCCCATGCGGCGTCCTTCGCCTGATCCACGCCCCTTCAAGGAGAAGCGCCCATGTCCGGCAATACGTTCGGCAAGCTGTTCACCGTCACTACCTTTGGCGAGAGCCATGGCCCCGCGCTGGGTGCCGTTGTCGATGGCTGCCCGCCGGGGCTGCCCCTCAGCGAGGAGGAGCTGCAGCGTGACCTTGACCGTCGTCGACCGGGCACCTCGCGCCACACCACCCAGCGCCGCGAGCCCGACCAGGTGAAAATCCTTTCCGGTGTCTTTGAAGGAGTCACCACCGGCACCTCGATCGGTCTGCTGATCGAGAATACCGATCAGCGCTCCGGGGACTACTCCAAGATCAAGGACCAGTTCCGTCCGGCCCACGCCGACTACAGCTACCACCACAAGTACGGCATACGCGACTACCGCGGCGGTGGGCGCTCCAGCGCCCGGGAGACTGCCATGCGGGTGGCGGCAGGCGCCATAGCCAAGCTGTACCTGGCCACTCAGGGCATCACCGTCCGTGGCTACATGAGCCAGTTGGGACCCATCGAGATCGCGTTCAAGGAGTGGGGAGCGGTGCACGACAACCCCTTTTTCTGTCCCGACCCGACTCGGGTGGCAGAGCTCGAGGCCTACATGGACCAGCTACGCCGCGATCAGGACTCCGTGGGCGCAAAGGTCACTGTGGTGGCCGAGGGCGTGCCGCCGGGACTCGGCGAGCCGGTGTTTGACCGTCTGGACGCTGAGCTGGCCCACGGGCTGATGAGCATCAACGCGGTGAAGGGGGTGGAGATCGGCGAGGGTTTCGCCTCCGTGGCCCAGCGCGGCAGCGCGCATCGCGATGAGATGACTCCCGAGGGATTCCTCTCCAACCATGCTGGCGGAGTGCTCGGCGGCATCTCCAGCGGCCAGGCCATCGTCGCCCACCTGGCGCTCAAGCCCACCTCGAGTATCACCACCCCGGGGCGCAGCATCGACGTCCACGGCAATGCGGTGGAGGTGATCACCAAGGGGCGCCATGACCCCTGCGTGGGCATTCGCGCCACGCCTATCGCCGAAGCGATGATGGCGTTGACGTTGATGGACCATCTGCTGCGCCATCGCGCCCAGAATGCCGAGGTCCGGGTGGCGACGCCGGTGTTGCGTTGAGAAGGGCTCCACCGGTCAGTGAAGGGGCTGCTACACTTTCCGACATCACCAGCGCAAGGGTAATGCCATGAAGATCAATGTCGAGTTTGACCTGACCCCCGACGAGTTTCGTCAGTCCCTGGGCCTTCCCGATGTGTCGGTCTTCCAGCAACAAATGCTCGATCAGATCAAGAAGCAGATGGAGTCAGGCGTCGAGGGTTATGACCCCATGAGCCTGATGCAGCCCTATCTGCAACAGTCGGGGATGGGGCAGGGATTGACCCAGGGGCTTTCCCAAGGCCTGTCCCAGGGGCTGTCCAGCTTCGGTACCTATCAGCAGATGATGCTTGATATGCTCAAGCAGGCCGGTCAAAGCGCGCCGAAAGACACGTCTAGCGAGGCCCGGGCGTCGAAGAGCGATGGAGCGCCCGCTACCCGCGCGTCTGCTGCATCAGCAGGATCTTCGGATTCCGCTGGGTCTTCTGCTTCATCAAGCGGCTCGGGCGACTCGGGCAAGGCGACCGAGGGCGATGGCGCAGCGGAGAAGAACACTGCAACCGCCCGGTCTCGGGCAAAACCCGAGAGCCAGTAGCGCCGTTAGCCTTTCATCGTCTTGCAACATGCCGCATGGCAGACTACGCTTTGTGCAATGCAACATGATGTCGGGCTAGCCGCTCGCCAACCGTATTTGTTTCGGGAGCACCCACCATGCAAGACAAGATGATCGAAAACTTCAACGAGCAGACTCGCCAGTTTTTCGAGCCGATGCGCAAGCTCAACTCCCTGATGCTGGATAACATGGAGAAGCTTACCCAGCACCAGATGGAGACCATGAAGCGCTACAGCCAGCTCGGCACCGAGCGTCTTCGTGACGCCAGCGATGTGAGCGATGCCGATTCCATGCAGGCTTTCAGTGCTCGCCAGGCCGAGGTGATGAACCAGATGTCCCAGCAGATGCTCGAAGATGCCAAGGCGCTATCAGAGATGAGCATGGAGTTCAAGACAGAGCTGGAGACGCTGTTTGCCGAACAGGCCAAGCTGACCGAAAAGGTCGCAGCCAAGGCTGCCGCCGGTGGCGAGCCGGACAAGGCCGAAACCGCCAAGGCCACTTCCGCGCGCGGTGCTAGCAAGAGCTGAGCCGGCGTTGCCGGATGAATGCCCAGCGGCATGCCCAAGTGTGCCGCTGGTCGAGCCGCTGCTCGTTTGACACGGGTGGCGAGTTTTGTTTCTTGTAGCCGGAACCCAAAGGGTGATCGGCGCGCCAGGAGGGGTCAATGCAGCCAGGGGTTGAAGCACCGACACAGGCCGAGCTCGAGGGGTGGAACGTCCAGCTCAAGGAGATCGGCGAAGAGTATCGCGCTCTGATGAGCGAACTGCTGGAAAAAATGGTGCCCAGCGATGCCGCCGATTCCGTCTACGGGGATATGCGTGACAGCTTCAAGGCAGCGGCCGAATCGCTGATGGGTAATCCCCAACAGCTATGGCAGACCCAGGCGCGGCTGATGCAGGATCAGTTCCAGCTATGGCAGAACGGCGTGCGTTCCATGGCCGGCGAGCAGGTCGAGCCGCTGGTGACACCCGCAAAGGGTGACCGCCGCTTCAAGGACGATGCCTGGACTAACGATCCCTATTACCTGTCGATCATGCAGCAGTACCTGCTCTTTTCGCGCACGATCGAGGAGTTGATCGAAAGCCTCGATATGCCCGCAGATCAGAAGCACCGGCTCAGCTTCTACTCTCGCCAGATGGTTAACGCCATGGCGCCGACCAACTTCGTATCTACCAATCCCGAGGTGGTGCGCAAGACTCTGGAGACTCGCGGCCAGAATCTGGTGGACGGGTTGGCCAGGCTGCGTGAGGATCTGGGTAATTCTGCCGAGGGTCTGAACGTCACCATGACCGACCGCAGCGCCTTCGAGGTCGGCAGCAACATCGCCATAACACCGGGCTCAGTGGTCTACGAGAATGAGCTGATCCAACTGATCCAGTACACTCCAACCACCGAGGAGGTCTTCAAGACCCCGCTGCTGGTCATCCCCCCCTGGATCAACAAGTATTACATTCTCGACCTGCGTGAAGACAACTCCATGGTCAAGTGGCTGGTTGCTCAGGGTCACACCGTGTTCCTGATCTCCTGGCGCAACCCGGGCCCTGCCCAGGGCGACCTCACCTGGGCAGACTTCATGCAGCTTGGGCCCATCGACGCCATTGAGGCGATCGAACAGGCTACCGGCGAAAAGTCCGTCAACATGCTGAGTTATTGTGTGGGTGGGACCCTGGCCGCTTCCACCGTGGCCTATCTGACCAGCACGCGTCGCGGACGCAAGGTGAAGTCGGTCACCTACATGACTACCCTGGTGGATTTCCGCGATCCGGGAGAAATCGGTGTCTTTCTCTCCGAGCCGGTGCTTCAGGGTATTGAAGAGAAGATGGCGAATGACGGCTATCTGGACGGCCGTGTCATGGCCTTCAGCTTTAATCTGTTGCGCGAGAATGACCTTTTCTGGTCGTTCTACATCAACAACTATCTTAAGGGGGACGTGCCGGCGCCCTTCGACCTGCTCTACTGGAATACCGACGGCACCAACCTGCCGGCGGCCACCCACGGCTGGTACCTGCGTCACATGTACATGGAGAATCGTCTGGTCGAGCCCGGCGGTATCGAGTTGGACGGGGTCAAGATCGATCTGCGCAAGGTTTCCATCCCGAGCTACTTTCTCTCTGCCCGCGAAGACCATATTGCCAAGTGGAACAGCACCTACTACGGTGCGCTGTTGCCCAAGGGGCCGGTCAAATTCGTGCTGGGCGGTTCAGGTCATATTGCAGGGGTCGTCAATCCGCCCCGCAAGAACAAGTATGGCTACTGGACCAATGATGCCCTGCCCGAGACGCACGAGGAGTGGCTCGCCGGCGCCGAGCAGCACGAAGGCTCCTGGTGGCCGCACTGGCAGGCGTGGATTACCGAGAACGGCTATGCCGACACCGAGAAGATGGTCCTGGCTCGCCAGCCGGGCGGTGGTGAGCTCGATATTCTCGAGCCGGCCCCCGGCCGCTACGTCAAAATGACCATTCCGGAAGTGCTGGGGGAAATCCCGCCTTCGTCGGAAGCCTGAAGCGGCCGGGCTTGGCCCGGTGCTTTATGCCACAGGCTTGATGCTTGAAGAATAACGCCCCCGCAGCGATTGAGTTGCGGGGGCGTTTTCTTTGAGAAGAGCGGGATTATCGCTGTCGGCTAGCTTATGGCTTATGAAGCAGGCGAAGACCGGGGAGGACCAGCAGTAAGGCAAGCAGCCAGGCAGGCCAACTGCCGGTGCGAGTAAAGGGGGTGAGTCCGCGCATGGGGACGGCTTCGCCGGTAATACTGGCCACCTCGAACTGGGGTGCGCGGGCGGTGATACGGCCTCTGGGATCGACGATCACGGTCACCCCGTTGCTGGTGGCACGAATGAGATAGCGGCCGTTTTCCAGCGCGCGAAGCCGGGCCATCTGCAGGTGTTGGAGGGGTCCGATGGACTCCCCGAACCAGGTGTCGTTGGAGACCGTCATCAGCAGTTCGCTGTCCCGGGCGCGTTCGGCCACCAGATCGGCATAGATGATCTCGTAGCAGATGGCGTTGCCGATGAGGGTGCCGGCGACGCGCATCGGCGCCTGACCCGAGGGCCCAGGGGTCATGGCCGGCATCGGCAGGTCGAAGAAGGCGATGGTGCCGGCGAGCAGGTTCTCCAGGGGCAGGTACTCGCCGAAGGGCACCAGATGTTCCTTGCGGTACTCCCCCTCTGCTTCGCCCAAGGCGATCACGCTGTTGAAGTAGCTCCCCTCCGCGTCACGCTGGAGCGCGGGTCAGCTCGCTGTACGTGTTGGCCGCCTCGCGCTGGCCCTTGGCGGTCCACTTGATCAGCTGATCCAGGTTGCCCTGCAGCAGAGCAACGCGCAGCGGCTCGCCGGCAGGCTGGGTCCATTGCGTCGGCAGCAGTGCCAGCGGCACGAGCCATAGGGCGGCCACCGGGGCAATGGCCCACCAGCGCCGCGCCAGGAACTCCACCAGCAGGGTGCCGGTGAGCGCGGTGATCAGCGACAGCAGGTAGACCCCGCCGATGGGCGCCCAGGACGCCAGCGGTGAATCCACGTGGGCGCTGCCGAGCAGCAGCCAGGGAAAGCCCGTGAACAGCCAGGTACGCAGCCACTCGCCCAGGACCCAAGCGCCGGCAAAGGAGAGAAAGGCGAGTCGCGGCCCGCAAAGGCGGCGATAGAGCCACAGGATCACCGACAGGAATAGCGCCATGCTGGCCACAAATAACGCGGTGAGAAACACCGCCAGGGGCACCCCGGTGTAGCCGTAGTCGTGGATTGATACGTAGACCCAGGAGGTGCCGGAGCCGAACAGCCCGAGGCCAAAGCACCAGCCGCGCAGGGCGGCTTGGCCGGGTGTCAGCGCGTGAATACCCAGGTAGAGCAGACCCACGGCCACCGGACCTAGCCACCACAGCTCGAAAGGGGAAGCGGTGAGGGTGGTCAATACGCCGGCCGCCAGGGCGAGCAGGCAGCCGAGTAGGGGAGAGAAGCGAAGCTCAGACATCGTGACCGTCCGTGTCATGCTCTATTCGAGCCGGGGTTCATGGACTCAGGCGTCGTCAGACCCTTCGCAGGGCTCGGCTTCCAGCAGGCGGATGCGGCGATTGTCGGCGTTGAGCACGATGAAGCGCCAGCCGCCGATCTCCGTGTGCTCGCCGCGGCCGGGCAGATGGCCGAAGCGCTGCATCACCAGGCCGCCAAGGGTATCGAACTCCTCATCGGAGAAGCGAGTGTCGAATCGCTCGTTGAAATCCTCGATGGGGGTCAGGGCGCGGATGGCGTAGCGGCCCTCGCCCAGCTCGCGAATATCGTCTTCCTCATCGGCGTCATGCTCGTCTTCGATCTCGCCGACGATCTCCTCGAGGATATCTTCGATAGTGACGATGCCGGCGGTGCCACCATACTCGTCCACCACAATCGCCATATGGTTATGGGTGTCCTGGAACTCCTTGAGCAGGCTGTTGAGCCGCTTGGACTCCGGCACGAACAGCGCCGTGCGCACCACCTCCTCGAGGCGAAAGGGGCGACCATTCTGTTGGCCGCTCTGGAGCAGCGGCAGCAGGTCCTTGGCCAGCATGATGCCCTTGACCTCGTCGAGGTTCTCGCCGATCACCGGATAGCGCGAGTGTCCGGCCTCGAGGATGATCGGCAGATACTCCTCCAGCGGCTGGTCGAGGCCGATGGCGGTGACCTGAGAGCGAGGAATCAGCACCTCGCGTACCTGCTGGTCACTGATCTTCAGGGCGCCCTCGATGATCATCATGGCATCCTGCTCGAGCTTCAGGCGGCTGGCCGCCTGGCGCAGGAAGGCGAGCAACTCGTCACGGGAACTGGGCTCATCGCTTTCGCCGGTGAGAGCGTTGAACAGCTTCTCCAGCCAGGATCGGCCGCCCTGGCCGCTCGATCGGTCTTCGCTCATGGGTGGGGTCTCTCGTCCTCGGTAGCGTCGTCGTCGCAGGCAGGGCTGCCGGCTTCACGATAGGGGTCGTCGATGCCGAGGCCAGCCAGGATCTCACGCTCCAGTGACTCCATGGCCTCGGCTTCGGCTTCCTCGATATGATCATGGCCCAGCAGGTGCAGAGTGCCATGCACCACCATATGAGCGTAGTGATCGCGCAGGGCCTTGTCCTGTTCGGCCGCTTCGGCCGCCACCACCGGGTGGCAGATCACCAGGTCGCCGAGCAGGGGAAGGTCCATGCCGGGCGGGCACTCGAAGGGGAAGGAGAGCACGTTGGTGGGGCGGTCATGGCCGCGGTAGTCGCGGTTCAGCTGCTGACTCTCCTCGGCGTCGACCAGGCGCACGGTCAGTTCGCTGTCGTCGGCCACCCCATGCCGTCCAAGCGCGGCGCCGATCCAGGCCTCGAGCTCAGCCTGTAGCGGCAGGCCATCGGCCTTGACGGCCACTTGGCGATCGACCCGGGGGTAGTTCATGACTCGCCACGCTCGCGGTCAAGACGTTCCTGGCGCTCCTTTCGCTCAAGGCGCAGCGCCTCTCGCTCCAGGTCCTTGGCTTCCTTGCGGGCGCGCTCGGCGACCTCCTGTCCCGCTTCGAAATGATCGTAGGCCTCGATGATGCGCTGGACCAGCGGATGGCGCACCACGTCCTTGGCCGCAAAGTGGGTAGTGCCGATCCCCGGTGTTCCCTTCAGGACCTCCAGTACCTGGATCAGCCCCGAGGTCTGACCGCGGGGCAGATCGACCTGGGTCACATCGCCGGTGATCACCGCGGTGGAGCCGAAGCCGATACGGGTCAGGAACATCTTCATCTGCTCCCGGGTGGTGTTCTGACTCTCGTCGAGGATGATGAAGGCGTTGTTTAGGGTGCGCCCGCGCATGTAGGCCAGCGGTGCGATCTCGATCACCTGCCGCTCAATGAGCTTGGCGACCTGCTCGAAGCCGATCATCTCGTAAAGCGCGTCATACAGTGGACGCAGGTAGGGGTCAATCTTCTGGGCCAGGTCGCCGGGCAGGAAACCGAGCTTCTCGCCGGCCTCAACTGCCGGGCGCACCAGCAGGATGCGACGTACCTCCTGCTGGTTGAGCGCCTCCACCGCGGCGGCAACGGCCAGATAGGTCTTGCCGGTGCCGGCCGGTCCGATGCCGAAGTTGATGTCGTGGGCACGGATGCTCTGCACGTAGGACTGCTGGTTGAGGCCCCGGGGCTTGATCAGGGTGCGTGGCGTACGCAGCAGCACCTCGTCGCCGCTCTCACTGTCCTCGTCTTCCTCCAGGGCCTCGAGACCGGACTCTTGCAGAAATAGGTGCACCGTATCCGGATCAAGGTCGCTTGCTTCGGTTTCGCGGTACAGATGCTCGAGCAGGTTGGCCGCGGCCTTGACCCGATGGATGGGGCCCGCCAGTTGAAAGGTGTTGCCGCGGTTGCGAAGGGTGATGCCGAGGCGCGCTTCCACCAGCTTGAGGTGCTCGTCTCGCTGGCCGCAAAGGTTGGCCAGGCGGCGGGGGTCATTGGGCTCAAGATTGAGAGTGATGATGCGGTTGGCCGGAGTGGTTGGCTGGCTCAAGACTGGCGGATCCCGTGGATAATGAATTTAAGTCAGCTTACTGCCCCGGCACGCGCCAGGGCAATGCAAAGGGGGTTTCGTGGTTTTTGCCAGGGCACAAAGCAAAGGACGCCGGGCGTTATAACCTCGGCCGCATCAATAGAA
>JAIVHL010000026.1 GCA_020201075.1 Halomonas sp. | reverse complement strand
CGCGCCGGCCGTTGCTCAGGCGGTGGCCCGCCACCGGTCCCCATACGGCCTGGACGTCCTCGGGCAGCACGTGGTCGCGCCCCTCGAGCAGCGCCCAGCCGCGAGCGGCCTGCAGCAGCGCCAACGCGCCTCGGGTCGAGAGCCCCCAGGCCAACTCGGGGTGGTCGCGGCTGGCGGCCACCAGCGCCTGCACATAGTCGAGCAACGCATCGGCCACGTGGATGTTATCCAGGCGTGCCTGCCAGGCGAGCAGGCGCTCGGCATCCAGCAGCACCGGCAGGGCCTGGAGGCGCACCCGTCCCGCACGGCCGCGCAGAATCTCCCGCTCGGCGCCGCGGTCGGGGTAGCCCAGCGAGAGGCGCATCAAGAAGCGATCGAGCTGGGATTCCGGCAGCGGGAAGGTGCCGGCCTGCTCCTGGGGGTTCTGGGTGGCGATCACGAAAAAGGGATCCGGCAGCGGGCGGGTCTCCCCTTCCACGGTCACCCGCCCTTCCTCCATGGCCTCGAGCAGGGCACTTTGGGTCTTGGGGGTGGCACGGTTGATCTCGTCGGCCAAGACCAGGCCGTGAAAGATGGGGCCGGGGTGGAAGGTGAAGCGCGCCTCGCGAGGGTCGAACACCGAGACCCCGAGCACGTCAGCGGGCAACAGGTCGCTGGTGAACTGCAGGCGCTGCATGTCGAGTCCGGTGACACGTGCCAGCGACTGGGCCAGGGTGGTCTTGCCCAGCCCCGGGAGGTCCTCGATCAGCAGGTGACCGCGGCACAGCAGGCAGCAGAGCGCCAGGCGCACCTCCCGGGTCTTGCCCAGCACCACTCCCTCCAGGGCCGCCACTACCGCCTCGAGCTCGTTGAGCCGCGCCGGTCGGTTCATGGCGTGGCCTCCAGCCGGCCGGCATCGAGCAGCACCTGCAGCGCCTGGCGGGTGTCCGGGGTGACCCCGGGAAGCTCGAGAGCCTCGGCGGGCGTGCACCAGAACACCTCGGCCACCTCCTCCGCCTGCAGCGCCAGCGGGCCGTCGTGTTCGACCAGAAACAGGCTTCCGTGGATATGATTGCCGCCCTCGGCGTGGACGAACCCGCCGGCGGGGCGCAGCGGCACGCCACGGATGCCGAGCTCCTCAGCCAGCTCGCGTCGCGCTGCCAGGTGTTCCGCCTCACCGGCTCCCACCACGCCGCCGGCGGCCAGGTCGAGCCCGCCGGGAAAGACTTCCTTGGTCAGAGTGCGGCGCTGCACGCAGATCTCGCCACGAGCGTTGCACACCACGATATAGGTGGCTCGATGCCAGAAGCGAAAGCGCCGCATCGCGGCGCGCCAGGCGCTGCCGCAGGGACGGTTGCGGGCATCTACCAGTTGGATACGCTCGCGGGCGACATGCGGCGTCGGCAGCGGCTCGTCGCGAAGGGCGTCGGTCATGGGCATCTCCCCAGGGAAATGCCCCAAGCCTACCCAGTCGGCGCCGCGGCGTCACGTTGACCGCGCCCTATCCGACCACCATGCTCAATACAATCCCTCAACGCTGGAGGTGCGCCATGTCCGACCACGCTCCCCGCACCGCGCTGGCCACTCACCGGGTGACCAACCAGCCTGCCCCGCCGGGCGACCTCGACCTGCTCGGCGGCGACACGCCGCTGCTCGAGGCCCTGGCCCGGGAGGCGCCCGACTGGGTGGCCCGCCGCCTGGTTTCGCTGGGCCGAGAGGTCGGCAGTGAGCGCATCCAGGCCCTGGGCGAGGCCGCCAACCGCCACCCGCCGGAGCTGCGCCTCTTCGACCGCCACGGCCGACGCCTGGACGAGGTCGCCTATCACCCCGCCTACCACGAGCTGATGCGTCTGGCCATCGACCACGGCTGGCATGCCGTGGCCTGGCAGGAGGAGGGCCGCGGCGGGCACCAGGCCCATGTGGCGGCCCTCTATCTGCTGACCCAGGCGGAGCCAGGGTTCTGCTGTCCGATCACCATGACCCATGCCGCCATGCCGGTGCTGCGCCACTCGCCGCAGGCGCAGGCCCACTGGTCACCGGGACTGCTGGCCTGGGACTACGACCCCCGCCCCCTGCCGGCCGCGGAGAAGACCGGCC
Organism: Halomonas sp.; assembly: GCA_020201075.1. GTDB lineage: Bacteria > Pseudomonadota > Gammaproteobacteria > Pseudomonadales > Halomonadaceae > Halomonas. The sequence continues at coordinate 11,621 of JAIVHL010000026.1, read as the reverse complement.
TCACCTTCGGCATGGCGATGACCGAGAAGCAGGGCGGCAGCGATGTGCGCGCCAATTCCACACGAGCCGAGCCCGGCGAGGACGGCTGGCGACTCACCGGCCACAAGTGGTTCTGCAGTGCGCCGATGTCCGACGCCTTCCTGACCCTGGCCCAGACCGATGACGGGCTCGGCTGCTTCCTGGTCCCGCGTTTCACTCCGGACGGCGAGCGCAACGCCATTGAACTGCAGCGCCTCAAGGATAAATGCGGCAACCGCGCCAACGCCTCGGCGGAGATCGAGTACCGCGGCGCCTGGGCCGAGCCCATCGGCTCGCCGGACCGCGGCATCGCCACCCTGCTCGAGATGGTCCAGCAGACCCGCCTGTGGGGTGGCGCTGGCGATGCGGACCGCCCGGGCCTTCGACGGCGCCGCCCGCGGCGAAAAGAGCGAGCGCGCCCTGGGCCGGCTGCTGCCGGCGCTGGCCAAGTACTGGCACAACAAGCGCAGCCCCGGCTTCATGGCCGAGGCCATGGAGTGCCTGGGCGGCATCGGCTACATGGAGGAGTCCCCCCTGGCCCGGCTCTACCGCGAGGCGCCGGTCAACTCGATCTGGGAGGGCTCGGGGAACGTGATCTGCCTGGACGTGCTGCGGGTGCTGGGCCGACATCCCGAGGCGCTGGACGCCTTCTGGCAGGAGGTGGCGCCGGCCCGAGGCCAGGATCGCCATCTGGACGCCGCCCTGGCCGACCTGGAGCGGCGGATGGCCGAACCCGTCGAGGCACTAGAGCCCGGGGCTCGCTGGCTGACCCAGCGCCTGGCCCAGTGCCTGCAGGCGGCGCTGCTGGTGCAGCACGCCCCTGCGGCAGTGGCCGACACCTTCTGTGCCGCACGACTGGGGAGCGAGGCGGGCCCCACCTACGGCGTGCTGCCCAGCGGCTCGCCCTGTGCGGCGCTGCTGGCGCGGATCGAATCCTGAGTCGATCCTATCTCGAGGGATGCATCGCGTTAGCGCCGCTTACGCCAGCGGCCCGGCCACCACGCGCAGCGCCAGGGCCAGCAGCAGCACCCCGGTAATGCGATTGATCCAGTGGGAGCGCGCCTGCAGCCAGGGGAGCACGCGGGAGTGGGAGAGCCCCACCGCCACCAGCACGTACCAGCCGCCGTCGATGATCATCGCCGTGAGCACGATCACCGCCTTGGCGGCCAGACTCATGTCAGGGGTAACGAACTGGCTGAGCAGGGCGACGAAGAACAGAATCAGCTTGGGGTTGCCCAGCGCCACCAGCATGCCCTCCCGGGCCGCCTGGCGACGGGTCGTAGGCACCGCACCCGCTACCAGTGGACCGGCGCGACCGGCAAGCAGAGCCTTGATGCCGAGCCAGGCCAGATAGGCCGCACCGACCCAGGTGATCGCCTGGAACAGCAGCGGCTGGCGCACGATCAGCGCGCCGAGCCCCCACACCGTGAGCAGCGCATAGAGGCCCACACCCAGCGCATGGGAGAGCCCCGCCACCATCCCGGGGGCGCGCCCCCCGCCCAGCGTATGGCGCAGCACCAGGGCCAGGCTGGGGCCCGGCGACATCGCGCCCATGGCGCAGACCGCCGCCAGGGAGAGCCAGAGAGAAAACGGCATGGAGGTAAACGCCCTATCAGCGGTGGAACTGCTTTTCGCGTTCTGGCTGCCAGAAGATGGCATCGACGCGCAGCTGCACCTCGTGGCCGTCCGGCAGCGGCCAGTCGATGGTGTCGCCGATGCGCAGGCCGATTAGCCCGGCCCCCACCGGCGCCATGACCGAGATGCCATCCTCGGTGGAGGCCAGAGCATGCGGGTAGACCAGGGTGCGGATCATCTGGCGGTTACGGTTAAGGTCGGTGAACTGGACCCGGCTGTTCATGCTGACCACGTCCTCGGGGATCTCTTCGGGATCGATGACCTCACCGCGCTCGAGCTCCTCTTCGAGGGCATCGGCCACGAAGCGATCCTTGTCGCAGGCCGCGTCGATCAGGCGCTGCAGGCGCTCGGCATCGAGGCGATTGATGATAATGGGGGGGCGATATGACATGCGACCTCCTGATAGCCCGTCAACGCACCGAGAAAGCCTTGGCGGACGTCCAATAAAAACAGCCCTCCACCCCCGAAGGGAGAAAAGGACTGTCGAATCAGTTCATCATAAGCCCAATGACGCGGCCTGTCAGGCCCCCGTGCTCGGGCCGCGGTGCCGAGTGGCCAGCACCACCACCCCCACGATCACCAGGGCCAGCCCCACGAAGGCCACCGGGTTCCACGCTCGCCAGCCAGTGACCCCAAGCACCACTCCCAAGCCGATCAATCCCCCGGCAAAACTCTTCACTCCCATGACTTGCTCCTTGCACCCATGACACGCCCCCTGGCGGTCGGCAACGGTCCAGCATGGCGCTAGCGGCCGCCACCTTCAACCGCCGCGAGTTCCGCCACCTCATGACCGCACCTGGCATATCGCGCTCGTTGACAAAATAGGCGTATCGGCATTGTTGACAACGCTGGCCCTTCGGCACTATGGATATGATCAAAAGCACTCGCCGTCCCCGGCCCTACCGGGTCTTACGTTCTCTCAGGATGCTGCCCATGGACGCCATACCCTGTCGCCCGTCACTGTCCTCCGAACTGATCGATCAGCCGCTTATCGATCCCGAGGTCCCCGACGCCTGTCTGGTGTTCGATACCGTTCTCGCCCGCCGCCTGGCCGATGCCAAGACACGCCTCGACCGGCTGGAGCGCGACACCGACTCCCGCGACATCAGCGCGCTCGCCACGGCCCGCATCGAGTTCGCCCAGGCCGCCCGCGCCGTGGCCGACGACCTGCTGGGCCGCGGCCTGGGGTAGCCTCTCCCCATCAGGTCCCAGGAAACCCCTGCCCCGAGGCGAGCTTCAAGGCGATGGCGGCCATCATCATCCCGATGGCCCCGTCGATCAGGCGCCAGGCCAGCGGCCGAGACAGCCAGGGCGAGAGCGCCGCGCCCCCCCACGCCAGCAGGCTGAACCACAGCACCGATGCCGTACCCGCCCCTGCCAGGAAGGTGGCCGAACTGGACTGCTGCGCCCCCACCGCAGGGATCAGCAGCAGCGTGTCCAGATAGACCTGAGGGTTGAGCAGGGTCACCGCCAGGGTGACCAGCACTACCTGGCGCAGGCCGCGCACCTCACCGCCGGCCAGGCCCAGCCCCCGACGCCCGGTCAGCGCCCGGCGCAGCGCGTGGAACGCCAGCCAGCCCAGGAAGGCCACCCCCGCCCAGCGCATCGCCTCCAGCGTGGCCGGCATGGCCAGCAGCAGGGCACTGACCCCGAACATTCCCAGCGTCAGCAACACGAGATCAGCGCTCATGCACAGCCCCGCCGACCACCAGTGGTATTGGCGGCGTGTGGCAAGCCCCAGCACATAGGCATTCTGCGCCCCAATGGCGACGATGATTCCACCGCTTACCAGCAGCCCCGTCAGGTAGCTTTCCAGCATCGTCTCTCCTTCGCTATCGATGTCATCTGGCGGCTAGACTACCCGGCCCTCCTGATACACAAAAATCATCCTGTTAATGGTCCATCAGTTTTGCTTATGATGAAGGCGAGATCATCGGAGGGTGAAGCCTCATGCTGGACTACAAGCTGCTCGAGGCGTTGGCCGCGGTGGTCGAGAGTGGCGGCTTCGAGCGCGCCGGCATCGCCCTTGGGCTCTCCCAGTCGGCCGTCTCCCAGCGCATCAAGGCGCTGGAGGTGCGCCTGGGCCAGCCGGTGCTGGTACGCGCCCCCGTGCTGGGCCCCACCCCCGTCGGTCAGCGGCTGCTCAACCATGCCCAGCAGGTGCAGCTGCTAGAGCGGGATCTGCGCCGGGCACTGCCTACTCTGGACAGCGCCTCGCCGCGGCTACGTATCGCGGTGAATGCCGACAGCCTCGCCACCTGGTGGGCCACGGCAGTCGGCCGGCTATGTCGGGAAGAGGGCCTGCTGATCGACCTGGTGGTGGAAGATCAGGACGTGGGCCTGAAGCGCCTGCGCGACGGCGACGTGGCCGCCTGCCTGTGCGCCAATCCCCAACCGATCGCCGGGGCCCGCAGCGTGGCGCTGGGCACCATGACCTACCACCCGCTAGCCACGCTGGCCTACCGAGAGCACTACCTGCCCGCGGGGCCGACGCCCGAGGCGTTTCGCCACGCGCCGGCCATCGTCTATGGCCCCCACGACCAGCTGCAGCACCGCTTCCTGGCCCAGTGCGGCTACCGCGGCGCCTTCCCCTTCCATCTCTGCCCCTCCTCGGAGGGCTTCCTGCGTCTGGCCCAAGCCGGCATGGGCTACGGCATGATGCCGCTGATGCAGGCCGAGGAGTGGGTGACCCGAAACGAACTGGTCAGTATTGCCCCCGGCCAGGTGCTGGAGGTGCCGCTCTTCTGGCACTTCTGGCGCCACAGCGGCGAGCTGATCGAGCGCCTGACGGCAACGCTGGGCAGAGTGAAGCTGCACTGATTTACAGCAGAGCTCACTCTGGAAACTCCGCGACCACGCTGGCAAGGCACTGATTATCGGTCCTGTATTCTCTGCCCCTGGCGATCAATGCGCCATCGGCTCACATAAGGCTAGCCGCATAAACCATTCTTTGCTGCAATGCAACAAAAAAGGGTCTATGGTAGTCAGTGTCCCAATCAGGAGGACTCATACCATGCAAGATTCCAACGGCTTTACCTTCGATACCGAAGTCCTCGCGTTCTGGCACCGCCAGGCACAATTCCAAAACGCCGCCTTTGACGCCTATTTGGCCTACCTTGGCTAAGTCTGCTTCTTGCCGCTTGTTCAGCGTGGCGCTACCTGGCTTGACTTCAGGCCTGACAGCGCCACGCAGGTAAGGCGAAACGTCGGATAGGGCACCCGCGAGGGGCCCAGCAACAAGTCGCTCTTCGGGGGAACAACATCTCGCGAAGAGCGTTTTTGCGTCGGGATCACCGCCGCATCAGCACGACCGACCGGCGACGACGCTTCGGTAAGATTGGCCTGCGCCTCGCCGTCTGTCCTAGACTGGCGTGTTCATCGTCACGCGAAGGAAAGACACCATGCAGTCACGCTACTTCACCATCAACGACTTCCCCCAGGGCACGCCGGCTCGCGAGCTGTTCGAGCTGCACGAGGCCGAGCTTACCACCCTCGCCGAGGGCGAGGTGCGCATCCGCAACACCTGGCTATCGGTGGACCCCTACATGCGCGGGCGCATGAGTGGCGTGAAGACCTACATCGACCCCTTCGTCATCGGCGAGCCGCTGGAAGGTGCCGCGGTGGGCGAGGTGATCGAGTCTCGGGATACGCGCCTGACCGTCGGCGACAAGGTTCGGCACATGGCTGGCTGGCGGGATATCGCCCAGCTGCCGGGCGATCAGGTGGAGGCGTTGCCGGACATCGAAGTCCCCGAGCAGACCTATCTCGGCGTACTCGGCATGCCGGGCATGACCGCCTGGACGGGCCTGAACCGAATCGCCGGGATGCGCGACGGCGACAACGTACTGGTCAGCGCCGCCAGCGGTGCCGTAGGTTCACTGGCCGTGCAGCTGGCCAAGGCGCGGGGCGGCACCGTGGTGGGCATCGCCGGGGCCCCCGAGAAGCTCGCGTGGCTGGAGTCACATGGCATCCAGGCGGTGAGCTACCGCGGCAAGGATGCTCAGCAGCTCACCGAGGCGCTCCAGGCGGTCTGCCCGGAGGGCTTCGACGTCTATTACGAGAATGTCGGCGGCGTCTGCTTGGAAGCGGCTCTCAACACCCTGCGTGTCAACGGCCGCATCGCCGTGTGCGGGATGATCGCCCGCTACAATGCCGAAGGACCGATGCCCGGACCGAGCAACCTGCCCATGGTGCTGATCAAACGCCTGCGCATGCAGGGCTTCATCATTTTCGACCACTGGTCCGACTATCCGCGCTTCCTGGAAGAGGTCGGCCCGAAGGTCGCCAACGGCGAGATCGACTACGCGGAGACCGTCGAGGAGGGCCTCGAACGCACGCCGGACGCCTTCCTGGCCCTGTTCGCTGGCACCAACACCGGCAAGATGCTGGTCAGGCTCTGAGCCCTGTGCTGCGACAACCGCCGAAGAGAGACATCATGAACGCCATCAATCCCGAGAAGCTGCACCACAGCAAGTGGACCGCGGCGCAGCCCCGAAACAAGGAGAAGCATTTCCTCGTGACGGCGCTTGAACGTGATGAAGAGGAGAACGTGGTCGCAGTGACGCTCGAGGCCGTCTACACAAACCGCGAGACCACCCTGCCCTGGCAGATGCTAAAGGATGACAACACCTGGCTGATGGGCTGGCGCTAAATACTGTTGGACCAAAAAGAAGTCACGATATATATCCGGTTAACGTTGTCGACGATAGGATGGCTGATGTATTCGGCTTTCGGTGATAGGGTTGCAACAACGTAACCCTGAGTAACCGCGATGATTGACCGGAGATGGCAACTACCCGCGGCAACCTCCAATATCCTTGAGACCTCATGACATCCTTTCATGATGCTCCACCGTTGGCCATCCACGGCCACGCTCCTCTTCTCGATCGGCTCCAGACGCCGGTATGGATCTTCGATATCGAGGAGGAGCGGATGCACTATGCCAATGTCGCCGCCGTGAAGCTCTGGGGTGCCGACACCCCACAGGAACTCTATGCCCGTGACTTTGCCTCGACGATGAGCGAGGCGACCCGCCAGCGCCTGGCGGACTACCACCCGCGCCTGCTGCAAGGCGAGGTCATCGATGAACATTGGAGTTTCTACCCTGGCGGCCAGGCCATCTCGATGCACTGTCGCTGCAGTGGCGTCGATATTAACAATGGTCGCATCGGCATGCTGGTGGAGGGGCTCGAGAACGAAATCTCACTGGATTCCTCCAGTTTGCGCGCCCTGGAGGCCGTCAGGCACACGCCCATGATGGTCTCGGTGTTCGACGGACAGGGCCACCCGCTGGTCAGCAACCCGGCCGCTCTTGCGGCCCGACCGGGCCTGGCCTCCTTCGTCGCTTGCTTCGAAGATCAGGCCGCTGCCTGGCAGATCTTCCACCGGCTGGAGAGCGAACCGAGATGCTCTACGGAAGCGCGCATGCGAATCAGCGAAGGCGAGCGCTGGCATCATGTTGATCTATGTCGCGCCACCGACCCCAAGACGGGCCTGCCGATGATCGTGATGGGCGAGTTTGATATTACATCGCGCAAGACCCTGGAAACCGCGCAGATCATCTCCAAACGCCAACTAGAGGTGATCATCGAAGTCCTGGACGTGGGTTTGCTTCTCGAGGACGAAAATCGCCGGGTCATCGTGGCGAATCAGGCCTTCTGCGACCTCTTCGCCGGCGGAGCGCCTCCCGAGGACCTCGTTGGCATTGACTGTCGGGAGGCCGCCCAGTCGTCCAAGGCGCACTTCATGGAGCCGGAAGACTTTGTGATGCGAATCGAGGATCTGCTTGGTGCAAAGCGCAAGCAGACCCGCGACCTGCTGGCCATGGCGGATGGCCGCTTCCTGGAGCGCGCCTACACGCCCCTGTTCGTCGCCGACGAGTACCGAGGCCACCTCTGGGTGTACCGGGATATTACCCGGCAGCGACATCAAGAGGCCGACTGGGCCCACAAGGCCAGCACCGACCCCTTGACCGGGCTAGCGAATCGGCGCTCCTTCGAAGAATCCGCCAGACGAGTCGCCAGGTCGGTCACGGAAGATGGGCTTCGGGCGGCCCTGCTGATGATCGATATCGACCGCTTCAAGGCCATCAACGATACCCTGGGCCACGCCGAGGGCGACAAGGGCCTGCGGCTGCTGGCGGACACCCTGCGATATCACCTGCGCCAGAGCGACCTGCCCTGCCGAATCGGCGGAGAGGAGTTCGTGGTGATCATGCCCGGCATGTCGCCCGAGGAAGCCACCGCCGTCGCCTGGCGCCTGCTGCGCCAGATCGCCGAGGCGACGATAGAGGCGGAGGAGCTGCCTTTTCGTTTCACCGTGAGCATCGGCGTCACCTGCTATAAGCCAGCCGATGCGAGCATCGAAGACGCGACCCGGCGAGCCGATGTTGCCATGTACCAGGCCAAGCACGCGGGCAGAAACCGCGTGGCGGCTATCTGGTAGACGCTCCCTGAGGGACACGTCGCAAACGTGGGATGCCGATAGCCGGGATTCATTTGGGTTCCCGGCACCCCGGTGGTAAGTTGAAAATGTATCCATTTTCGAGTCTCCCTTTCGTCGATGAAAAATTCTGAACAGGCACGCCTCTTCGCGCTTGAGCAACTCGACCTTCTCGATACCCTACCCAGCGAAAGTTTCGATCGCATCACCCGCATGGCGAGCCAGCTGTTCGGCCTGCCGATCGCCGCGGTGTCGCTGACGGACACTGATCGCCAATGGTTCAAATCGCGGGTCGGGGTCGATCACCGCGAAATCCCCCGGGAGAAGGCGCCTTGTGCCGCGGTCTGCGAATCCGCCGAGGTTGTCGTCATCCCCGATATGCTGGACTCGAACGTCTACCGAGACAGCCACCTGGCCAACACCGGTATTCGCTTCTATGCCGGTGCGCCGCTGACAACCCGCGAAGGCCAGACACTGGGTTCCATGTGTGTTCTGGGGAGAGAGCCCCGCAAAGTCACCGAGCAGGAAAAAGCGACGCTGGTCGATCTCGCCGCCATGGTGATGGCCCAGATCGAACTGCAGCATGCCTTCGGCAGGGTCGACCCTCTCACGGGCCTGGCCAACGCCGGTCAGTTCGACGAAGATCTCCAGGATCTGGCCCAGGATGCTTCCGGGGAGCAGCGAGCCGCCTTTTTCACTGAGGTGGTCGAGGCCAGCCAGCTGAGCGTCCTGCACCGGACCATGGGGCCCGCCTTCCTCGATGAGCTGACCCGGGTCTCCGCCCAGTGTCTTAAGCAGGCCATTAGCGGCGAGTCAAAGCTCTATCATCTCGGCGGCTGCAAGTTCGTTCACCTGGTCTCGACGGACAGCGATGCCCGCCTGGTCGACCATGCCCTGCGCCTGCGCAGGGACCTGATGGCCCTGGAGTCGGCTCGGGAAGTGCCCGTGCTGGTGCGTCCGGTGATCGGCATTGCCTCTTTCCAACTGGGCGAAAAGACGACTTCGGATATCCTGCGCAGTGCCCATGCGGCCAGCCTGGATGCACGCGAGGCCGGGAAGGATGCCGGCGTGTTTTCCACGAAACTGGACGAGCGCTTCCAGCGTCGCAGCATGCTGCTCGCCGATATCGACCGGGCCCTGGAGGGCGATGACGAGCTTTATCTGGTCTTCCAGCCCCGCGTGTCGGTGGCAACCGGGGCCTGTCAGGGCGCCGAGGCCCTGCTGCGCTGGCGGCACCCCGTGCTGGGCGAGGTATCGCCGGCAGAATTCATTCCGCTGATCGAGAACACCCCCATGGCCCGATCGCTGACGGCCTGGGTGGTGCGCCGGGCGATCCACCAGGCGGCGCTCTGGTACCGACAGGGCAAGAAGCTCCGGATCTCAATCAACGTGTCGGCCACCAATCTGGAGGAAGCGGACTTTACCCAGCGGGTGCTCACGGAACTGCATCATGCTCGCCTGCCCTCCGACGCCATCGAACTGGAAGTGACCGAGAGCGCGCTGATCGGCAAGGGTCAGGCAGCGGTGTCCCGGCTCAGCGAGCTGATTGCGGCGGGCATCCTGGTCGCCATCGACGATTTCGGCACCGGCTACAGCAGCCTCGCCTACCTGCAAGAGATTCCGGCGAATATCGTCAAAATCGACCGCTGCTTTATCACCCATCTTGGCGAGGATATCCGTACCCAAACCCTGGTCGGATCGATGATCGGCATGGCCCATGAGCTGGGCTACAGCGTTGTCGCCGAGGGCGTGGAGAGCGAAGCCGCTCTCGCCTGCCTGGGGCGAATGGGGTGCAACGACTGCTTGCCAAACCGCTGCTGCCCGGCGCCTTCGAGGCCTGGCTCGCCGGGCCGGCACACTAGGAATACAACACCAGGTCGATGCGCCGGGGGTGTGATGACGCAACTGGACAAGCACCGCGAGCCCTGTACCGAGGCCGACCCAGTCTGCCCCGCGGGGCGAAAGTCACCCGACAGTGAACCGCTGGAAGCTTATAAATCGATACCGATCACTCAGCGATCCGCTGCGTCATCCCGCTCGGTTCTCTCGGATGCTGACGAGACCGACGTAGTGACATTGTTGATCAGTTGCGGCACGAAACGCTCTGAGAAGCCCGCCACGAATGACCAGAACAGCAGCTTGGCCAGGTCCGGTCCTGAGCTGGGGTAAGTTTCCCGAAAGATCCTGAGCATATAGTGGTTACCCGTCTCCCCCTCGCGCTGGGTCGGAAAGGAGAAACCGGGAAAGAGGTCGCCGGAAACGATGCCGGAGAGGAATACGAGGTAAAGCACCAGAGCGAAGACACCGCCGAAGATGGGCACCAGCAGAATCTGAAACCAGGAGGCATCCAGCAGCGCGAGCTCTTCATCGGTGACGTTGTTCAGACGCTGCTGAATGCTGACGAAGCCCCCGATGATGCCGCATAGAAGAACCGCCCAGGTGACCAGAAATCGCTGATCGAAGAAAAAGGTCAGCGCGAAGATCGCGCCCAGCACGGCAACCGCCACGGTCGTCATCGAGATCAGGCGCTTGGTGATGGAGTGGATATGCCGGATGCGCTCCATGGTGTGGTCTCTGCCCCCTGATCAACCCGGCGGCGCCCTGCTTCCAGGGCAACCCCGCGGGTATGCTCCCCGACCTGAATGACGGCCCCCGTTCCTTCATTGACGATAGTCGACATCCCCACGCCCCACCATGCAAGCGGCGTCCTGTCACCTGGCGCACCCTGCCGCGAGTCGACGCACTCCAGCTCCTTCACGCCTGGTCACAGCAGGCCTTGAACTTGCGCCCGCTGCCGCAGGGACAGGGCGCATTGCGACCGGGCTTGAGCCGTTGAACGGTAGGGTCGCCATCCAGGTAGAACCAGCAATCCGCCTCAAGGACGAAGCGCGACGACTCCTCCAGCACCGACCAGCGCCTCCCCTCGCGAAAGGTGGCACGAAAATGCACCCATCCCCGCTCGCCCTCCTGGCCGCTTTCGAGCACCTCGAGACGCGTCCAGACGGTCGCAGCGTCCGATTTGAGACTCGGCGGACGGCTGCCGGGATGCCAGGTCGCCAGCAGATAATCGGTCAGGTCGAGAGAGAAGGCACTGAAGCGCGAGCGCATCAGTGCTTCGGGGGTCGGTGCCGACTCGCCGGCATGATAGCGCCCACAACAGTCGGCGAGGCGCCTGTCACTGCCGCATGGGCAGACCGTGCGGTCCGAGTGCGTCATGCTGATAAGCCTTCACGTCGCTGATGACAGCTCCATGATACCTCATGAATCTCCTGGCCCGGCTCACTTGGCAAACCGGTGTTCCTGCCGGATAGCCAGATGTTCAAGAGTGGCCCTTGCTGATCTACGTGGCCAAGCTTGCCGAGGCTATCTATGTCATGTTCTGCTTCCAGAAGTAAAAAACCCAGAAGACGAGCAAGGCGGATCTCGACCTGGCCGCAGCTAGGTACCGCGCCTTGCTAAGCAAAGTGAGCCGATGAATCATAAGATGTTCGACACGGATTCAGCATATGGTGGCAGAACATGAGCTC
>JAIVHL010000025.1:14544-17065 GCA_020201075.1 Halomonas sp. | reverse complement strand
CCCGCCATAATGGCGGTGCTGGTCATGGTCGGCGGTTTTACGGCTCTGTTGGGTGGCTTGACGATGCTGACCCAACCGGCGGTCAAAACCTCGCTGGCGTGGTCTACGATTGCCCAGATGGGCTTTATGATGTTGCAGTGCGGCCTGGGTCTGTTTCCTATCGCGCTTCTGCATATCGTGGCCCACTCCCTCTATAAAGCTCATGCTTTCCTCAGCGCTGGCAGCGCTGTCGAGCAGGTCGCCAAAGTTCGTCGTCCCGGCCCCATCGCAATTCCCAGCGGCACTGCTGTGGCGCGCTCATTCTTGGTGGCACTGCTTTTATACGGATTGGTTGGCACCTTTTTTGGGTTCGATACCAAGTCGCCTCAGGCGATTGCATTGGGTGCAGTGCTGATACTGGGCGTGGCCTATTTGCTGGCCCAGGGGCTGGCCGATACCGCACCCAAGATTCTGACTCAGCGCACTGCCCTTTACTCCCTGTTGGCCGGTATCGCTTATTTTGCGCTTCAAACCATCGCCGAGTGGCTGACCCAAGGCACCCTGCCGCCTGCTCCAGACCCGCGCCCGCTGGAATGGGCTCTGCTTACGCTGGTAGTGGTCAGCTTCGGTCTCGTCGCTGTCGCCCAGGCAATGTTTCCCCTCTGGGCCTACCACCCCGCTGCCGCTGGCTTACGTGTTCATCTTTCGAATGGCCTGTACATCAACGCACTGTTTGACAGGCTTATTGGCGGCTGGGCCCACCCACGTCAGTCAAAAAAGGGGGCTTCCCAATGAAACATATGAATACTGTCGATCAGCACGCCATTGTTATCGGCGCGGCGGCCGCAGCGGTATCGAACATACCGCCACTCTGGCCCCTGGATTCAAGTGTCGCGGTAAACCCTTTTCTGGGTCAGGCTCAACTCGACCTGGCGAGCACTGGAGCACGGCTGGAACGCGTAGCGGGTGTCTCAGTCACCATGCCGCGCAACTGGTATCAAGAACGCATCGTTGCCGGTGACATAACAAAGCATGACCTTGCTTCAGCACTGGCGCGGGCGCCCGCAGAGATTGGGCCTGTCGATCTGGAGGCACTGACAGCCGCTGCCGCCGAGATATCACCCCCCCCCAAGGCGTTGCCCACGGTGGCAGATTTGGCCGCTGGCACATCAAACATCGACTGGCCAGCATTCCTGGCAGAACGCTTCGGCGCTTGGGCTGCGGGCTATTTTGACCAGGGCCAGGCGCTCTGGGCGGCACCGAAAGACACTAGTGCCTATGCTGCTTGGCGGGCCTTCGCCAGTCGCGATCTCACGCCAGAAATCGGCGGACTCAAGGGGTTTGCCACCCACGTCAACAATGCCCCCGAAAAGGCAGAAGACGTGATTATTCGAGTGGTTGAGCGGCTCGGCCTGCCACCGGAGGCACTCGACACCTATTTTCACCAGCTATTGATGACTCTTGGCGGCTGGTCACAATCTGCCCGCTACCGGCTCTGGAAAGCACAGCAGAACGGCGCTTCAGATAGCACTACCCAGGACTTTCTCGCCATTCGGCTACTCTGGGAAGAAGCGCTTTTTATCCAGTATCAGACGCCACTTAAAGACGCGTGGCAAACCGTGATAGCAACCCACTCGGCTCCGCCCGAGCCGGATGCCGAAATGCTGATTGACACCATTTTGCAAGAAGCCGCTGAATGCTCGTCACAGCGGGCTTTGGCCAACACCTTGAAAGCGCCATCAGCCGCAACGCCGGACACTCGCCCAACGATTCAGGCAGCGTTTTGCATTGACGTGCGCTCGGAAGTGTTTCGTCGGTCTCTAGAATCTGTCGATCCCGGCGTTCGCACTCATGGCTTTGCTGGCTTCTTTGGTATTCCGGCTTCGCATCGCCGCTTTGCCTCTGACCTATCGGAGCTGCGCCTTCCAGTGCTGTTAACACCCGCTATGTCGTCTTGCGCCACCGGGGCAGAAGACGTCGAAGCCGATCTGAGAAGCCGCTACACCGCTCGGGCAATAAGAGCCTGGAACCGATTCAAACTTGCGGCGGTATCCTCCTTCGCCTTCGTGGAAGCCGCCGGCCCGATCTACGTCGCCAAGCTGTTGAGCAGCTCGCTCCAACGAACATCTTCTGGTCAGCAAAAAGATCCCGCGCCGCGCTTTGAGCCACCGCTCGATGCGAAAACCCAGGTTGATACGGCGGAGAAAATCTTACGCGCCATGTCACTGACCCGTGACTTCGCACGTCTGGTACTGCTGACCGGTCACGGCGCGCAAGTGGTCAACAACGCCCACGCCAGCGCCCTTCACTGCGGCGCTTGTGGCGGCTATTCGGGCGAAGTGAATGCTCGGCTACTTGCTCAGCTGCTCAACGACCACGACGTGCGGCTAGAACTTGCCAATCGCAACATCGTAATACCGGAAGACACCCTGTTTCTCGGCGCCTTGCACGATACCACCACCGATGCTGTCATTATTTACGACACCGATCATCCCTCAGAGCACCATGCCGCAGATATCCAACAGGCACGAACCCTGCTGAC
>JAIVHL010000025.1:0-14513 GCA_020201075.1 Halomonas sp. | reverse complement strand
GGAAGACACCCTGTTTCTCGGCGCCTTGCACGATACCACCACCGATGCTGTCATTATTTACGACACCGATCATCCCTCAGAGCACCATGCCGCAGATATCCAACAGGCACGAACCCTGCTGACCCGGGCCGGTTCTCTGGCGCGAACCGAGCGCGCCTTACGTCTACCGGGAGCCAGTAACGAACATCAAGTCATCAAGCGCAGCCGCGATTGGTCAGAGGTCCGCCCTGAATGGGCGCTTGCCGGCTGTAAAGCTTTCATCGCCGCGCCGCGTAGGCGGACCCAAGGTAAAAATCTGGAAGGCCGAGCCTTTCTGCACGACTACGATTGGCAGCAGGATGAAGGCTTTGGGGTGCTGGAACTGATCATGACCGCACCGGTGGTGGTCGCCAGCTGGATCAGCCTTCAGTACTTCGGCTCAACAGTGGCTCCCAAGGCATTTGGCGGCGGTAACAAGCTGCTCCACAACGTAGTGGGCGGTATGGGCGTGGTGGAGGGCAATGGTGGTGTATTGCGCCCTGGCCTGCCCTGGCAGTCTGTCCACGATGGTGAGCACCTGGTGCACGAACCGCTACGCCTATCAGTGTGTATCGAGGCACCGAAAGAGGCCATCACTCAGATATTGGACAAACATGCAGACGTACGCGCCCTCTTCGATAACCGCTGGCTGCATCTGTTCGCACTAGACGAGAAAGGCCACATGGCTTGGCGCTACAGCGGTGATTTGGAGTGGCAATCCGTCGATACCGATACCAACGCAGTGGCGAACTGATAATCAGCAACCTCGTCTGTGTCGAGAAGTACGCTCGCTGGGATCGGCGTCTCAGCCAGTTAACCCTCACCAGCCGTTACTCGCACATGTTCGATGCTGGGCTCGACGACATCGGCTCACGCCTGCCGAGCTTAAAAGCAGCCTTCTGCGACCAAACACTAAGGAACGGAGGGGAAAAACGCAAACAGCCGCCCGTAAGCGACTGTTTTTGAGGTGGTACCGGCGGCCGGACTCGAACCGGCAAGGGGTTGCCCCCGGTGGATTTTGAATCCACTGCGTCTACCAATTCCGCCACGCCGGCAACGCGAGGAGCATTATACGTGGGCTCGGCAGCAGGTCAATCTCGTACCTGACTTCGCGCCATCGAGTCGGTATCCTAGCGGCTTTCCCCGAGCCAACGGATCCCGTTACCGACCATGCAGCGCGCCGACTTTACCTTCGAGCTCCCCGACGAGCTGATCGCCCGCTATCCCTCCGAGCAGCGAACTGACTGCCGGCTGCTTTGCGTCGATGGCGAGAGCAGCGAGTTTGATCACCGCCGCTTCCCGGATCTACTCACTCTGCTCGAGCCAGGCGATCTGCTGGTGTTCAATGATACCCGGGTGATCCCGGCCCGACTGCACGGCCACAAGGCCAGCGGCGGCCGGGTGGAAATGCTGCTGGAACGCCCCCTGGACGCGCACCGCGGCCTTGCCCACCTGCGCTCGAGCAAATCACCGAAAACCGGCACCGAGCTGATCTTCGAGGGCGACGTACGCGCCGTGGTGGAGGGACGTCACGATGCCCTCTTCGAGCTGCGCTTTCTTGGCGAGACGCCGCTGGTCGAGCTGCTGGAGCAGCACGGCCATATGCCGCTGCCGCCCTATATCGACCGGGCCGACGAGCGCAGCGACCGCGAGCGCTATCAGACCGTCTACGCGCGCCGCGACGGGGCCGTGGCCGCTCCCACCGCTGGGCTGCACTTCGACGAGCCCCTGCTCGAGGCGCTGGCCGCCAAGGGCGTGGAGTGCGCCTTCGTCACCCTCCATGTGGGCGCCGGCACCTTCCAGCCTGTCCGCGTCGACGACATCCGCGAGCATGTCATGCACAGCGAGTGGCTAGAGGTGAACGAGGCCACCTGCGAGCAGGTGCGCGCCGCCCGGGCCCGCGGCAAACGTGTCATCGCCGTAGGTACCACCAGCGTGCGCTGCCTGGAGAGCGCCTGCGCCAAAAGCGAGAGCGGTGAGATAGCGCCCTACACCGGCGAGACCGACATCTTTATCTACCCGGGCTACGCGTGGCGCTGCGTTGACGCCCTGATCACCAACTTTCATCTGCCAGAATCCACCCTGCTGATGCTGGTGGCCTCCTTCGCTGGCTTTGATACCACCCTGGCGGCCTACCGCGAGGCGGTGGCCGAACGCTACGCGTTCTTCAGCTATGGCGATGCGATGTTTCTCACTCGCCGGCGTTCCTGACTCGAGATTCTCATGCGTAATGAATGCTTCATGACCTTCGAGCGACTGGCCAGCGATGGCCGGGCGCGCCGTGGCCGCCTCACCTTCCCGCGCGGCACCGTGGAAACCCCTGCCTTCATGCCGGTGGGCACCTACGGCACCGTCAAGGGAATGACCCCGGTATCCGTTGAAGAGATCGGCGCCGATATCATTCTCGGCAACACCTTCCATCTGTGGCTGCGGCCCGGCATGGAAGTGATCGAGGCCCACGGCGACCTGCACGACTTTGCTCAGTGGCAAAAACCGATCCTCACCGACTCGGGTGGCTTTCAGGTCTTCTCGCTCGGCGCCATGCGCAAGATCACCGAGCAGGGCGTGCACTTTCGTTCGCCCGTGGACGGTGACAAGGTGTTCATGGGGCCCGAGGAGTCCATGGCCGTGCAGCGCTCACTGGGGTCTGACGTGGTGATGATCTTCGACGAGTGCACGCCCTACCCGGCTACCGAGAAGGAGGCGCGCCTCTCCATGGAGCGCTCGCTGCGCTGGGCACAGCGCTCCCGTGACGCCCACGGGAGTTCGCCCTCGGCGCTGTTTGGCATCATTCAGGGTGGCATGCACCCATCGTTACGCGAGGCCTCGCTGGCGGGTCTCATGGAGATCGGTTTCGACGGCCTGGCCATCGGAGGTCTCTCGGTGGGCGAGCCCAAGGAGGAGATGATCGAGGTGCTGAATTACCTGCCCAACTGGATGCCGGATGACAAGCCCCGCTATCTGATGGGAGTAGGCAAGCCCGAGGATCTGGTAGAAGGCGTGCGGCGCGGTATCGACATGTTTGACTGCGTGATGCCCACTCGCAACGCCAGAAATGGCCACCTGTTCACTGCCGAAGGGACGGTGAAGATCCGCAACGCCAAGCACCGCCACGATACCGGTCCGCTGGAGACGGGGTGTGACTGCTACACCTGCCAGCACTTCTCCCGGGCCTACCTGCACCACCTGGATCGCTGTGGGGAAATGCTCGGCTCGATGCTCAACACTATCCACAACCTTCGCCACTATCAGCGCCTGATGGCCGGTTTGCGCGGTGCCATCGAAGCGGGTACATTGGCGAACTTCGTGGAAGGCTTCTATGCACGGCGTGGCTTGCCGATGCCTCCCACCCCGAATTAACTCGCGGTCGGCCCCATGGCCGGCCGAAACACTTTCTGCTTTTAATACTCAGGAGATTGTCATACATGCTGGACTTCTTCATTTCCTCGGCCATGGCCCAGGACGCCGGCGCTGCCGGTGGCGGCATCGCCCAGATCGTCATGCTTGTCGGCTTCGTTGCAATCTTCTACTTCCTGCTGTGGCGCCCCCAGGCCAAGCGTGCCAAGCAACACAAGCAGCTGATCGGCGGGCTTTCCAAGGGCGACGAGATCGTCATCGGCGGTGGCGTACTGGGCCGCATCACCAAGGTGAGCGACGACAGCGAGTTCCTGACCCTGGAGATCGCCGAGGGCACCCAGGTCAACGTGCAGAAGAATGCCGTGGCAGCGGTGCTGCCCAAGGGCACCATCAAGGCCATCTGAATCATGTCCTTCCGGCCCCGCCCATCGGCGGGGCCGTTTTTGATCGCCACGCAAATCCCGTGGCGATCATGACGTTTAGACATCATCTTCCCAACGTCCGCAACGCACGTTGTCAGCAAACGTTGTCAGCAACCTGAGGGCAGGGCTCGCATGCTCAACCGTTACCCAATGTGGAAGTATCTGCTGATACTGATCGTCCTCGCTATCGGCCTGGTCTATTCGCTGCCCAACCTCTATCCCGAGGACCCGGCGGTACAGATAAGCAGCGGCCGAGGCGATGCCACCCTCGATCAGCGCCAGCTCGAACGCATCCAGGATTCCTTGCGCGAGGCCGGCATCACCATCAAGGCCGTGGAGAGCAGCGAGAACAGCGTACTGATTCGCCTCGGCGACGCCGACGAGCAGCTTCAGGCCCGCGACCGCATCGCCGCCATGCTCGACGATGACTTCGTGGTGGCATTGAATCTCGCCGAGTCCACCCCGGGTTGGCTGCAGGCGCTCTCCGCCTCGCCCATGACGCTGGGCCTCGATCTGCGCGGCGGCGTGCACTTTCTCCTGGAGGTGGACATGGACGCCGCGGTGACCCAGCGCCTGGAGGTCAACGCGAGCGCCATGCGCGAACAGCTGCGCAGCGAGCGCATCCGCTACCGCGGCACCGAGATCGACGAGCGCACCTTGACGCTGACCTTCACCAGCGAGGAGGACCGCGACGCGGCCCGGCGCCTGATCAGCCGCGAGTTCCGCGAGTTCGACTACCAGAATATCGGTGACGGCCGCGGCGCGGCCCTGGCCATGACTCTCACCGATCAGGCGGTCAACGAGATCCAGGACTACGCCATCAACCAGAACCTCACCACGCTGCGCAACCGAGTGAACGAACTGGGCGTCGCCGAGCCGATGGTTCAGCGTCAGGGCCCCGATCGTATCGTGGTGGAGCTACCGGGCGTGCAGGACACCGTTGCCGCCAAGCGAGTGGTGGGCGCTACCGCCAACCTGGAGTTCCGCCTCGAGGCGCGTCCGGACACCCCGAACGCCGAGACCGAGACCTTCTCGTTTCGCAACGCCGAGGCGCGTAGCGCCGACCTGATGCGCGATGTGATCATCACCGGCGACAGCGTCTCCAACGCCACCCGTAGCTTTGACGAGAGCGGCCGCCCCCAGGTCAACATCAATCTGGATGGCACCGGCGGCACCCTGATGAACCGCGCCACTCGCACCAACATTGGCCGCAACATGGCGGTGCTGTTCATCGAGCACAAGACCCGCGACAGCGTGAAAATAGTTGATGGCGAAGAGGTCATTGTCCGCGAGCCCTACACGGAGCGGGGGCTGATTAGCCTGGCCACCATTCAGAGTGCGCTGGGCAACAGCTTCCGCATCACCGGGCTCGACTCGCCCACGGAAGCCGCCGAGCTCTCATTGCTGCTGCGTTCGGGCTCGCTGGCCGCACCCATCTACTTTGTGCAGGAGCGCACCATTGGGCCGAGCCTGGGCGCCGAGAACATCAAGCGCGGCGTGATGTCCGTGCAGATCGGCCTGCTCCTGGTGGTGCTATTCATGCTGATCCGCTACAAGGTGTTCGGCATCATCGCCAACGTGGCGCTGGCTCTCAACCTGACGCTTCTGATGGCGGCCATGTCGATGCTCGGCGCCACCCTGACCCTGCCCGGCATCGCCGGTATCGTGCTGACGCTGGGCATGGCGGTGGACGCCAACGTTTTGATATTCGAACGCATACGCGAGGAACTGCGCGACGGGTTGTCGGTGCAGCAGGCGATCCATGCCGGCTACGAGCGCGCCTTCACCTCTATCGTCGACGCCAATGTCACCACCCTGCTGGTGGCGGTGATCCTGTTCTCGATCGGAACCGGGCCGGTCAAGGGCTTCGCGGTGACTCTGTCGTTGGGAATCATCACCTCGCTGTTCACCGCTCTGCTGGTCACTCGCGCGATGGTGAACCTCGTCTACGGCGGCAAGCCGGTCAAGAAGCTCTGGATATAAGAGGTGGTCATGAAAGCCCTTATCAACCGACAGTTCGACTTCATGGGCAAGCGGCGGGTCGCCTTTGCGATTTCCGGCCTGCTTATCCTGGTGTCGATCGTCTCGCTGATGTTTCAGCAACTCAACCTGGGGCTGGACTTCACCGGCGGCACCCTGGTGGAGGTCCGCTACGCGGTGGCACCTTCTCTCGAGGCCGTGCGCCAGACCCTGGAAAACGCTGATTTCCGCGACGTCTCGGTACAGACCTTTGGTGCTTCCACTGAGGTGCTGATTCGCCTACAGCAGGCCTTCGATGCTCAAGTGGGCGACCAAGTGGTGTCCCTGCTGCGTGGCGCAGGTGAAGGCGTCGAACTGGTGCGCGCCGAGTTCGTTGGCGCCCAGGTGGGCGAACAGCTGCGCGATCAAAGTGGTCTTGGCCTGTTGGTGGCGCTGGGCATCGTGATGCTCTACGTGGCGTTTCGCTTCCAGTACAAGTTCGCCATCGGTGCCTTGCTGGCCCTGATGCACGACGTGATCATCGTGATTGGCATCTTCTCGCTGTTCCAGCTCGACTTCGACCTCACCGTGCTCGCGGCGCTGCTGGCGGTGATCGGCTACTCGCTCAACGACACGATCGTGGTCTACGACCGCATTCGCGAGACGATTCGCAAGTCGCGCCTCGACGATATGCCGGCGATCTTCAACGAAGCAATCAACATGACCCTGTCGCGCACGCTGGCGACGTCAGGCACCACCCTGCTGGTGCTGCTGGCGCTGCTGCTGCTGGGCGGGGATATGATTCACCAGTTCTCGATCGCCCTGATTATCGGCGTGGTGGTCGGCACCTTCTCCTCTATCTACGTGGCCGCGGCCCTGCTGATCGTTGTGAAATTGCAGCGTGCGGACCTTATGCCACCCAAGAAAGAGGATGCCGAGGCCGAGGAGGAGCTGCCCTGACCGCAGCGGGCTGCCAGAGCCTCTTCGCTCAAGCCCAATAAAAAACCCCGCCGGGATGTACCCGGCGGGGTTTTTTCATGACTCTTGTCAGCGTCGTTACTGGTGGAGGGTAATGCGGACTTCGCGGCCAATGGCTCAGAAGTGCGGCTTGAGCTGCTGCACCAGACTCTTGTAAAGGCGCGGGCCCGCGGCCATCAGCTGGCCTTCCACCTCGACCTTTGGCTGGCCGTCGGGGGTGCCCATCAGCGCACCGGCCTCCTTCAGCAGCAGGCTGCCAACATGCATGTCCTGCTCCTCCAGACCCATGACGAAGGCGGCATCGGCACGGCCGGCGGCCAGCTCTGCCAGGTCCAACAGGCCACTGCCCGTGGCAAGCTGCACCTCGATGACCGGGCCGAGCTGCTGCACCAGCGTCAGGTAGGACGGCAGGTGGCGCGTGCGCAGCCAGGTCTCGGGCAACCCCATGGCGATGCGCGCACCATCCATCGTCAAGGTCTTGGGCACGCGAATACGCTTGTCATTGTGCTGGGCACCGCGACCACGGCTGGCCAGGTACTCGTCGTCGCTGAAGGGGCAGACCACCACCGCATGCTCCGGACGGCCCTTGACCAGGCAGACCACCGACACTGCAAAGCCCGATGCGGCCACGCCGAGGTTGGAGTAGCCGTGAAAGGGTTCAATTTTCCACAGGGTGTCGGCGCCTTCGCCCTCTCCAGCGCGGTGGGGAGTGAAGCGTCCAGCAACGCCGTGCTGGGGATAGCCACGCGAGAGTTGACGCACGATCAGCGTTTCGGCGTTACGGGCGGCGTCCTCAAGCAGGCGCTCAAGGCTGCTCTCTTCGTGGGCATTCTCGATGCGCTCGCGAATGCGCAGAAACTGTTCGCCGGCGCTGCGCGCGGCGCGCAAAGCATATTGGACCATCGGATGCATGATCGGGCCTTGAGGAGTCGGTGGTGTTAAAGAACGGGGGTGTTCACGGAAACTTTACGATAAAACAATGGGCGCGAATGCTAGCAGACCCTGCCCAATTTCGCCACGTCGGATCGAGATTGAGCATGAGGCAGGCCACAGCCAACATGCTAGACTCCCGGTCCAGAATCATCGGTCCGGTTTATTTCGCCTCGTCTTGTTTCGCCCCAGGAAGCTCACCATGCTCGACCGCATCCGTATCGTCCTGATCGGTACCAGCCACCCCGGCAATATTGGCGGCGCCGCCCGCGCCATGCATAACATGGGGCTTTCCGATCTGGCCCTGGTAGCGCCACGCTGCACCGCCGTTACCGCCGACAGCGTCTCGCGGGCCTCCGGGGCCGATCACCTGGTCAACGGCGCCACGGTCAATGAGACCCTGGAGCAAGCGGTGGCCGATTGCACTCTGGTGGTGGGCGCCAGCGCCCGCTCACGCACTCTGCCCTGGCCAATGATCACGCCCCGCGACCTGGGAGTCCGCCTGCCGATGGAACTGGCCGACCGGGAGGCGCGGGTGGCGCTGGTATTCGGCCGCGAGGACAGCGGCCTGACCAACACCGAACTGCAGCGCTGCCATGCCCACGTGCATATCCCTACCAACCCGGATTTCAGCTCCCTGAACCTGGCCGCCGCTGTCCAGGTGCTGGCCTATGAATGCCGCCTTGCCTGGCTGGACCAGCAGGAAATCCCCGCTGAAGGGCCGAACCAGGCCTTGGCCACCCATGCCGAGCTGGAACACTACTTTGCCCATCTGGAGCGTACTCTGGTCGCCATCGGCTTCCATGACCCTGCCATGCCGCGTCAGCTGATGGCCCGACTGCGCCGTTTTACCCTCAGGGCGCGCCCCGAACGCATGGAGCTCAACATACTGCGCGGCATACTCTCCGATACCGATAAGCTCATTCCGGAGCGCGACAGCGACGAGGGCCAGCATCACGAGAGGTGAACGGCGCGCGGACCATGGCCTGGCCGGGTAGCCGCATCGCCTTGATCGCCTTGAAGGTGGCGCTTCGCGCCCCCAACTATGCAAGACACTCTGGTGATCGACGGCCTTAGGCTCCGCTCTCCCTCCTGCCACCCCAGCCAAGGACCGCTGCATGTTTCAACGCCTACGCGAGGACATCAACAGCGTTTTTGACCGCGATCCCGCGGCCCGCAATTTTCTGGAAGTACTGACCAACTACCCGGGCCTGCACGCCCTGCTGATTCATCGCCTCGGCCATTGGCTATGGCGAAAGAATTTCAAGTGGTTGGCCCGCACCATCTCCAGCTTCTCGCGCTGGATGACCGGTGTCGAGATACACCCCGGGGCCAGCATCGGGCGGCGCTTCTTCATCGACCACGGCATGGGGGTAGTGATCGGTGAGACCGCCGAGGTAGGAGACGACGTCACTCTCTACCAGGGGGTGACACTAGGTGGCACCAGCTGGAACAAGGGCAAACGTCATCCCACCCTGGAAGACGGCGTCATCGTTGGCGCCGGCGCCAAGATTCTCGGCCCCTTCAGCGTTGGCGCCGGCGCCAAGATCGGCTCCAACGCTGTGGTCACCAAGGAGGTGCCCGCCGGCGCTACCGTGGTCGGGATTCCTGGCAAGATCGTCAAGCGCGCCCAGCCCGACGATGCGGAGGTGCTGGAAGTAGACCCCGAACGTCGCGAAGCCATGCGCCGCAAGTTCGGCTTCGACGCCTACGGCATCAGCGAAGACATGCCCGACCCGGTGGCGCGCTCCATCCAGGCGATGCTCGACCACATGCACGCCGTGGACGAACGCATTGAGCGCATGTGTCATACACTGCGCAAGGTCGACGCCAGCTACCGTGACGGCCGTCTGCCGGAATTGCGCGACGAGGACTTCGCAGACATCCTCGACGACGCCGACGCCTGCGCCATGCCAGAGAAGGCGCCTGCGCCTGGTTGACCTCCCCGCTAGGTCTTTACCATAATGCTTATTTGCTCGCGCTTCCCTGCGAAGTGCTCGTTCACCGACCGCCGATCCGTTCGGCGCCGAGGTTGCAATGCGCCTGACCACCAAGGGACGCTATGCCGTCACCGCCATGCTCGATCTGGCCATGCATGCCCAGTCGGGGCCGATCTGCCTGGCCGACATCTCCAAGCGCCAGGAGATATCGCTCTCCTACTTGGAGCAGCTTTTCGCTCGCCTGCGTCGAGCCGAATTGGTGGAGAGCGTTCGCGGCCCTGGCGGCGGCTACCTGCTAGCCTGTGCGCCAGACACCATCTCGGTGGCCCAGGTGATCGACGCGGTTGACGAGTCGGTGGATGCAACCCGCTGTGGCGGCCTCTCCGACTGCCAGCAAGGCGACACCTGCTTGACCCACCATCTATGGTGCGAGCTCTCCGATCAGATTCACGGCTTTCTGGAAGGTATCACCCTCGGGCAGCTGGCCAATCAACAACAGATCCAGCAGATCGCCAACCGCCAGCGCGACCGCCTGGACGGCATCGACATTTTTGCCTCGGCGCCGTGATGGTGCCCAGCAGAGCCTTAGGGCACATGATTCCATGACCGCACCCGTCTATCTCGACTACGCCGCCACCACGCCCGTCGATCCTCGCGTCGCCGAGCTGATGGGCCGCCACTTGACCCTCGACGGCATCTTCGCCAACCCGGCGTCGCGCAGTCATATGCCGGGCTGGCAAGCCGAACAGGCAGTGGAAAATGCCCGCCGCCAGGTCGCCGATCTGATCGCTGCAGACCCCCGCGAAATCGTCTGGACCAGCGGCGCTACAGAGGCGGACAATTTGGCGCTGATCGGCTACCTGCGTGCCAACCGACACCGGGGTCGTCACCTGGTCACCTCCACGGTCGAGCACAAGGCGGTGGTAGACACCGCCAAGGCGTTGGAGACCGAGGGCTTCGAGGTGACCTGGCTCTCCCCGGGGCGCGACGGGCGTGTCGTGCCGGAACAACTGCGCGAGGCCATGCGCGAAAACACCGTACTGGTGTCGCTAATGGCAGTGAATAACGAGTTGGGCGTGATGCACGATCTGGCGGCGCTTTCCGAGGTGGCACACGCTGGCGGTGCTATCTTTCACGTTGACGCCGCCCAGGCGGTGGGACGCATGGACCTTGATGTGAAGCGTCTTGGCATCGACCTGATGTCGCTCTCCGGCCACAAGGCCTACGGTCCCAAGGGCGTCGGCGCCCTCTATGTGAAGCGCCACCCCGACGTCCGGCTCGAGGCGCTGATCCACGGCGGCGGTCACGAGCGGGGCATGCGTTCCGGCACCCTGCCCACCCATCAAATCGTCGGCATGGGAGAGGCCTTCGCCCTGGCCGGCGCCGAGGGCGAGGCCGACCAGGCTCGCATCGCGATGCTGCGTGATCGGCTGCTCGACGGCCTATCAGATTTCAGCGGCATCCATCGCAATACCGCGATCGACGCCGCGGTGCCCAACATCCTCAATCTGGCCTTCGAGGGGGTCGATGGCGAATCGCTGCTGATGGCGCTGCGCGACGTGGCCCTGTCTACCGGCTCCGCCTGCAACTCGGCGAGCGTCGAGCCGTCCTATGTACTTAAGGCCATCGGCTTGCCGCGCGCGCTCGCGCTGGCCTCTTTACGCTTCAGCTTCGGGCGCTTCACCACCGACGCCGATATCGACACGGCGCTATCTGCCTTGCGCCACGCCCTCAAGGGTCTGCGCCGTCAGGCGATCTAAGCCAGTACGTCAAAATCACCGACTTCAGGCCCACCCACCGAATCAAGGAGAGACCCATGGCGCACCTGACCATCACCACCGACGCCGCCAACCAGATCCGTCGCGTGCTCGACGAGCGCGGAGAGGGCCTCGGCCTGCGCGTCTCGGTCAAGCCCAGCGGCTGCTCCGGCTACAGCTACGTCCTTGACTTCGCCGACGCGGCTGCCGACGACGACATCTGCTTCGAGGAACATGGCGTGCAGGTCTTCGTTGCCCCTGAAGCGCTGGAGATGCTCGACGGCAGCGAGGTGGACTATGTTAACGAGGGGCTCAACCGTTTCTTCCGGTTCAATAACCCCAATGTGAAGGATCAGTGCGGCTGCGGCGAGAGCTTCACCGTCTGAGCCCTCGCCCGGCGACGATTGTTCAACGCGGCCCCGGGGCGGTATAATGTTCTTTTTTACGGCGTCCTTAGCACGCAGCCGACCCGAATAAACCGCTCCACCGCGCCGCCCTCGCTTCCGACTCGGGAGCTACGGGCGGCGCGGCGCTATCCATTCACATCCGCCACCCCCCCTAATGGAGACATCCCCATGGCTACCCAGCGCACCCTGTCCATCATCAAGCCCGATGCCGTCGCCAAGAATGCCATCGGTGAAATCATCGCGCGCTTTGAGAAGGCCGGCCTTCAGGTTGTTGCCGCCAAGATGCTCAAGCTCGACGATGACAAGGCCGGCGGTTTCTACGCCGAGCACAAGGAGCGTCCGTTCTTCAAGGATCTGGTCGGCTTCATGACCTCCGGCCCGGTGGTCGTGCAGGTGCTGGAGGGACAGG
The DNA here is from genome assembly GCA_020201075.1 of Halomonas sp. Taxonomy (GTDB): domain Bacteria; phylum Pseudomonadota; class Gammaproteobacteria; order Pseudomonadales; family Halomonadaceae; genus Halomonas. The sequence goes on along the minus strand of JAIVHL010000025.1, from coordinate 2,336 downwards.
ACGCCATCGCCAAGAACCGCGAGCTGATGGGCGCCACCAACCCCAAGGAAGCCGCGCCGGGCACCATTCGCGCCGACTTCGCCGAGACCATCGACGCCAACGCCGTGCATGGCTCCGACTCCCCCGAGTCCGCCGAGCGCGAGATCGCGTACTTCTTCGGCGCTGACGAGATCTGCTCGCGCTGATCGCGTCACCCCCGGGCGGGGGCAATGCCCCCGCCTCTCCTGCTCCCCCTTTCCAGACCCGCTGACCGCCATGACCGCTGATATCGCACCCCAGAAGACCAACCTGCTCGGCATGTCCCGCGGGGAGATGGAAGCCTTCTTTCTCTCCGTCGGCGAGAAGAAGTTCCGTGCCGCCCAGGTCATGAAGTGGATTCACCACGAGGGCTGTGACGACTTCGCGGCCATGACCAATATTTCCAAGGCGCTACGCGTCAAGCTGGCCGAAGTGGCCGAGATTCGCGGCCCCGGCGTGGTCTACGAGGGCACCTCCAGCGACGGCACTCGCAAGTGGGTCCTCGAGGTGGAGGACGGCAGCTACGTCGAAACTGTGCTGATTCCTGCCGATAACGGCAAGCGTCGCACCCTCTGTGTCTCCTCCCAGGTGGGCTGCTCGCTGGACTGCAGCTTCTGCTCTACCGGCAAACAGGGCTTCCAGCGCAACCTCACCGCCGCCGAGATCATTGGCCAGGTGTGGGTGGCCCAGCGCAGCGTGGGGCCGCGCAAGGACACCGCCAATCGGCCGGTCACCAATGTGGTGATGATGGGCATGGGCGAGCCGCTGATGAACTTCGACAACGTGCTACCGGCGATGAAGCTGATGCTCGACGACGACGGCTATGGCCTCTCCAAGCGTCGCGTCACCCTCTCCACCTCCGGAGTGGTGCCAATGATCGACAAGCTCGGCGACGAGATCGACGTCAGCCTGGCCATTTCGCTGCACGCCGCCACCGATGAGCTGCGCACCGAACTGGTGCCGATCAACCGTAAGTACAACATCCGCTCTCTGCTCGATGCCTGTCACCGCTATCTGGCCAAGTGTGATGACACCCGCATGATCACCGTCGAGTACACCCTGATCAAGGACGTCAACGACCAGCAGATCCATGCCGAGCAACTCGCCGCCCTGCTCAAGGAACTGCCCAGCAAGATCAACCTGATCCCATTTAATCCTTTTCCCCATTCGGGTTACGAGAAACCATCGCGCAACCAGTGCGTGCGCTTCCAGCAATGGCTCTATGAGCTGGGCTACACGGCCCCAATCCGCACGACGCGCGGTGAAGACATCGATGCCGCTTGTGGCCAACTGGTGGGCAGGGTCAAGGATCGTACCAAGCGACACGAGCGCTATATCCAGTCGATCCAGATCGACGCCGACTGAGCGGGCAAGCCGCCTTGACTTAAACTGGGCACGACGCTTTGATGGTCAGGCTCTTGATCGTCCCGCCTGCAAGCCGCATCCGGCCCGGGCTTTGTGTCGACCGCTGGGAGAACACCATGACGCGCCGTACACGCCTGTCAGGCACCTCGCGACTGCCCACCCTGGTTTTGCTGCTGGGCAGCCTGTGGCTTGCCGGCTGTGCCAGCCAGCCTCAGAGGCTCGGCGGCGGCGATCGCGAGGAAAGCCCGGCGGACGCCTATACCCAGTTGGGGGTGGCCTATCTGGAGCGCAACAATTTGCAGCGCGCGATGGGCGCCCTGGACAGGGCGCTGTCAATTGCCCCTAACGACCCCGAGGCGCTGCAGGCCATGGCCATGGTCTACCATCGTCAGGGGGAGCGCGCACTGGCCAATGAGGCCTTCCAGCGCGCCCTGTCGGAAGATCGCAATTTCACTCGAGGACGCAACAACTATGCGGCCTTTCTTTACGACCAGGGGCGTATTCGCGAGGCCTGCGAACAGCTCGAACTGGCCTCCGATGATGCTCAATATCCGGCCCGCTCCCAGCTGTTCGCCAACCTGGGGCAGTGTCAGGGTGAACTGGGCGACCTTGCAGCAGCCCGGAGCAGTCTCGAGCGTGCCCAGAACATCGACCCACGCGATCCGCGCAGCTACTTCGCTCGGGCCGAGCTCGAGTACGCCGCTGGCAACCACGATCTTGCCCAGCAGCAGATCAATACATACATCCGACTGGCCGGGGCGCGCCCAGAGGCGCTGCGTCTGGCTCGGCAGATTGCTGAGGCTCGCGGCGACCCGGCCACTGCGGCTTTTTATTCCGAACAGCTGGACGGCCGTCCCGGCACGCCCTGATCCAAGACTTTTGACGAAGGATGCTCAGCCATGAGCGACACCCAGACACCGGACACAGCGGATACCGCCTCCTCAGCCTCACCG
>JAIVHL010000237.1 GCA_020201075.1 Halomonas sp. | reverse complement strand
GGTCAGGCAGTCGTCGGACTGGCTGACGCCGTGATGCGACCAGCCGGGGGGCAGGTAGAGCATGTCGCCCGGCTCCAGCACCCAGTCGTCGCCATCTTCCACCGCGAAGCGCGCGAGGATGCGCAGGTCGATGCCGTCGAGGATGGGGGCGTCGTCGGCAACCTTGCCGCCCAACTGCCAGCGGCGTTGACCGCTGCCCTGGAGCAGGAAGACGTCATACTGGTCGACATGGGGGCCGACGCTGCCGCCCGGCGGGGCGTAGCTGATCATGATGTCGTCGAGGCGCCAGCGGGGTAGGAAATCGAAGGCCCCGAGCAGCTCGGCCACTTCGGGTACGTAGTGATCCACGGCTTGGACCAGCAGGGTCCAGTCCCGCTCGGGAAGTCTGGCGAAGGTGCGCTCATCGAAGGGGCCGTGGCTGACCTGCCAGGGACCACGCTTGCCGTGCTCTTCGACCAGACGAGACTCGATGCCCTCTTCGCAGGCGAGTCCCGCGAGCTCGTCGGGATCCAGTGGGCATTCGAAGTCGGGAAAAGCGCCGCGTATCAGAAGCGGCTTCTGCTGCCAGTAGTCGCCGAGGAACTCGGCGGCGGAGAGACCGCCGAGCATGGGTAGGGGGGTGTTGGACGGCATGCTCACAGCCTTGCTGCCTGGGCGTGGGCGTTGCCGATATAGGTCGCCGGGCTCAATGCCTTCAGTTCCTGTTTAACTGAATTGGGCAGTTCGAGGGTATCGATAAAGGCGGCAAAGCCTGCCTGGTCGATGCGCTTGCCGCGGGTCAGCTCCTTGAGCTTCTCGTAGGGCTTCTCGATGCCGTAGCGGCGCATCACGGTCTGGATCGGCTCGGCGAGCACCTCCCAGCTGGCGTCCAGGTCCTCGGCGATGCGCGTCGGGTTGGCCTCGAGCTTGCCGATGCCCTTGAGCGACGCCTCGTAGGCGATCAGCCCATAGGCCAGGCCCACGCCCAGGTTGCGCAGCACCGTGGAATCGGTGAGGTCGCGTTGCCAACGCGAGATCGGCAGCTTCTGAGCCAGATGGCTGAGGATGGCGTTGGCGAGTCCCAGGTTGCCCTCGGAGTTCTCGAAGTCGATGGGGTTGACCTTGTGGGGCATGGTCGAAGAACCGATCTCGCCCTCGACGGTCCCTTGCTTGAAATAGCCCAGCGAGATGTAGCCCCAGACGTCGCGGTCGAAGTCGATCAGGATGGTGTTGAAGCGACAGATGGCATCGAACAGTTCGGCGATGTAGTCGTGGGGCTCGATCTGGGTGGTGTAGGGGTTGAAGGTGAGCCCCAGGCCCTCGACAAAGGTGCGGGCGTTGCTCTCCCAGTCCACCTCCGGATAGGTCGCGAGATGGGCGTTGTAGTTGCCTACCGCACCGTTGATCTTGCCAAGGATCTCGACCCTTTCGATCTGCTTCAACTGGCGACGCAGGCGATAGGCGACATTGGCCATCTCCTTGCCCAGGGTGGTGGGGCTCGCCGTCTGGCCGTGGGTGCGCGAGAGCATTGGCAGCGCTGCATGCTCTTGGGCCAGGGCGGCGATATCGTCGGCCACCCGCTGCATCACCGGCAGCAGGCTCTTCAGGCCATCGGTAAGCATCACACCGTGAGAGAGATTGTTGATGTCCTCACTGGTGCAGGCGAAATGCACGAACTCGCTGATAGCATGCAGCTCAGGCTGGTCGGCAATCTGCTCCTTGAGAAAGTACTCCACCGCTTTGACGTCGTGGTTGGTGGTCCGCTCGATCTCCTTGATACGCTCCGCGTGCTCCAGGGAAAAGTCGCGGATCAGTGCTTCCAGGAAGGCAGTGGCCTCGGCGGAGAGCGGCGGCACCTCGGTGACTTCAACCAGCTCGGCGAGTCGCTGCAGCCAGCGGATCTCGACGATCACGCGTGCTCGGATCAGGCCAAACTCACTGAAGTGTTCGCGTAGAGCGGCAGCCTTGCTGCCGTAGCGGCCGTCGACGGGGGAGAGGGCGGTGAGAGCGGAGAGGGGCAGGGCGTGCATGGTTGGGGTTCCGGGTCGATGAAATCGGTAAAATAAAAGGACGGGAGTCAGGTCAGGACAGCCGGTCCAGGGCCTTTTTCAGGGCGCCGCGCTGAACGATCAGCTTCCAGCGCCGGCCGCCCTGCTGGTGCCATAGCAGGGCGAAGCGGATGCCGCCGAGCAGGATGGCCCGCACCCGCTCGGGCATCATGCGCTGCTGCAGTAGCGAGGGGTCACCCTGGACGATGATTCGCGTCTTGAGCGTAGAGAGCGTTTCCTGATAAGCCTCGCCCAGGCTGGCGATGACGTTCTCGTGGGTCTCGCCGAAATGCTCGGCCTGGCCCTGAATCCGTACCAGGCGGCCGCCGAGGTCGTCCATCATGGCGTCATTGGTGCGCAGCTGGCTCATCAGCAGCAGTAGCGAAAAACCGTAGCGCAGCACCACCGGATTGGCCTGCTTGCGGCCCACCACCGCCTCGAGTACCTCGAGGCCGCGGCGCAGGTTGTTGGGATGGCCGCCGTAAATCGCCTCGAAGCTTGCCGGGTTGGTGTCCAGAGTGGCGCGGATCAGTGTCTCCCAGGCGCGCGGGTCGACCTGGCCGGTGCGGGCAAGCTCGTCGACCAGGCTGGCGGATTGGAAGACCCCGGCCAGCGCCAGCGTCTGGCGGGTGGTGGGGTCATCGGGGATGCGGTGGATCGGGGTCGAGGCGGTCATGCGGCACGCTCCTTGGCGTTCCAGGTGTCGCGGATCACGCCGC
>JAIVHL010000024.1 GCA_020201075.1 Halomonas sp. | reverse complement strand
ACTCGGTTGCCCGCCACCGAGGTCGTGCTGACCCTGGGTGGCGAAGGCGCCTGGTACCAACTAAGTAACCATCGGCTTCATCAGCCGGCGCTGTCGGTCAAGGCAGTCGACACCACCGGGGCAGGCGACACCTTCATCGGCTACTACATGGCCGCGCTGCAGGCGCAGTTGCCGGTCGACGCGTGCCTGAAGCGAGCTTCTATTGCCGCCGCTCTCGCCGTCCAGCGCCCCGGCGCCGCCGAGAGCATCCCTAGCCTCGATGAGGTCGAGCGCGACATCAAAGGAGAGTCTTCATGAAACACCCCATCATCTTCGACACCGACCCCGGCGTGGATGACGCCCAGGCCATCGCCATCGCCCTTCGTCACCCCGAGCTGGAACTACTGGGTCTGACCACCACCTACGGCAACGTGGACGTGGAAGTGGCAACCCGCAACGCTTTGCTGCTGGCCCAGTTGGCCGGCCGCGACGACGTCCCGGTCGCCCAGGGAGCCGCCGCGCCGCTGGTCAAGACACGTTTCCCACCGCCTGCCCATATCCACGGCAGCAATGGCCTCGGCGATATTGTGCTGCCCGAGGTGAAGGGCACGGCAGATTCCAGAAGCGCGGCGCAGTTTATCGTCGATACGGTGAACGCCCGCCCCGGCGAGGTGACCCTGGTGGCGGTGGGTCCGCTGGGCAACCTGGCGGCGGCCCTGCAGCTCGACCCCACCCTCACCGAGCGGGTCAAGCAGGTGGTGATCATGGGGGGCTCGATCCGCGAGGGGGGCAATGTCACCCCGGTCGCCGAGGCCAACATGTTCAACGACCCCCATGCAGCCAGCCGGGTGCTGACCGCTGGCTGGCCGCTAACCCTGGTGGGGCTCGACGTCACCCACCGCTGCGTGCTGACACCGGCACACATGGCCCGCGTCGAGGCTAGCCAGGGGGAACTGGCGCGTGTGCTGGCCGGCAGCTACGCCTTCTATCGCGACTTCTATCAAGCTTTTCTGGGCATTGACGGCTGCTGCCCCCACGACAGCTGCGCACTGGCCTGGCTGCTGAAACCTGAACTGTTTACCACCGCCCGCGGCCACCTGACGGTCATCACCGATGGCGACGCCGAGGGACAGACGATCCTTGCACCAGAGGGACGCGCCTTTATCGCGACTCGCTGGTCGCGGACGCCGCCGGTGGATGTCTGTCTTGGCGTGGATGGCGGAGCCGTCAGCGACTGGATTGCCGACGCCCTGGCATGACGCTGCGTTAAAGCGTGCGGAAATCGTCCGGGTCATGCATTTCGATCACCTCGAGTTCCACATGGGTGACCCGGGCCTTCTCCGGACCTTTCCAAAGCCACTCGCTGACCGCCTTCACGGCATCGGGCCCGCCGCACAGCAGCACCTCGACTCGCCCGTCGATCAAGTTGCGGGCATGGCCGGTGACCCCATGCTGCAGGGCCTTTTCCTGGGTTGCTCGACGATACCAGACGCCCTGAACTTTACCCGTCACCAAGGCCTTCACGCAGCATGTTTCCATGATTTTCTCCTTCGTCGTGTCAGGGTGATGCGTTAGGTTCGTAGTGCTTTCCGCCGTCCATCAATTCCCGCCGGACCACCACCGCAGTATTGCGCGGCATCACAGGATGGCCCCGCTCGGCCAGATGGCAGCGGGTAAAGGCGGCGCCGAACAGCAGGATCAGCGAGCTGTAATAGACCCACAGCAGGATCATGACTACCGAGCCGGCGGCCCCGTAGGTGGAGGCGGTGGCGGTATGGGAGAGATAAATGGCAATGCCCGAGCGTCCCACCGCGAACAGCACCGCCGTGACCAAGGCACCCACAAGTACGTCCTTCCAGCGCAACACCACATCCGGCAGCACCTTGAAGATGGTGGCAAAAAGCGCTGCGATCACCGCAAGGGAGACAAGGAATTCGACGCCGGTCGTCAGAAACCCTACGAAAGGCAGTAGTTCGTCGGCGGCCTGGAGCATGGCGCGAACCGCCACCCCCAGCACCAGTGATACCAGCATGATAAAGCCGATGGAGAGCACCACGGTCAGCGACATCAAGCGGTTCTTGATGAATACCAGCGCGCTGTTGGCACTGGGGCGAGCGGTCACCCCCCAGATGGTGTTCAGCGAGAACTGCATCTGCGCGAACACCGTCGTAGCGCCCACTATCAGCGCCCCGAAGCCAAGCAGGGTCGGAAGCAGCCCTGATTCCTCGATGCGCGACTGAGCGACAGCCTGCTCGATGGCCGCCGCGGCCTCATGGCCCATGGTGTCCTGGAGCTGGGCGACAATCTGCCCCTGAGCGGCATCTTCCCCCAGCACCAGACCGATCACCGTGACCGCGATAATCATCGTGGGCGCCAGCGAGAATAGAGTGTAGAAAGCCAGCGATCCCGCATAGCTGAAGGCATTTTGCTCCAGCCACAGACGAATCGCGTTATGGGTGACGTTCCACCAGAAGCGCAGCGTGGCGCCAAGGGCAGATGGTATCAGTGTTTGAAGGTTGATCATGAGGCACCCCGCATCCCTGTGTCGCCATCAGGATACGCGAAGTGGCCTCCAACTGCCGCCCCCAGCGCATTGCCAAGCCCCGAACGCGCCGACCATAATGGGTGCGTTGTTGCCCACTCCCTCTTCAGGATCCGACATGCCAGTCTGCCCGGATATCGACCGCGACGCCTACGACTTTGACTGCCTGGTGTTCATCGGACGCTTCCAACCGCCCCACCTGGGCCACCTGGCGGTGATCCACGAGGCGCTCAAGCGCGCTGGACAAGTCATTGTACTGGTGGGTTCCTCCTGGCAGGCGCGTTCCATGCGAAACCCCTGGCACTTCAAAGAGCGACGCGACATGCTGCGCAGTGCCTTCGACGACGAGGAAAACGCCCGGCTGGCCGTGGTACCGCTACTCGATGCCCTCTACAACAACGATGTCTGGGTGCGAGACGTGCAGCGCAAGGTGCGCGACATCGCTAGCCCGCAGGGAGCTAGACTGCCACGCATCGGCCTGATCGGTGCGAGTCGTGGCCAGTCGAGCTACTACCTGTCTCTTTTTCCGCAATGGGAGTCGGTGAGCGTACCGCTGGTAGAAGGGATTTCGGCCAGCCAGATTCGCGAGCGGCTGTTCCGTTCCGCCTCTTCGGCTGACGACTACCTCACAACCGGAGCCACCCACGACCTGCCGCCGGGCGTCGTCAGTGCCGTGCGCACCTTTTGCATTGGTGAACACTATCGGCAGCTGAGCGAGGAACAGAAACTGCTGGATCAGTACCGCAGCGCTTGGGCCCAGGCGCCCTACCCGCCCATCTTCGTGACGGTGAATGCGGTGGTGGTGCAGTCGGGCCATGTGCTGCTGGTGCGCCGCACCGCAGCACCCGGCAAGGGGCTGCTCGCCCTGCCCGGTGGCTTTATCAATTCCCATGAGCGGCTGCTGGACGCCTGTCTCCGGGAACTGCGTGAGCGGATTCGTCTCAAGGTGCCTGAGCCGGTACTTAAGGGATCTCTGCGCGGTCAGCGGCTGTTCGACGAGCCCCATCGCAGCTGGCGGGGACGCACCCTGGCCGAGGCCTTCTACTTCGCGCTGACACCCGATCAGCAGTTGCCGAGGCTCAAGCCGATCAAAGGTGGCGATCACGCCCGCTGGGTGGCGCTAGCCGACCTGGACCCGGAGGCCCTCTTCGAGGACCACTTCTTCATCATCCAGAATTTTCTCGGCCTGCCGGCCGACTTCGGCGGGAACTGACAGTACTGCATTACGCCTGAAGCCGACTCAAGCCTGGAGAAAGTCCCGCGGCAGCTTCTGCATCTGGCGCCACAGCTTCTCCACGCCGGGCTTGTGCACCAGAGAGCAGCGATAGAGGCGGATCTCCAGGGGAACATCCCACTCCTTTCCCCCTGCCCGGACCAGCCGACCGCTCTTGAGCTCCTCGCGGATACAGAAGTCGGGGATCCAGGCCAGGCCCAACCCCTGAACCACCATCCCCTTGAGCCCTTCGGCCATGGCGGTCTCGTAGACGGTGCGCAGACGCAGGCGGAGAGCAGCGTTCTTGAGCAGCATGCGTACGCTGCTTCCCAGGAAGGCGCCCTGGGTGTAAGCCAGGTAGGGAATCGACTCGCTGCCCTCCAACGGGAATCTCGGCTCGCCATCCTCGTTGGGCAGGCTGACGGGGAGCATTGTCACCTGACCGATCGAGAACGAGGGAAACACCTCCGAATCGAGCTGCATGCTGGCGTAGGGATCGTAGTAGGCCAGCATCAGGTCGCACTTGCCTTCTCGCAACACGTGGATCGCCTCCCCCACGTTCATGGCGACCAGTCGGGTGGGCAGCTCGCCTATGCCCTGCTGGAGTCGCGAGATCCAAGGAGGAAAAAAGCTGAGTGCCAGCGAGTGAGCGGCAACGATATCCAGCGCCTCGTTGGCGATGGCGAGCCCACGCAGATGCCCCAGACTCTCGTTGAGCTGCTCGACCAGGTTACGAGCAGTGACCAGGAACAGCTGTCCCTGGGAAGTCAGGTCCACGGGAGTGGTGGAGCGATCCACCAGCGTCGCTCCCACGGCCTGTTCCAGTGCACGAATGCGACGACTGAAGGCGGGCTGGGTAACATGGCGCTGTCTCGCCGAAGCGGAAAAGCTGCGGGTGTTAGCCAGCGCGACGAAATCTTCCAGCCACTTGGTCTCGAGGTTCACCGTGACTCCCGGTCCGCGGATGGCAGAATAGCCGAATTGGCAGCCAACGTAATTCCATAATATATCACTGGATAGGCGCCAGAAGGTAGGCGGCCCGCGAGAGCAGCTTGCGCCAAAGCGGCCGGGAGGTGATCTCGTCAAGACTGATAGACCGGCAGTTCGCGAAGTCCTGCTCGAGCATCAGCCGAACCTGGGTGGCAAAATGGCGATCTGGTAGGAAGGCGGTGATCTCGAAGTTGAGTCGGAAGGAGCGGTTGTCGATATTTACCGTGCCAACGCTGGCCGCAGCGTCGTCGATGAGCATCACCTTCTGGTGCAGAAAGCCCGGCTGGTAACGGTAGACCTTTACGCCGGCCCGCAGCATATCGGGCAGGAAGGAGAAGGCCGAGAGAAACACCAGCAGGTGGTCGGGGCGCTCCGGGATCATGATGCGGACGTCGACGCCACGCATGGCGGCCAGCCGCAGGGCATCCTGGACGCCCTGGTCCGGTACGAAATAGGGACTTGTGACCCAGAAGCGCTCCCGAGCACTGTGGATGGCATGCTGGACCAGCAGGCCGGCGGTGTCCTGGCGGTCGGCGGGTCCCGAAGGCACGATCACCACGTTGTGACACTCCACGCAGGTCATCTGGGGAGTCCACATCAGGTTGATCACTTCACCGGTGGCCCAGTGCCAGTCTTCCCAGAAGGCTTCCTGCAGGCCCAGGGCGCTAGGCCCGGTGAGCTTAAGGTGGGTGTCGCGCCAGGGCCCATGACGCCCCTGCCCCAGATACTCAACGCCCACGTTGAAACCGCCGACCCACCCCTCGCAGCCGTCCACTACTAACACCTTGCGATGATTGCGGAAGTTGAGCTGGAATCGGTGGCGAAAGCCTCGCGACGAACGGAACGCGCTCACTTCCACCCCGCTGCTGGCGAGGTCGCGCAGGTAGCCTTCATTCAATTTGTGGCTGCCCACCTCATCATAGAGGAAGTAGACCCGCACACCGCGCTTAGCCACTCGCTGCAGACGGTGCTGAAGTTCGATGCCCAGTGCATCGTTGCGCACGATGAAAAACTGGATCAGAACGTATTCCTTGGCCCGCTCGATGCCATCGAAGAGACTCGCGAAGGTGGCTTCCCCGTCGATCAGCAGTTCGGCACGATTACCACTGGTCAGCGGCATCTGGGCAAGTTGCTCCACGGCCCGTACGTCGGGGTCTCGGGCATCGGCCTGGAAGGGTACGACCTGATCGCGATAGCGGGCCAACACGCGACGCAGCACAGTATCGCGCTCACCGCGGGCCGACACATAGCCGTAGAAACGTGGTCGACCGAAGATCCAGTACGCCGGCACCGCGACATAGGGAAGCGTGATCAGAGAAAGGATCCAGGCGATGGCCCCCTGGGAGGTACGACTCGACAACAGGGCCAACAGCGCCGAGACGATCCCGAGCACGTAGAAAAGGAAGATGGCCAGGCCGAACAGCCATGCAGTCATGTGCTCTCCCTGAACAACCGATGATTTCCTTCCACTTGGCAGGGCCGGTCTGGTGCACCGAGGTGCCCTGGCTGTCGACGGCCACTGTGACCGGCATGTCCTCCACCTCGAATTCGTAGATGGCCTCCATGCCCAGGTCCTCGAAGCCGACCACGCGGGACTTCTTTATCGCTTGGGCCACCAGATAGGCGGAGCCGCCCACGGCCATCAGATAGACCGCCTTGTTGTCGCGAATCGCCTCGATGGCGGCTGGCCCTCGCTCGGCCTTGCCGACCATGCCCAGCAGGCCTGTCTCTTCCAGCATGGTGCGGGTGAACTTGTCCATTCGGGTGGCCGTGGTGGGACCGGCTGGGCCGACCACTTCGTCGCCCACCGGATCCACTGGGCCAACGTAGTAAATAAAGCGTCCCTTCATGTCGACAGGCAGCGGTTCACCCTTGGCGATCATGTCCACCATGCGCTTGTGGGCGGCGTCGCGGCCGGTGAGCAGCTTGCCGTTGAGCAGCAGGGTATCGCCGGGCTGCCAGGTCAGCACCTCAGCCGGTGTCACGGTGTCGAGGTTGACGCGCTTGACGTTATCGCCCGCCTCGCGGGTGATCTCAGGCCAATCCTCGAGCTTCGGCGCCGGCAGCGCAGCGGGACCGGAGCCATCCAGGGTGAAGTGGGCATGGCGGGTGGCGGCGCAGTTGGGGATGATCGCCACCGGCTTGTTGGCCGCGTGGGTCGGAAAGTCCCTGACCTTGATGTCAAGCACGGTGGTCAGGCCGCCCAGACCCTGGGCACCAATGCCGCTCTTGTTGACCTTGTCGAACAGTTCCAGGCGCAGTTCTTCGGCACGATTTGAGGCACCGCGGGCCTGAAGTTCCTGGATGTCGATAGGATCGAGCAGCGACTCCTTGGCAATCTCCATGGCTTTTTCCGCGGTGCCACCGATACCGATGCCCAGCATGCCGGGCGGGCACCAGCCCGCGCCCATCTTGGGCAGTTGCTCCATCACCCAGTCGACCACGTTGTCAGAGGGGTTGAGCATGGCGAACTTGGACTTCGCCTCGCTGCCGCCGCCCTTGGCAGCCACGTACACCTCGAGGCTATCGCCGGGAACGATCTTGTGGTGGATGATCGCGGGGGTGTTATCACCGGTGTTCTTGCGGGCGCCGTCCGGGTCGGCCAGCACCGAGGCGCGCAGCACGTTGTCGGGCAGCGCATAGGCGCGACGAACGCCCTCGTTGACCATGTCATCCAGGCTCATCTCGGCGTCCCAGCGCACGTTCATGCCGATATGCAGAAAGACGGTCACGATGCCGGTATCCTGGCAGATTGGGCGGTGACCCATGGCGCACATCCGCGAGTTGATCAGAATCTGTGCGATGGCATCCTTGGCCGCCGGGTTTTCCTCGCGCTCATAGGCCTGGGCCATAGCATCGATGAAATCCTTGGGATGGTAGTAGGAGATGTACTGCAGGGCATCGGCGACGCTCTGGATCAGATCGTCCTGGCGGATCACGGTCATGGGCAAGGAGCTCCTTGGCGTTGTCGGCATGCTCGCTCTTGGACGCGCGCGTCTGATATGGCGAGTTCAAACGTGACGATTATACCTCACCCTCTATGCTGTCGACACGGAGGTCGCCAAAGGCAACAAATTTTCAGTAAAATTAGATAACGGTATAAAGTGGAAAAGATGCACTATGCCGGTGGTGGCTGGCAGCGGGGACAATAGTAGAGTCTTCTGGAGGCGACCGAGATCCGCTCGATCGGCGTGCCGCAACCATGGCATGGCAGGCCGTCGCGTTCGAAAACGGCAAACCGCCAACGCCGACGGGAGGCTCCGAGACGCCGATCCGCCGCGGCCCAGTCGGGCCGATTGGTCACGCCCGCCTGGTCGTAGGCCTGCCGCGTGACTTCGAGAATCGCTCGAGCCAACTGCTCCAGGACAACCTCCTCCAGATCGCCCGGCTTGGTCTTGAAGTGCAAACCCGCAAAGAACAGGATCTCCGAGCGCAAGTAGTTGCCGATGCCGGCGAACAACGCCTGGTCAAGCAACAGGCCACCAAGGCCGCGCCGACGGAAGCGTGCCTCCTGAAGGCGCGATATGGCCTGCCCTACCGTAACGCCGTGGGTCAGAAGGTCGGGGCCGAGACGTGACAAGAAGGGATGTTCTCCGAGCCTGCTTTCCTCCCACAACGAGACGTCCGAGGCGCTGTAGAGGCTCGCCGCCCTGCCCTCCGCCACCAGTCGCACTCTCAGCGAACGCCCGGTATCGGGCTCACGCTCGGCGTCATGCAGCTTCCAGACGCCATAGAGTTGATTGTGGGAGTAGAGCACCCGGCCATCATCGAAGCGAGTCAGCAGTGCCTTCCCCCAGCTATCCACGGCAAAGACCTCACGCCCGATCAGCGAGGCAGCCTCCTTGGCCAGTTCGGGAAAGAAGAACCAGACATGTTCCAGCCGCCGACCCACGAGCTGCTTGTGCACTCGGTCGGCGGCGCGCCGAATCTCGGGGCCTTCCGGCATTACACCGTCCCCAGCACCAGCTGGCGCTCCTTGAGTTTGTGCAGCCGGTCACGCAGCCGCGCGGCTTCCTCGAACTCCAGATTCTGGGCCGCCTCGAACATGGCGTCCTCGACTCGGGTCGACTCCCGAGCCAGCTCCGCCGGCGACAGCTCGGCTGGGTCGTAAATCGCCTCCCGCTCTGCCACCTTTCGCTCGCCGCGCCGGCCTTTTCCCTTGCGACCCGGGGCCTGGGCGGCCTCCAGAATGTCCGCCACCGAACGCGTCACGGTGGTGGGGGTGATGCCATGCTCCTCGTTGTGGGCGACCTGCTTGGCGCGGCGACGGTCCGTTTCCTCCATGGCGCGGCGCATGGAGTCGGTAATACGGTCGCCGTAGAGGATCGCCTTGCCGTGGACGTTACGCGCGGCGCGGCCCATGGTCTGGATCAGCGAGCGCTCATTGCGCAGGAAGCCCTCCTTGTCGGCATCGAGGATCGCCACGAGGGAGACCTCAGGAATGTCGAGCCCCTCCCGCAGCAGATTGATCCCCACCAGCACATCGAACTTGCCCAGACGCAGGTCGCGAATGATCTCCACCCGTTCCACGGTGTCGATGTCCGAGTGCAGATAGCGCACGCGCACGCCATGCTCATCCAGGTACTCGGTGAGGTCCTCGGACATGCGCTTGGTGAGCGTCGTGACCAGCACCCGCTCGCCGACCTCAGTGCGCAGGCGAATCTCCGAGAGCAGGTCGTCCACCTGGGTGCTGGCGGGCCGCACTTCAATCTCCGGATCAAGCAGCCCGGTGGGGCGCACGACCTGTTCCACCACCTGGCCAGCATGGGAGGCTTCATAGGGTCCCGGTGTGGCAGAAACGAAAATCGTCTGGGGGCTGATCGCTTCCCACTCTTCGAATTTCATCGGGCGGTTGTCCAGCGCCGAGGGCAGCCGGAACCCGTACTCCACCAGGGTCTCCTTGCGCGAGCGGTCGCCCTTGTACATTCCGCCCACCTGGGGAACGCTGACGTGAGACTCGTCGATAAAAAGTAGGGCGTCGGTCGGCAGGTAGTCGAAAAAGGTGGGCGGCGGTTCGCCCGGGTTGCGTCCGGACAGATAGCGGGAGTAGTTCTCGATGCCGTTGCAGTAGCCCAGCTCCAGCATCATTTCGATGTCGTAGAGGGTGCGCTGCTCCAGGCGCTGTGCCTCCACCAGCTTGTCATGCTTGCGCAGCCAGTCGAGGCGCCCCACCAGTTCGGCCTTGATCTCATCGATGGCACCCAGGATGGTCTCCCGAGGCGTCACGTAGTGAGACTTGGGGTAGATGGTCATGCGGGGCATCTTGCCTCGCACCTCGCCGGTAAGCGGATCGAACAGGCTAATGGTGTCGATCTCGTCATCAAACAGCTCAACGCGCACCGCCTCGTCCTCGGCATCGGCCGGGAAGATGTCGATCACATCGCCGCGCACCCGATAGGTGCCGCGTTTGAAATCCATGTCGTTACGGGTGTACTGCAGCTCCGCCAGTCGGCGCAGAAAGGAGCGCTGATCAATCAGCTCGCCCCGGGTGAAGTGCAGGCGCATCTTCAGGTACTGCTCGGGGTCGCCCAGGCCGTAGATGGCCGATACCGATACCACGATAAGCGCATCGCGGCGCTCAAGCAGCGCCTTGGTGGCCGACAGGCGCATCTGCTCGATATGCTCGTTGATGGAGGCATCCTTCTCGATGAAGGTGTCCGACGACGGCACGTAGGCCTCGGGCTGATAGTAATCGTAATAGGAGACAAAGTATTCGATGGCGTTATCGGGGAAAAACGCCTTGAACTCACCGTATAGCTGGGCCGCCAGGGTCTTGTTGGGTGCCATGACGATGGTCGGACGCTGCAGCCGCTCGACCACGTTGGCCATGGTGAAGGTCTTACCCGACCCGGTGACCCCCAGCAGCGTCTGGTGGGCAAGCCCCGAATCCAGCCCCTTGACCAGGTTATCAATGGCCCGGGGCTGGTCGCCGGCGGGATGGAACTTTGAAGCGAGGCGAAAGGGCTTGCTCATTGAGTCTCCGTGTTTAGGGTCGTCGGGTGTATCAGGCCTCGACGCTGGTCCGGGTGGTGACCTCCACGGTGGAACTGGTCATCAGTCGATGGATGGGGCACTTGTGACTGATCTCCTCCAGTCTCACACGCTGCTCTGGATCCTCGATGCCATGGAAGGTCATTTCCACGTCGAGCCGATAAATACCGTGGCGCTCCTCGCTGTCGTCGCGATGGACCTTCACGCTGATGCCCTCGAGGGGCCACTTCTTGCGATTGGCGTACATCAACGAGGTGATCGCCTTGCAGGCGCCCAGCGAGAGATCAAAATAGTCATGGGGGTCAGGAGCGCTGCCCTCACCGCCGTAGGCCACCGGCACATCGACGAAGAGATCCTCGAACCCGTCGATTTCGACTCGCTGACGCAACATATGGTTGCGCTCGCTGATGACTTCAATGGTCTTCTTCATGGAACCTCCTTTTCAATTAACCTGGATGGGGAGCTTGAGGGCCTCGATGGCCTTGATCAGTATTTCGCGGCGGGCACGCCCTTCCACCTCGGCACCGTGGCGGCCCACCTCGGCGCTGTCAACGCCGTCAAGCATCATCAGTGCGGTGGTGATACGGTTGATCTGGTCGGCGTTATCGACGCCCTTGAAGCTCAGCGATTGATGCGCCATGAATCGGCTCCGATGTTGGGGCAAGGGTGCGTGGAGAGAGGCTGTCGATGCTGTCCTCGAAGCTGCCCTGAGCGGCATGTGCGAGCGATTCTAGCATGGCGTCAGGACGACCACAGCGGTTGCAAAGTCGCACGGCTACCCGCATAAGAGGAGCCAGCCACCCAGCAAACGAAAGGAGCTCCCCATGCACGACTGGATCGCCGCCCCAAGCGGACGGCAGGATGCCGAGAACCGGATCGCCTTCGACACTCCGGCACCGGCCCGGCGGGCGCTGGATGACACCGTGGTGGCGCCGCTGGTCCACCTGGGCGTGCTCGATGTGTTCGGACCCGATGCCGAGAGATTCCTGCAGGGCCAGACCAGCGCTCAGGTGGGCCTGGCCGACGGCGATCTCGCCCCCCTCACCGTGTTCTGCACCGCCAAGGGACGCATGCTGGCCAACGCCCAGCTGCTCCGCGTGGCCGAAGGGCACTATCGCCTGCTGATGCAGCGCGGCCTGGTTCAGCCGCTGGCAGAGCACCTCGGCAAATTTGCCGCCTTCTACAAGGCGCAGCTCGATGTGCGCGACGACCTCGCGCTGATCGGACTGATCGGCCGCGAGGCCCCCGCGCTGGCAGAGGTCAGGCTGGAGCTGATTCCGCCGGCGGTATGGCATCAGGCCGGAGATGCCGACGTCCAGCTGCTGGCCCATCCCGGGCCGCGCCCTCGCCTACTGGTCTGTCTGGCCGCCGAGCGAGCCGCGCCGCTATGGGCGCGGCTCGCCGAGCAGGCGACACCGGTGGGCAACGCGGTGTGGTGCCTGCATGATATTCAGGCAGGCCTGGCCTGGCTGACGCCAATCCATCGCGATGCCCTGCTGCCACAGATGATAAACTGGGAGGCGCTGGGCGGTATCAGCTTCAAGAAGGGCTGCTATACCGGGCAGGAAGTCGTGGCCCGCGCCCATTTCCGCGGCCAGGTAAAGCGCCGCCTGGTGCGCGCGCAGCTGGAAGGCAGCGAGCTCCCGGTACTGGGCAGCCCGGTCGAGACCGCCGAGGGCAAGGCAGTGGGAGAAGTGCTGGCCGCCGAGCTCGACGCCTATGATCAGGCAGAGATCCTGGCGGTGCTGAGCACGAAGGATGACCTGGGGCCCCTGCGCGTGGCCGACCAAGCGTTCAAGCAGTTGAAGCTGCCCTATCCCATCGAGCGCCTGGATCCCGAGAGCCTGGCCGCCCGGACGTAAATTACCAGGGACGTCGACATCACAGACGGAACAGCCGCTGCGCGTTAGCGGTGGTGTGATCCGCCACTTGCTTGATCGACTGGCCGCGGAGTTCGGCGACGATTCGACACACCTCCTCTAACCGGGCCGGCTCGTTGCGCTCTCCTCGATGGCCAGCCAGCGGCATATCGGGGCTGTCGGTCTCCAGCACGTAGCCGTCATCGGGCAGTGACGCCACCGCCCGCCGCAGACGCTGCGCTCGCTCATGGGTCGCGGCGCCGCCCAGGCCAACCACGAAGCCAAGTTCGATGAACCGATGTGCCTGCTCCTGCGAACCGGCGAAGGCATGGATCAGTCCGCCGCAGGGAAGCGCCAGTTGGCGCAGCCGCTTGGCCACCTGATCGTTGGCGCGCACGCAGTGGATCACCACCGGCAGCTCATGTGCCTTCGCCAGCCTGAGCTGAGCATCGAAGAGCCCCCACTGGGCCTCGAGAGCCTCGGGGAAGCGGGCATCGATCCCGCACTCGCCCAGGGCGACGATCCCGGGCCCCGCGTCTCCGGCATGTTTCGCCAGGGCCCGCGCCAGGGCCTCGAGATCTCCGACGCGGTGCCGATCCATGAAATAGGGATGCAGCCCCAGGCAGACGCTAACATCCTCCCGCTGGCCCAGCGCCAGCACGCCGGGCCAGCGTTCCCGAGTGGTCCCCGGCACCACGAAACGAGCGACGCCCACCGCCCTGGCCCGTTCGAATACCGCCTCGCGGTCGGCGTCGAAATCGGGGAAATCCAGATGGCAGTGGGCGTCGATCAACATCGCAAAGATCAGTGTTCCCGGGTCGGCTGGAAGCGGATCTCCGGCCAGCGCTCCTGAGTCATCTGAAGGTTGACCCGGGTCGGCGCGATATACGTCAGGTAGCCGCCGCCGTCGATGGCCAGGTTGGCGCTGGCCTTGCGCTTAAACTCCTCGAGCTTCTTGGCGTCGTTGCAGTAGATCCAGCGGGCGGTATTGACGTTTACCCCCTCATAGACCGCCTCCACCTTGTACTCCTCCTTGAGGCGATGGGCGACCACATCGAACTGCAGAGTACCCACGGCTCCCAGGATCAGGTCGTTGTTATCCACCGGCATGAACACC
Source organism: Halomonas sp. (assembly GCA_020201075.1). Lineage (GTDB taxonomy): Bacteria > Pseudomonadota > Gammaproteobacteria > Pseudomonadales > Halomonadaceae > Halomonas. The sequence goes on along the minus strand of JAIVHL010000024.1, from coordinate 2,387 downwards.
TGGGTGGCACCTTCCTCGGAGAGCTGCTGCAGGCCCTTCTGCAGCGCCTTCATTTTCAGCGGGTCCTTCAGGCGCACGCGTTTGAAGAGCTCAGGGGCAAAGTGCGGGATACCGGTAAAGCTCATCGCCTCGCCCTGGGTGAAGGTATCACCGATCTGGATGGTCCCGTGGTTATGCAGGCCTATGATGTCACCGGGCCAGGCCTCTTCCACCTGGGTGCGATCTGCGGCCATGAAGGTCAGGGCATCGGCAATCTTGATATCCTTGCCGATGCGCACGTGGCGCATCTTCATGTTCCTCTCATACTTGCCCGAGCAGACCCGCAAGAAGGCGATGCGATCGCGGTGATTGGGGTCCATGTTGGCCTGGATCTTGAAAACGAAACCGGTAAAGCGGTCATCCTCGGCTTCGACAACGCGGGTATCGGTTTCCCGGGGCTGGGGCGGTGGCGCATATTCCACGAAGCCATCCATCATCTCGCGCACACCAAAGTTGCCCATGGCGGTACCGAAGTAGACCGGCGACAGCTCGCCGCGCAGGTAGGCCGCGTGATCGAACTCATGGGAGGCACCGCGCACCAGCTCTACCTCCATGCGCAGCTCCTCGGCCTGCTCCTCACCGAGCACCGTATCCACCTCAGGGTTGTCGAGCCCCTCGATGCGCCGATCATCGGGAATTTGGCTGCCCTGACCCTGGGTGTAGAGGTGTATCACATCGTTCTGGAAGTGGTAGACGCCCTTGAAGTGACGCCCCATGCCGATCGGCCAGGTCATCGGCGCGCACTGGATGTTGAGCACCTCCTCGACTTCGTCCATCACCTCGACAGGATCGCGGACGTCGCGATCCATCTTATTGATGAAGGTGAGGATCGGCGTGGTGCGCAGGCGACACACCTCCATCAGCTTGATGGTCCGGGCCTCGACGCCCTTGGCGCCGTCGATCACCATCAGCGCCGAATCCACCGCCGTCAGGGTGCGATAGGTATCCTCGGAGAAGTCCTCGTGACCGGGCGTGTCCAGCAGGTTGACGATGCGCCCGCCATAGGGGAACTGCATCACCGAGGTGGTCACCGAGATGCCACGCTCCTGTTCCATTTTCATCCAGTCGGAGGTGGCATGGCGGTCATTGCGCTTGCTCTTCACCGAACCGGCCATCTGGATGGCATTTCCAAACAGCAGCATCTTCTCGGTGATGGTGGTCTTGCCCGCGTCCGGGTGACTGATGATTGCGAAGGTGCGTCGCAGCCCGACTTCACGGGCCAAGGTAGCGTCTGGCATCGATGGTGAATTCGTCGTCGTGGCACCGCAGGGGTGCGTGAATGGTTGGCGCTTGGGCGATGGCGGCATTCTACGCCGGTCGGCCGGCGAAATGTAGGGCGGCTCCGCAGGGGGTATGATGATGACCTAGCAGCAAGGAGCCGCCATGATCACCACCCAGCCACTGCCTCTCTCCACGCCCAGCCGCAACCTGGTTCGCCTGACCATCGTTCGCGGGATCACCTGGACCGGTTTCCTGGCTGGCATCATCGTCGGCGTAGAACTGCTCGGCTTCGATCTGCGAGTCAAGGCAGTGATCGGCGTGGTGCTGACCATGGCGCTGATCAACCTGGCCACCTGGTGGCGGCTCGGACGCCATCGCGCGGTCTCCCACGTCGAGTACCTGGCCCACCTGCTGGCCGACGTGGCGGGTCTCACCCTGCTGTTCTACTTCACCGGCGGCTCCAGCAATCCCTTTATCACCTACTACCTAGTGCCGGTGACTATCGCCGCCGCCACCCTGCCCTGGCGTTATGCCTGGATCATTGCCACATCGGCGCTGCTGGCCTATTCGCTGCTGATGGTGAATTATCATCCGGTTGCGCAGCTGGCCCATGGGAGCCATGCCGAACAGGGCGTCAGCCTTCACGTACTGGGCATGTGGCTCAACTTCGCCCTGTCGGCTGGGCTGGTGACCTTTTTCATCTACAAGATGGCCCATGCGCTGCGCAGCCGAGAGCAAGCGCTGTCACGCACTCGGGAAGCCGCCCTGCGCAACGAGCAAGTGTTGGCGGTAGCCACACAGGCGGCGGGCACCGCCCACGAACTGGGCACACCGCTCTCCACCATGGCCGTGTTGTTGACCGAGATGCGCGACGAGGCCAGGGACAACCCCATGCTGGTCAAGGATATCGAGCTCCTTCGCCAACAGGTGGACACCTGCAAGTCACGGCTTCGCCAACTGGTCGAAAACGCCGACAGGAGACGCATGGGCGAGCCCCAGGTGCGCGACGCAGAAATGTGGCTGGCCGGCGTGGTCCAGCGCTGGCTGGTACTTCGCCCCGACGTCAGCCACCTGATGGAGGTGGCCGAGCGACGCGGACGGCCCTGGATCTCGGTGGACACCACCCT
>JAIVHL010000236.1 GCA_020201075.1 Halomonas sp. | reverse complement strand
AGTCGAAGATCCCGCTGAAGCTATGGGAGTTGGCCGCGATCTTTCTGATCCGAACCGCCATCACCCTGCCGATCATCGTCGTCATGGCCCATTGGCTGGTGGGATGAGGAGCCCGAGCATGACCTGTGCAGAACTTCTCATTCGGTTGCTGCGGGATACCTATGGCGTGGATACCGTCTTCGGTATCCCCGGCGTGCACACCATCGAGCTCTATCGCGGCCTGGAGGGTGGCGAGGCCTCTGGCATTCGCCACGTCACTCCCCGTCACGAGCAGGGCGCCGGTTTCATGGCCGACGGCTATGCGCGGGCGACCGGTCGGCCGGGGGTGTGCTTCATCATCACCGGTCCCGGCTTGACCAATATCGCTACGGCCATGGGTCAGGCGCTGGCCGATTCCATTCCCATGTTGGTGATTTCCAGCGTCAACCGCCGCGATACGTTAGGTCGGGGTCAGGGGCGACTGCACGAACTGCCGAGCCAGCAACAGCTGATGGCGGGCCTGTCGCGCTTCAGTCATACCCTGCTCGACCCGGACGGATTGCCGGAGGTTCTGGCCCGAGCCTTCGCGATGTTCGAGGGAGGTCGGCCGGGGCCGGTGCATATCGAGATACCCATCGATCTGTTCGATGCGCCGGTGCGCGAGCCCCGTAGCTGGCATCGAGCGGCGCTGGCCAGGCCGGCACCGGCCCCCGCCGCGCTAGAAAAAGCTGCCACCTGGCTGGCCGAGGCCAAGCGCCCCCTGGTGCTACTGGGGGGCGGCTGTGTCGAGGCGCCCCAGGCGGCGAGATCCCTGGTGGAGGCACTGGATACTCCGACGGTAACGACCATCAACGCCAAGGGGCTACTGGGCCTCGATCATCCCCTGGACCTGGGGGCCAACGCCGCGCTGCCCGCCGTCAGGGAATTGGCCGCCAATGCCGATGTGGTGCTGGCCATTGGCACCGAGCTGGGCGAGACCGACTATGACGTGGTCTTCGACGGAGGCTTCGCCCTGACCGGGCGCTTGATCCGCGTGGATATCGCCCCCGAGCAACTGGCTTCCAATCAGGCCGCCGACCTGGCGCTGGTGGCGGATGCCGGGCTCACCCTGGAGGCCTTGGCCTTGCGATTCGCCGCTGCTCCCCTGCAACGCCATGGCGCGCAGCGAGTCCAGAATGCTCGGGAGGCGCTGGGGCTGGCCCGGGACCCGGCCTTCGCCCCCTATGTACCGCTGTTCGATACCCTTCGAGAGGTTTTGCCCGAGGCGATTCTGGTCGGTGACTCCTGCGCCACTACCTACGCGGCGAATCATCTGGTGTCTCAGCCGGCGCCACGGCGATTTTTCAATGCCTCCACCGGCTACGGCACCCTCGGGTACGGCCTGCCCGCCGCCATGGGAGCCAGCCTGGGACGGCCCGACCTGCCGGTGGTCGCCCTGGTGGGGGACGGCGGCATCATGTTTACCTTGACCGAGTTGGCCTGCGCGGTGGAAGAGGGGCTGCCCATTGTCGTACTGCTTTGGCACAACCAGGGCTATGAGGAGATTCGTCGCTTCATGGATGATGCCGGCGTGCCCCGTCTCGGGGTGGATATTCAAGCACCGGATTTCCAGATGCTATCCGCCGGTTTCGGCTGCATGTCCAGACGTGTCGGTGATCCGTCGGCGTTGGCCTCGGCAATACGCCAACGACCGGCATCTGGGCCCATGCTGATCGAGGTCGACGCGCTGGCCTGGAATGCCTCAGTGCTAGATGCTTGACCCCATTCATTCACTCCCAGGAAATTGCCAATGCAACAGCTGACACGACAGTTCATCGACAATCAGTGGGTCGAGAGTGCCGGCCACCGCTGCCTGCCCGTGACGGACCCTTATCGACAGGAGACGATCGCCGAGGTCACCGCCGGCGATCCCGCCGATGTCGATGTCGCGGTGAGCGCCGCCCGGGCGGCCTTGCCGGCCTGGCAAGCGCTTGGCGGAGCGCGGCGAGGTCAGTATCTTTCGGCCTTTGCCGATGCGCTGGAGGCGCGTCGTGATGCGCTGATGCACCTGTCATCCCGCAATAACGGCAAGGCCCTGGCCGAGGCGGGCGTCGATCTCGACGATGCCATCGCCTGTTACCGCTACTACGCGGGTCAGGCGACCGCACTGGAGGCGCGCCAGGGGCGAAGCGTCGAGCACGGCCTCGACGGGATTCTGGCCGAGACCTATGAGGATCCCATCGGGGTGGTGGGGTTGATTACCCCCTGGAATTTCCCGCTAGTCACCAGCGCCTGGAAGATTGCTCCGGCCCTGGCCGCTGGCTGCACGATCGTCTTCAAGCCCTCCGAGGTGACCCCGCTGCCGGAACAGGCGCTGGCCGAGATCGCCCTGGAGATGGGCCTGCCCGCCGGCGTGTTCAATCTGGTACACGGCGACGGCGAAGGCATCGGAGCGCCGCTGACCGCTCATCCGGGTATCGACAAGTTCTCCTTCACCGGCAGCAACCTGGTGGGCGAAAAGGTCATGCAAGCGGCGGCGAAGGGCGTGCGCAACGTCTCGCTGGAGCTGGGTGGCAAGTCCGCCATTCTGGTGCTGGAGGATGCCGAAGTCGAACAGGCCGCCGACTGGGTAATGGCGGGTATCTATTTCAATTCCGGGCAGGTGTGCTCGGCCACATCCCGACTCATCGTGCATGAATCCCTGGCCGATGCCTTGTATGACGCCCTGGCTAAGCGCATGGATGCCATTCGGCTGGGCGATCCCTTGGCTGTCGACACCGACATGGGCCCCATGACGAGCGCGCGCCAACGCCAGACGGTTGAAG
>JAIVHL010000104.1 GCA_020201075.1 Halomonas sp. | reverse complement strand
CGACGGTGGCGTCGTCACCTTGGATGGCGTACGAATAGAAGAAAAGAACATCAACCAGATTCGCGCCCAGATCGGCTTCGTCTTTCAGGAGTTCAACCTCTTCACTCATCTGCGGGTCCTCGACAATGTCCGCCTAGCACAGCGCAATGTCTTGGGCCGCTCCAAGCAGGAGGCGACACGACGCGCCCATGAGGAGCTAGAGAGGGTGGGTCTTGCCGACAAGTGCGACGCCTATCCGGCAGAGCTCTCCGGCGGTCAAAAGCAACGTGCCTCCATCGCCCGGGCGCTGGCCATGGATCCCAAGCTGATCCTCTTCGACGAACCCACCTCGGCGTTGGATCCGGAATTGACCGGCGAGGTAGTGCAGGTGATGAAGGATCTCGCCAATGCCGGCATGACCATGCTGGTGGTCAGCCACGAAATGGGCTTTGCCAAGGCGGCCGCCGACGAGGTGATTTTTATGGAAGGCGGCGTTATCGTCGAACAGGGCTCCCCTGACCGGATGTTCAACCACCCTGAGCAGGAACGCACATCGCAATTCCTGCAGATGATCACCCATGACCACCAGGACGCCTAAAGCGAGGAGAGCGACCCATGCCGGAGTTCATTGAGTTCGGCCGCACCTGGATGCCTTTCCTGCTCGAAGGCGTGGGTGTGACGATGGCGCTGTGGGCCATCGCCATGGTGCTGGGGTTCTTCTTGGCCCTGGTACTGGTATGGGGACGTGTCTATGCAGCGAAACCGATCTACCTGCTGGCCACCCTCTACATCGAAATATTTCGCGGCACGCCGATGCTGGTGCAACTGTTCTTCATCTACCTAGGGCTGCCCGAGATCGGTATCGTTCTCGACCCCTTTACTGCGGCTGCCGTGGCCATCGGTCTCAACAGCGCCGCCTATCAGGCAGAATACTTCCGGGGTGCCATCCAGTCACTGCCCGCCGGACAGATGATAGCGGCCCGTGCCATGGGCATGAGCCGATTTCAGGCACTACGGGATATCATCCTGCCCCAGGCCGGTCGGCGAGTGATTCCACAGTGGTCTAACGAAGCCATTGTAGAACTCAAATATACTTCGATCGCTTACGCCATCGGTCTCACCGAGCTTACCGCCCGAGCAGAGAAAGTCGGCTACCAGACCTTCCAGTTTCTGGAGGCCTTTACTCTGGTTGCCATCATCTACCTGGTACTCACCGGTACCGTCGCCCAACTGCTGGACCTGCTGGAAAGAAAGACACGCATCCCGGGCCTCACTTCTGCCAGAGGCAAAATGCAGTAAAAAGATATCTGATTACTTGTAGGGTCCCGGATGATCGACGTCTGCTACTACAGCGTCTGGAATCTCAAACATAAGTCGCCGAGGCTCCATCTAGCTTGACAGTGGTGGAACATCTGGCCGAGGAATTTGACCTCGAGCTTTGGCTTCTTGGACAGGCCAATCATTTTTAGCACCGAGCGCACGTAGCGGCATGTCGTCAGCCGTGCTTGGCTAGAGTTGGCCTGGCGGCAATGTTCTGATCAAGCGGTGAGCTTGCTGTGCTTACCTTGCCACACCTATTTGCTGAGCCTGTAGGGTGACATCATCTCAATGACATTTTCCCCACCACGAATACGATAAGGCACCATGGCCGATGCTCAATTCGCGAGCCCTGTCCTACTTGAGCGAAGTGATTCGACGCGGCTCACTTCGCAAGGCAGCCACCTACCTCGGTATCGATGTCTCGGCCGTTAGCCGACAAATCCGCCATCTCGAGGAACACCTCGACACTCGGCTGCTAGAACGCCATGCCGGCGGCATCAAGGTGACCGAGGCGGGACGGCTGCTCGCCGATCACTACCACGCCCAGCAGACGGCCGAAGACGCGGTGATCTCGCGGTTGTCGGCATTGCAAGGACTGGTCAGCGGCCAGGTCCGGATCGCAGTGGGCGAAGGTTTCATCGCCGATCTGATCTCGGCTCCGTTGCAATCTTTCATGACCACTTACCCGGGAATCGAACTGGAAGTCGTGATGGCCGGGGTCAACGAGGCCATGGCCCTGGTCAAGGATCGCGAGGTTGAACTGGCGCTGCTCTATGCGCCCCCCGTCGATCCTCAGCTGACCTGCCATGTCGAGACGCGCCAACCACTCGACCTGATCGTGCCCACCGGCCATGAACTTGCCCGTATCACGCAACCAATTGCCTTGCAGGACATGGTGAAGTACCCGATCGGCCTAATGGACAATCCCTTCGGCATGCGCCAGATGATCAATGCCGTGGCCCACCAGGAGCGAATCTTTCTGCAGGCCCGCCTGCATACCAACTCGGTGGCCGTGCTCAAGAATTTCGTACGCTCGGGCATTGGGGTGACCTTCATGCCCGAACTGACAGTGGCTGAGGAAATCCAGCAAGGCGATATCATCGTGCTCCCCATGGCCTATCCGGTGCTTCGCGATGCCCGGGCGCAGATCGTCAGCCTCACCGGACGCGAGCTCACGGTGGCCGCCAATGCCTGTCTCGACCACCTCTGCCGGGGAATGCGCTTTTTCAATGCCGACGCTCCTCGCCTGGCAGGCGCCAAGTGTTGGAATAATAACAACACTATCGGGATTGATTAGGCAACACATCAACGCCTAGCCTATTGAGACATCGGTCGACAGGCCGAGAGTTCCACCAACAACAATGTCCGGAGTTCAAGAATGAAATTTACTCGATCGTTTGCCGTTTCTTCCCTCACCGCTAGGTACACGCTGCCACGACTGTGGATCTGAGTTACAACGGCGCCCCGGATCCCGACAAGAATGCCGTGCATGTATTCGCCACGAATCTTAAAGAACTGGTCGAGGAAAAGACCGACGGTGAAATCGAGCTCAAGCTCTACGCCAACAGCATGCTGGGGGATGAACAGGAGCGCATGGAGCAGACGATGAACACCCCCAGTCTGAACATCGCCTCCTTCGCCGGCATGTCGCCACTGGTGCCAGAAGTCTTTGTGAGCGCCATTCCGTTTCTCTTCGACGACTTCGAGTCGGCGCGTACATTCTTCGATGAAGGCCAGTACTGGCAGGCCGTCGAGGACGCCCTGCGCGAGCGTACCGGCGTGGAGCTGCTGGCTGTGGTCGAGGAGGGCGGCTTTCTGGCCTTTACCAACGACGAAAAGCCCATCTCCTCGCCCGACGACTTCGAGGGCCTGCGCTTTCGCGCCATGGACCCCAGCCAGGTCGCGCTTTACGAGGCCTTCGGCGCATCGGGCACGCCGATCCCCTGGACTGAGGTATACATGGCGCTCAAGACCGGCGTCGCCGATGGCCAGATGAACCCGCCGATGTACATCATCATGGGCAGCCTATACGAGGTGCAGGACTACCTGACGCTTGCCAACATCCAATACTCGGACCAGTTCCTGGTCGGCAACGGTGCCATGATCGACGGCTGGGACGACACCATGCGTCAGGCCTTCCTGGAGGCGGTCGAGGAGGCCAATCAGATGGCCCGCGAGCACAACGAGACCCGGGTCGACGAGCGCATCGCCTATCTGGTGGAACAGGGCATGGAGGTGATCCGTCCGTCCGAGGACGAGTTGGCAGCATTCCGCGAGCAGGGCCAGCCGGCCTACCTGGAATGGTTGAGTGGGCAGGACATCGATTCGTCGTTTATCGACATGGCGCTCGAGGATGCCGGGATGACCCACCTGGCCGAGTAACCCCCACCTTCCTCGTGACATCTTGACGTTCGGGCAGGGGGTCTCCCCTGCCCCATAACCGACGACATTCCCTATGGTGATATCCCGCACTCGTGTACTGGCCGTCAGCCGGTCCGTGTCGCTGACGGTTGCCAGCAGCCTGCTTCTCATCAACCTGGCAGCGATCCTGTACGGCGTATTCATGCGCTACCTGGCCGGCGGCGCACCGATCTGGACAGACGAGCTAGCCCGCTATCTGATCATCGGCAGCGTGCTGCTCGCTGCAGGTGCTGTCTGGGTGGAAGGCGGCCAGATGCGCGTCGCGCTGATCGAACGCCTGCTGCCTGCCCCGCTGTGCCGTCTCCTCAACTTCTACCAGTGGCTCCTGACCCTGTGCATCGCCATCGGTGCCGCCATTGTCAGTTATCGCTACGCGATGTCCGTCTCGATGTTCACCAGCCAGGGGCTGGGGATCAGCCGGACCATACCCATGCTGTCGGTGCCGGTCGGCTTCGCGCTGCTGGCCTGGCATGCCCTGTGGTATGGCCCTGCGCCCTTGAAGACGCTCATGGAGGATCCTGCATGACCTTGACCATGCTGGCGGTATTTCTCGTGCACGTCCTGTTGGGGTTGCC
>JAIVHL010000103.1 GCA_020201075.1 Halomonas sp. | reverse complement strand
ACTCGCGCCGGCAGAAAGAAATAGAGCAGAATCATGACCAGCAGCAGACCGCCGGCGCCGTTGACCAGCAGCAGCGAGATGCGGTCGTCAATCAGCTGCCAGGACTCATCAAAGACCTCGAGCCCGACGCTGGGCGGCAGGGTCGGGCGCACCTCGCCGAGCCAGCCTTCCAGCACCCGCGCAGCCGCCAGGGAGTTGCCCGCCTCGGCGCGCTGCAGCACCAGCTCCGCGGCCGGTCGACCGCGGTAGGCGAGCTCCACCTGACCCTCGCGGGGCTCCTGGCGCACGGTAGCAATGTCGCCCAGACGCAGCTGCACTCGATCGCCGCTGAGGATCGGCAGATCCTCGAAGCCCATGGCGTCGCGACGCTGCTGCAGCGAACGCAGCTCCCGGGCACTGTCACGCTGGCCCAGCAGCCCGGCCGGCAGGTCCCGAGACATCTCCTGGACCCGGCCGGCGATCTCACCCAGCGACATCCCCAGCCCCTGGAGGCGCTCCGCGGGCACTTCGATACTGATCTGCTGCGCCGGCAGGCCGGTGATCTCTACCCGGTCGATGCCGGCAAACAGCAGCTCGTCTTCGAAGCGCTGCGCCAGCTGGCGCAGTTCGGAAGGGGCCAAGTCGCCGTGCACCAGCAGTCTCGCCACCGGCTCATAGCGGGCCAGCCGCGACACCTCTGGCGTCTCGGCGTCAGCCGGCAGGTTGGTGAAGCTGTCGACCTGCTGGCGCACGTCATCCAGCGCCAGCACCGGGTCGCTGCCCTCCTGGAACTCCAGGGTGATGTTGGCGATGCTCTGGGCCGAAGTGGAGGTCATCCGCTTGAGCCCATCGAGGCTGCGCAGCCGCTGCTCAAGCGGGTTGGTAATGCCCTGCTCGATATCCTCGGCGGAGGCGCCGCTCCACGCCACCCGCACGCTGACCACGTCCAGGGCGAAGCTCGGGAAGAACTGGATATTCATGCGCGCGATACCCAGCGCGCCGCCCAGCAGCATGACCAGCATCACCAGGTTGGCGGCCACCTTGTGATGCACGAAGAAGCCGATCACTCCGCCGCGACGGCTCACTGGCCGGCCTCCTCGGCCAGGTTCTCGGCCAGGTTCTCGGTCAGGTTCTCGGTCAGGTTCTCGGTCAGGTTCTCGGCCAGGTTCTCGGCCAGGTTCTCGGCCTGTTCCTCGACGACCTCGACGCGCAGGCCCTGCATCGCGTTGGGCAGATGGGTAGCGATCACCCTATCGCCCGCGGCCAGCCTCTCGTCGGGCCCAGCGGCACGCACCAGCAGCCAGCGCTCACCGTCCGGACCCAGGGTCTCGCCCAGGCGCTCCACCCGCCGACGCTCTAGCCGCGAGTCGTCATCGATGCGGTAGAGCAGATCGCTGCCGTGCAGGGCAGCGAAGGGTACCGCCAGGGTGTCCGCTACCGCCGGTCGCTCGAGCAGCACCGCCGCCAGCGCCCCCGGGCGCAGCCCGGCGGCCGGGCCGTCGAGAGTGAGGATCGCCTCGGTGCCGGCAGGGTCGCTGTCGCCCGCCAGGCGCGACAGCACGAAGCGCTGGCCGCCCTCCTCAACCGTCGCAGCCAGAATCTCGTCGCGCTCAAGGCTCGCCGCCAGCTCGGCCTGGTAGCGATGTGGCACGCGTGCGCGCAGCTCCAACCCCTGGGCCGAATAGAGCGAGAGCAGCGGCGCCCGAGCCGCCACCTGGTCGCCCGGCGCCACCTGCACGTCGCTCACCACCCCATCGAAGGGGGCCAGCACCCGCCCGCGCTCCCGATCGCGAAGCGCCATTTCGCGTGTGGCTCTGGCGCGCGCCAACCGCGCCTCCAGGCTAGCCAGACGGGAGGGATGCTCGGCCACGGCGCTTTCACGAGTGGTTACGCCGAGCCGGGCCCGGGCCACGGCATCGCGAGCGGTATCGAGGTCGGCCTGGGAGGTCAGGTTGCGCTCCACCAGCGAACGGTTGCGCTCCAGCTGGCGGTTGGCGCTGGCCAGGAGCTCTTTCTCACGCTCCAAGGCACGGCGGTCGTTGTCATGACGTAAACGCTCGTTCGCCACCTGGGCCTCGAGGTCGGCCACCTCCGCCTCGGCCTGGCGCAGTGGCGGCAGCAAATCGGCATCGTCCAGAGCCACCAGCAGCGTACCCTCGCTCACCCGCTGGCCATCACTCACTGGCCGCTCGGCCACCCGGGCGGCAATGGATGCCACCAGACTGACCCGCTCCGGCGCCACCAGCTCACCAAACAGCGGGAGCACCGGCACGTGCTCGGCACGCGTCACCGTTAACGCCTCGACGAGCCAGCTGCGCTCCTGGGGCACGGCAGGCGGCGCCTCGGGCCGAGTCAGGCGCAGGGCCATGAAGCCGGCAATGCCGATGGCGAGGATCAGAACAGGAATCAGGCGCTTGAGCATGGGGACGTCCGTGCCGGTGATTAGCGGGGACTACTATACGCTGCCAGGAGCCGCCACGAACGCCGCGGGGTCACGGTGCGGCAAGGTAACGCAGTAGCACAATCGCAACCAGCTCTGCTGCGGGCGGTTTCACTCCAGGGCGAGTTTCCCTATAATGCGCAACGCTTGGCCCCCATAGCTCAGCTGGATAGAGCGTCCCCCTCCTAAGTGGAAGGCCCCAGGTTCGAATCCTGGTGGGGGCACCATATTTTTCAATAAGTTACATTGAATCACTAAGTGCTTACCAAGCTGCAAACTGTTTTCGCCCCCCACCGTTTTCGCCCCTACGTATACCCTCTTTCTGTAAACCACGCCCCTTGACTGTGTCGTCACGCCTCACATCGTAGG
>JAIVHL010000156.1 GCA_020201075.1 Halomonas sp. | reverse complement strand
CCGGTCAGTTTCTGTTTGTTGCCATTGCCTATGCCTGCTTGACCGCCAGCTACATGCTGGACGACTTCAGCGTGGCCAACGTCGCCAACAACTCCAACTCCATGCTGCCCTGGTATTTCAAGGCCAGTGCGGTATGGGGTAACCATGAAGGCTCGGTGCTGCTGTGGAGCCTGATGCTGGCCGGCTGGGGCTATTTCGCGGCGAGTTTCTCACGCGAGCTTCCCCGCGACATGGTCGCCCGGGTGCTGGGCGTGATGGGGCTGGTCTGCGTGGGTTTCCTGCTGTTTATCCTGGTCACCTCCAACCCCTTCGAGCGGATTCTGCCCCATGTGCCGACGGACGGCGCGGATCTCAACCCGCTGCTCCAGGACATCGGCCTGATCATTCATCCACCGATGCTCTACATGGGCTACGTGGGCTTCTCGGTGGTCTTCGCCTTTGCCATCGCCGCCTTGCTGGGCGGTCGCCTGGATGCGGCCTGGGCGCGCTGGGCGCGACCCTGGACCAACCTGGCCTGGGCCTGCCTCACCGTGGGCATCGCCCTGGGCAGCTGGTGGGCCTACTACGAGCTGGGCTGGGGCGGCTGGTGGTTCTGGGATCCGGTGGAAAATGCCTCCCTGCTGCCCTGGCTGAGCGGCACGGCGCTGATGCATTCCCTGGCAGTCACCGAAAAGCGCGGCGCTTTCAAGAGCTGGACCTTGCTGCTGGCGATCACTACTTTCTCGCTGTCGTTGCTGGGCACCTTTCTGGTTCGCTCAGGGGTGCTGACCTCTGTGCATGCCTTCGCCAACGATCCGTCCCGCGGCTTCTTTATCCTGATGCTGCTGGGCCTCACCGTGGGTATGTCACTGCTGATTTTTGCCCTGCGTGCGCCACGGGTCAGTCACAAAGTCGGTTTCGGCTGGCTCTCCCGTGACGCCCTGCTGCTGATCAACAACCTCATGCTGGTGATCATCACGGTCACTGTGTTGATGGGGACCGTGTATCCGCTGCTGCTCGATGCCCTGGATCTCGGCAAGATCAGCGTGGGGCCTCCCTACTTCAATGCGCTGTTCGTGCCGCTGACGTTGATCATGTCGGTGTTTATGGGTCTGGGTCCGATCTCCCGCTGGAAGGACACGGCTCCGAGCCTGCTGGTGCGGCGACTGTGGCTGGCCGCCGTCGTGGCCGTGGTGCTGGGGGCGTCGCTGCCGTTGATCTTTGCCGAGCGCTGGAGTGCACCGGTGGCCATTGGTCTGATTGCTGCGCTGTGGATTGTGTTACCCATGCTGCGCGATCTCTATGACAAGGTCCGACGCGCCAGTACCCTCGGCGCTGGCTTCAGGAAGCTCTCGCTGGCCTATTGGGGCATGCAGCTTGGCCACCTGGGAGTAGCAGTGACCATTATTGGCGTAGCGGTTGTCTCCAACTACAGCATCGAGCGCAATGTGCGCATGGGCCCGGGTGATAGCGTCCAGGTCGCCGGCTACACCTTTACCATGACGGGGTTAACCGAACGGCGTGGCGCCAACTTCCTGGCCGATCGAGCGGTGATCGAGGTTCAGCGCGGCGACCGTCAGCGCAGCTTCACCATGACACCGGAGAAGCGTCTCTATCTGGCCACTGGCATGCCGATGACCCAGGTGGCGTTGCGGCCGGGCCTCTTCCGTGACCTCTACGTGGCCATGGGCTGTTCCTCTATCAGGGGCTGTCGCTCAACCCCTTCCAGCGGGAGTCGGCGCTGATGGCACGCGACTTTCCCGAGTTTGATCTCGCCACTCTCGAGAATCCCGAGCGGCGGGTGGATCGATCGCTGTTGGCCAACGGCGAGCTGACCCTGGTTAACGTCTGGGGGGAGTGGTGCCCAGAATGCAAACGCGAGATGCCGCAGCTGCTTGACCTGTCCCATCGCCACGCGATCCGCATGGTTGGCGTCAGTTGGAAGGATACCCGCGAGAAGGGGCTGGGCTTTCTCGATGAGTTCGGCAACCCCTTCGAGATCAATATCTTCGACCCGGATAACGAGTTGGGATTCGAACTTGGGGTGTTCGGTGCTCCCGAGACATTCCTCGTGGATGGTGGCGGGGTGATTCGCTATCACCATACGGGCTACATCTCACCGGGTGAAGTCAGTGAAAAGATTCTGCCGGAGGTGGAAAAATGGCGTTGATCCGATCCCTGCTGCCCGTTCTTCTGCTGGCCCTGCTTTCGCTTCTGGTCGTCAATGCAGCCCAGGCGGGTGCCGTCGAGGTGCGCGAGTTCGACGACCCGGTGCTGGAGCAGCGCTACCGCAGTCTGACCGCCTCGCTGCGCTGCCCCACCTGCCAGAACCAGGCGATCGACGATTCCAATGCCCCGGTCTCCGGGGACATGCGCGATCGTGTCTATTTGCTGCTCCAGGACGGCGTCTCCGACATCGAGATTCGCGACCACATGGTGCAGCGCTTCGGCGACTATGTGCTCTACAACCCGCGGCTGGAGGGGCGCACCCTCCTGCTGTGGGGACTGCCGGCCGGCTTGGTGGTTCTCGCTGCCATTCTGGTGGCACTGATCGTTAGATCCCGCCGCAAGGCCTCCGCGACATCGCTCTCCGCCGAGGAGCGCAGAAGACTGCAAGCCCTGATCAACCGCGAGAGAACCGAATGACCCTGTTATGGATTGCCTTCGCCGTCCTGCTGCTGCCGGCACTCTGGCTGCTCATTGCCCCCTTGCGCAGGGCCCGCGCCGTGCATGATGCCCAGCGCGACCATGAGGCCAACGATCGCACCGCCGAGCAGA
This sequence comes from Halomonas sp., assembly GCA_020201075.1. Classification (GTDB taxonomy): domain Bacteria; phylum Pseudomonadota; class Gammaproteobacteria; order Pseudomonadales; family Halomonadaceae; genus Halomonas. The sequence continues at coordinate 16,955 of JAIVHL010000156.1, read as the reverse complement.
ACGTCTCCATCTTTCAGCGCCGCCTGGCATCACTTGAGGCGGCTCTGGCGCGTGGCGACATCGACCAGGCTAGCTTTGATGAAAGCCGCCTGGAGCTGGAGCGTGGTCTGCTCGAGGATACCGAGAGCATCAAGCGCTCGCCCCTCAAGCCCTCGGCCTCCGGGCGCCTTGCCGTGCCGCTGGTGATGGTGCTGGTGGTGGTGGCCAGCGTGTTCTGGTATCAGCGCGAGGGGGCCGAGGGCGACCTCACCCTGCTGGCGCTTCAGCAGGAGGTGCAGAACCATCCGGAAGGCTCCATCGAGATGCTGATCGAGCGCCTCGAGGAGCAGGCCGTGCGTCAGCCCGGCAATCCCAACGTCTGGTCTTCGCTGTTCCCGCTTTACCGCGACATTGGCCAGGGACGCGAGGCGATTCACACTCTTGAGAGATTGATCGAGATCGAAGGCAGACATCCTTCACTGCTTGGCCAGTTGGCCCAGATCGAATTCTTTGTGGCCGACCGCCAGCTGACCACGCGTGTTCAGGCGATAGTAGATGAGACCCTGGAACGTGACTCCAGTCAGCCTACGGTTCTCGGCGTGCTGGGTATCGAGGCTTTCGATCGCAGCGACTATGAGACAGCCATCGACTATTGGCGACGCGCCATCGCGGGTATGACCGATCCCGGGTCAGGCGAGGCGCTGCGCGAAGGCATCCTCATTGCTCAGGAGCGCCTGGGCATGACCCCGGACGCCGAGCCGGTGATGGGCGATGTCCAGGGGGCCGGCATCCGGGTGCGGGTGAGCCTGGATGAGTCCCTCGCCGGGCGTCTGGGCGAGCAGGCCACCGTGTTCGTGGTGGCTCGCGACCTGGAGGGCGAACTGCCGCCCCTGGCGGTGGCCCAGTTCCGTGCTAGCGACCTGCCCGTGGAGGTGGTGCTCGACGAGCGCAATGCCATGTCCCCCCAGGCGAGCCTGGCCCAGGTGCGCGAGGCGCGTCTGGTGGTGAGGGTCTCAGCCAGCGGCGACGCCACCCCCCAGGCCGGCGACCTGTTCGGTGGCCTTGACGGGGTGCCGGTGGGCGACACCGACGCTGAGCCCGTCGATGTGGTGATCGATCGTGTCTTCGAATAACACCGGCGTTTAGGCGCCAATGCGTCTCAAGTCCATACGCCTGGTCGGCTTCAAATCCTTCGTCGACCCGGTCACGGTGCCCTTCGATGGCAACATGACCGCCATCGTGGGGCCCAACGGCTGTGGCAAGTCCAATATTATCGACGCGGTGCGCTGGGTCATGGGCGAGTCGTCGGCCAAGACCCTGCGCGGTGAGTCGATGACCGATGTCATCTTCAACGGCTCTACCAGCCGCAAGCCGGTGGGACAGGCCGCCATCGAACTGCTGTTCGACAACCGCGATGGCACCATGGGCGGCGTCTACGCCCAGTACGCCGAGATCGCCGTCAAGCGAGTGGTGACGCGGGACGCCCAATCCTCCTACTTTTTCAACGGCCAGAAATGTCGACGCCGCGACATTGGCGACCTTTTCCTGGGTACCGGCCTCGGGCCGCGCTCCTACGCCATCATCGGCCAGGGCATGATCTCGCGGCTGATCGAGGCGCGCCCCGAGGAGCTGCGCGCCACCCTGGAGGAGGCCGCCGGTATCTCCAAGTACAAGGAGCGCCGCCGCGAGACCGAGAGCCGCATGCGGCGAACCCAGGAAAACCTTGACCGCCTGGAGGATATTCGCGAGGAGCTCGACAAGCAGCTCGAGCGCCTCAGGCGCCAGGCCGAGGCGGCGCGCCGCTATCAGACCCTCAAGAACGAGGAGCACCGGATCAAGGGTGAGCTGGCACTGCTGCGCGCCCTTGCCCTGCGCGCCAGGCAAAGCGAAGAAGAGAGCCGCGTCGGGGAGCTCGAGACCGCCGTGGAGCGGGAGGTGCTGGGCCTGCGGCAGTGCGAGACCCGCCTCGAGGAAGCCCGGGCCGACCACGACCGGCTGGCCTCCGAACTTGACGTCGAGCAGTCACGCTTTTTCGAGACCACCACCGCCATCGCCCGCCTGGAGCAGGATCTCGAACATGCCCGCGCCCGCGATGCTCAGCTGGCCCGCGACCTCGAGGCCGCACATCGCGATCTGCAGGAGCTTTCTCGCCTGGGTGAAGACGACAGCGAGCGGCTGGCGCGCCTGGAGGAGCGTCTTGAGACACTCACGCCCGAACGCGAGGAACTGGCCGAGCAGTTGGAGGAACTCGAGGCGGCGCTCGAGGAGGCCGAGCCCGAGGTGGAGGAGGTCGATGCCGACTGGGAGGCCTTCAGCGAGCAGTGGCGCGAGACGAGCCGGGAGGCCGAGCGAGGCCAGGATCGTCTGCGCGACCAGGAGTCGCGCCTGGAGCGTCTCGGCGCCGACGAACAGCGCCGCCGACAGCAGCAGGCGGAGCTGCCCGACATTGCCGACCTCGTCGGACAGCGAGCCGAGCTGACGGAACGGCTGGACGAGCTGGATCTCCAGCGGGAGTCCCTGGAGGCCCGCCGCGAGGCGTTGCAGCAGGCCCGCGACGAGGCCCGGGAGGCAGCCCGTGAGAGCGAGGCTGCCCGCGAGGTGGAGCGTCAGCGGCGCAGCGAGCTACAGGGCGAGCTCGCCTCCCTTGAGGCGCTGATCCAGGCCGGGCTGGCCGACCACGACGAGGCGCTGCAAGACCATCTAGCCGAGCTTGGGCTCGCGGATGCTCCACGCCTCGGTGAGCGTCTGGCGGTCGATCCCGGTTGGGAAGCCGCTGTCTCCTGGGTGCTGGCGCCCTGGCTGCGTGCACGGCTGGTCTCTCCGGCGAAACCTGCCCTGGAGCGCTTCGTTCCAGTCGCCCCGCCGGCGGAGCTGGGGCTGATCGAAGCGTGTGACGTCGAGGCGCCTGCCGGAAGTCTTGGCAGCCGCGTTCAGGGTGCCGGCGCTGCTGGCCATTGGCTGGCCGGTATCCGCTGCGTTGCGAGTCGCGAGACGGCCTGGGCCGAGCGCGATACCCTGGGTCCCGGTGAGAGCCTGATCACGCCGGACGGCCTTTGGCTAGGGCCGGGCTGGGTACGTCACCGCGGCCAGGGCGATGGACCCGATGCCCTGCTGGTCAGTCGACGCCGCCAGGCCGAGGCCGAGGAGGCCTTCGCGGCGGTGGAGTCGCGCCTGGCCGAGCAGGAACAGCGCCTGGCCGAGCAGCGGGAGCTCACCGAACAGGCCGAGCGTGACCAGGAGGCGTGTCGCCTCGAGGAGCGCGATCTGGACCGGCGCCGCCAGCAGCTGGCGGTGCAGCAGAGCGGTCTTGCCAGCCGGCTCGAGCATATCGAGGGGCGTTCCGCCGAGCTGGCCGAGGAGCTGTCTGGTCTCGGCGAGGCCCGGGAAGAGGCCCGGTTCGGGATCGAAGAGGCCCGCGACCTCTGGCAGCAGGCCATGGCAAGGCTGGAGGAGGGCGCCGAGCGCCGTGAGCGCCTCGAGCGCAAGCGTCAGGCCGCCCGCGAGCGGCTCGCCTCGCTGCGTGCTCGCCAGCGTCCCCTGGTCGAGCAGTTGCAGCATCTGGCCCTGGAGCAGGAGCGACTGGCTGCCGAACGCACCGGCCTGGCGGAACAGCAGGGACGTGCCGGCGAGTCCCGTGAGCGTCTCCAGGGGCGGCTTGAGGAACTCGAGGAGGAACGTGAGCTGCTGCGTGAGCCCGAGGAGGAGCGTCGCGAGCGCCTCGACGAGCTGCTCGACCGTCGTGAACGAGAAGAGCGCGCGCTCAACGCGGTGCGCGCTCGTTCCGCCGAGCTGGTGGAGCGGCTGCGTGATGACGAGCAGTCTCGCCAGGGCCACGAGCGCAGCCTGGAGGGCATTCGCGAACGCCTTCAGGAGGCGCGGATGCAGGTTCAGGCGCTACAGCTCAAGGCCGAGACCCAGCACGAGCAGCTGCGCGAACTGGGTCTTGAGGAGCAGCCGCTGGCCGAGCAGCTCGACCCCAGCGCCACCGAGTCCGCCTGGCAGACTCGTCAGGAAGAGCTCGGCGAACGCATCCGTCGGCTCGGGGCCATTAATCTGGCGGCCATAGAGGAATATGATCAGCAGGCCGAGCGCCGCGATTATCTGCAGGCCCAGCACGCCGAGCTCAGCGAAGCTCTGGAGACCCTCGATCGGGCCATCCGCCGGATCGACCAGGAAACACGAGCCCGTTTCCGGGATACCTTCGAGCGGGTCAATGCCGGTCTGCAGTCACTTTTTCCGCGCGTCTTCGGCGGCGGAACCGCATGGTTGACCCTGACCGGCGAGGATTTGCTGGAGACTGGAGTGGCCATCATGGCCCGGCCGCCGGGCAAGAAGAACAGCACCATTCACCTGCTTTCCGGCGGTGAAAAGGCGCTGACGGCGCTGTCGCTGGTGTTCGCTATCTTCCACCTCAACCCGGCACCCTTCTGCATGTTGGACGAGGTGGATGCGCCGCTGGATGACGCCAATGTGGGCCGCTATGCGAAGCTGGTGAAAGAGATGTCGGAAAGCGTTCAGTTTATTTATATCACCCACAACAAGATCGCCATGGAAGCCGGTGATCGACTGATGGGGGTTACCATGCAGGAGCCGGGGGTATCGCGCCTGGTTTCTGTGGATGTCGAGGAAGCTGCGGCCCTGGCAGAAGCCTGATGGGCTTGCAGCAGAGTGATAAAAGGGGTAACAAGGAAGATGATAATGCTGCATTGCACGGATGCGAGGGGATCATCGAAGGGCGATTGCGCGGGGTGTCATCGACTCGGGGCAAGAAATCTCCGAGGGTTGACAAACAAAAAAAGTGGCCCCTTTTTTAGCAATCGCGCTATGCTATTGACGGACAACCATCAGGCATGGCGCCTAAGCGAAAGGCTGACGACCCATGGAACTTAGAGAGTGGCTAATCATCCTGGGGTTGGCGCTGGTGACCCTCATCGTGGTGGATGGGGTGCGTCGCCTTCAGCGCCAGCGGCATGTTCCCCGCCTCGATGAGGTGAAGGAGGACACCCGGAGCACCGACCCCGACGAATTGGCCCGCGAGGCCGAGATCAACTGGGAGCTGCCCAACGGAGGGGCAAGGGTGCTGAAGCCTGCGGATTATAGTCGAGTGCAACCCAAGCCTAAGCTGGAGCGCCAGGAGCACCCTGGCCCCTCTCGCGTGCTGGCGGGGTTTCGCCGACAGGCACAAATGTCTCGAGCCGATGCTGCTGGGTCTGCTGATAGCGTGAAAGCCCACGTAGGTGTTGCAGGTAGTGCTTCCGTCGAGGCCCGCGCAGTGAAGCGTGAGCCCGTTCGTGAGTCCGTCACTTCAGGCACCCGCGAGCCCTTGAAAGAACACCGCGAGCCCTTGAAAGAACATGGCGCTGCTGCTCATGATGCTATCGGCAGCTCGTCTCCTGCCCGAGGTGCGCCGTCAGAGAAGACAACCTTCCATGAGTCCGCCGACTCGGCGCCAGCCGACCCCATCCAGGCCGATTCCGATCGTTCCGATTCTGTTGGTGCCGATCGAGTTGAGACCAAGCCCGCTCAGACTGAGTCTGCCCAAGAGACACACGAGCGCCGCGAGCCCAGCCTCTCAGCGCTGGACGAGGAGGCTTCCCGGGCGGTTGCCGCCGACGAACCACTTGACGAACCATTGATAGCGCATCCCGACGATCATGATAGCCACACTCATGACGACGAGCATTATCGCCTGGTGGATCTGGAAGGCATGGGCGACTCCTTCAAGAATGGTTCCAAGAGGATGGGAGCCTCCGTCCAGCGTTTCGGTGCTTCACTGCAGAAGACGCTGACCGAGCGCCGTGAGCACAAGCGTCTCGAGAAGGTGCGCCGCGAGAAGGAGAAGGCAGAGAAGAAAGCCCTCGAGGCAGAGCGTCAACGCCTGGCGGGTGAGCAGGCCCTGGCAGAGCAGGCTGCCCGGGAAGAAGAGCGCGCCCGAAAGCTTGATCGGTCCTCTCAGTCGGCAGACGCAGAGTTCGATGCGTCGTATTCGGATGATGCTTACGAAGCAGAGCCCGAGCTTAATCAAGAGATTGATCAAGAGTTGGAGCCTGCGCTGAACAGCGACAAGGTTCGCGTGCACCCGGTGTTGGAGAAAGCCCTACGCCACGATGTCAGCGCCGAACACGCCCGTGAGACTCTGGGTGCCGCCAGCGAACTCATCGTAATCAGCGTGATGTCCCGCGATGAGGAGGGTTTTTCCGGCGCCGCACTGCTTGATCTGATGATGGCCTGTGGCCTTCGCTATGATCGCGATATGAAGGTGTTCCACCGCTTTGAAACCGAAGACCCAGAGAGTCGGCTGCAGTTCTCTATGGTCAACGTGGTGAAGCCCGGCAACTTCCCCATCGCGGCCATGGACGAGTTCCGCACCCCCGGGATCACTCTGCTGATGCCGCTACCTGGCGCCGACGACCCCTCCGCGGCCTTCGAGGCCATGGTGGAGACCGCTATGGTGATCGTGCGCCACCTGGGTGCTGAACTGAAGGACGAGAATCACAGCGTGATGACCGCCCAAACCGTCGAGTTTGCCCGGCAACGGGTGCAGGAATTCGTTCGCCGCCATCGCCTGCATCGCTACCAGGTGAACTAGCGCCAGTCGCCAGGCACCAAGTCAACACCCCCCGGCATCCCACCGGGGGGTGTCGCTTTGGTAAGCTTGCTGCTTTGTGTGCTTCTGGTTTTGAGCGATCCATCTCAGGGCCCAGTCAACGATCGAGATACCGCTATCCATGACCAACGCCGATCAGCCCCTGCTTGATGAGGTGTCGCGCCTGCGCGCAGAGCTCGACGATGCCAATCATCGCTACTATGTGCTTGATGACCCGAGTCTCACCGACGCCGATTATGATCGTCGTCTTCGACGTCTTCAGGAAATCGAGACCGCGCATCCTGAGCTGGTGACGCCGGACTCACCCACCCAGAGGGTCGGGGCGCCGCCGGATGCAGGCTTCCCCGAGGTCGAGCACGCCGTGCCGATGCTGTCGCTGGACAACGCCTTCAATGAAAGTGAACTGGCCGCTTTCGTTACCCGGGTGGCCGAGCGGCTGGAGATGGAGGGCGACGAGATCGCCTTCTGCTGCGAGCCCAAGCTCGACGGCGCTGCGGTGTCGCTGGTCTACGAGGCGGGGGTGCTGATCAGCGGTGCCACCCGCGGCGATGGCCGCACCGGCGAGGGTATTACCTCTAACCTGCGAACCCTGCGCTCGGTGCCGTTGCGACTGCGCGGCGAGGCCCTCCCGGCCCTGCTCGAAGTGCGCGGTGAGGTGACCATCGACCACGCCAGCTTCGAAGCGATGAACGAGCGGGCCCGGGACGATGAGGCCAAGGTCTTCGCCAACCCGCGTAACGCTGCCGCCGGCAGCCTTCGCCAGCTCGACCCGCGGGTCACCGCCACCCGCCCCCTGTCGTTCAGTGCCTACCAGGTGGCGCGCATCGAGCCGCCGGTGGGTGATGCGACTCACAGCGCATTGATGACGCACCTCGGCGACTACGGCTTTCGCACCAGCAGGGAGCTCGCGGTGGTCAAGGGAACGGCTGGCGTAGTCGACTACTGTCGGCGCCTGGGCGAGAAGCGCGATGATCTGGGTTTTGATATTGACGGTGCGGTAATCAAGGTCAATAACCTGCGCCTGCAGCGTGAGCTGGGCTTCGTGGCTAGGGCGCCGCGCTGGGCGATCGCCTTCAAGTTTCCCGCCCAGGAGCAGACCACGCGACTCAACGACGTGGAGTTCCAGGTGGGTCGTACCGGTGCCATCACTCCGGTGGCTCGCCTGGAACCTGTTTCGGTAGCCGGCGTCACCGTCTCCAATGCCACCCTGCACAATGCTGACGAGATCCGTCGGCTCGGTGTCATGATCGGTGACACCGTGGCCATCCGCCGTGCCGGTGATGTGATTCCTCAGGTGGTGCGGGTGATGGAGGAACTACGCCCGTCAGACGCCAGGGAGATCGTCTTTCCCGAGCGCTGCCCGGTGTGTGACGCAGAGATCGAGCGGCTGGAGAGCGAAGTGGTGGCGCGCTGTTCCGGCGGGCTCTACTGCCCCGCCCAGCGCAAGGAGGCGCTCAAACACTTTGCCTCACGCCGCGCGTTGGATATCGATGGCCTCGGCGAGAAGCTGATCGAGGCGCTCGTCGAGCGCGACTGGGTCACCACGCCGGCGGATCTGTTCCGCCTGGATGCCGAGCGTCTGGCCGAACTGCCGCGCATGGGGCAGAAATCCTCCGAGAACCTGGTGGCGGCGCTGTCGAAGGCCAGGGCCACGACCCTGGCACGCTTTATCTATGCCCTCGGGATTCGCGAGGTGGGTGAGGCCACGGCGGCCAACCTGGCGCGACACTTCGGTACCCTGGAGGCGTTGATGAGCGCCGAGCTGGCCGATCTCGAGGCGGTGGAGGAGGTGGGCCCCGTTGTCGCCGCCCATGTGCATACCTTCTTTCGTCAGCCCCATAACCGCGAGACCATCGACGAGCTGATCGCCTGCGGTCTGAACTGGGAGGAGGAGGCCGTGGTCGAGCAGCCACAGCCGTTGATCGGCCAGACCTGGGTACTCACCGGCACCCTGGAGGGCATGACCCGCGACCAGGGCAAGGCGCGCCTGCAGGCGCTTGGCGCCAAGGTTGCCAGCAGCGTGTCAAAGAAGACCGCCTGCCTGGTCGCCGGGGAGGCTGCCGGCAGCAAGCTGGAGAAGGCCATGCAGTTGGGCGTGCCGGTGCTTGACGAGGCGGCCTTCCTCGACCAGTTGGCCGCCTGGGAGGCCGGGGAGAGTGACGTGGAGGAGGGTGAAATCAAAGCGAGTAATGGAGAGCAGGGTGATGGGGAGCAGGGTGATGGAGAGCAGAGCAAGATGAAGAAGCGTGACGGCGCGGAGGACGCGACATGAACGGACGCTTCCTGGAGGTCCCCTACCGCAGAGCTGATCATCGCCCACGACCTGCAGACCGAGACCACGGAGGTGATGACCCTGGCCCAGTGGCGCGCCTTCGGCCGCGACCTGGCCGATGACGAAGAGGGCTAGGGCGGACTGCCCCCTACGAGCTGCTTCCGACGCCTGCGGCGGCTGATCCATGCTTCCCTTGCACGAGGTCGCGGATCAGCCGTCGCCCCGGATGGAGATGGTCCACCAGCGGCTGCTCCAGGGGCAGCGGTTCGTCGCAGATCCGCGAAGCCAGCAGCTCCGCGCAGAGCGGCGCACTGGCCAGACCCCGGGAGCCGTGGGCGGCGCTGATCCAGAGCCCGTCATGGTGGAGGCCGGGGACGTCGGGAATCCGCGTCGCGTCCCTGGCTAGCTCTGCGTAGGCCTCCTGCCACGCCTCGGCGTCGGGCACCGGGCCGGCGTAGGGTGATTTGTCCGGGCTCGCCGCCCGCACGCCGGCGCGTCCCTCGAGTCCGCTCGGCGTGAGGTCGGCGCCCACTTCGTGCAGAGCGGCCATATAGGCGGGCAGGGTGTGCTCGAACTCGTCCAGGTTGGCAAGGTGGTCACTCTTACGAACCCCGCTGTCGGCGTCGTTGGGCGAGAAGGTGGCCCCGAAGGTGAGCCAGCCGTCCAGCGGCGGCGGCACATAGCCGCCGGCGCATACCACCCGATTCAGATTCGGAGCGTCCGGCGGAAGGCGCACTCGGCTGACCTGGCCGCGCACCGGCTGGAGGGGCAGGGTGCTGGTCTGTTGGAAGCGGTTGGCCAGCGTCGCCGTGGCGATCACCACCTGATCGACGTCGAGCGTCGTGCCGTCGCCGACCCCCAGTCGCCAGCCGTCGGATTTGGCCGTCAGGCGGATCACCTCGGCCCGACGAAAGATGATGCCGGGCGTCTCGGAAAGCCGCCGGCAGAGGGCATCCGGCCGCACCCAGCCGGCCTGGGGGTAGTCCAGGGCCGGAGCCCCCGTCTCGACCCCGGCGCGTTCGGTGGCCTGTTCGGCGCTCGCCCCTTCCACCACGCCTGACGGCAGCGGCTGCCGTTTCAGGAAGCGCGCCTGGCGCGCCTGCTCTTTCTCGCTGAGCGCCAATTGCAGAACGCCACAGGGCGACCACAGCGTCTGCCCGGGGTCGAGGCGCGACAGCCAGCGACGGCTGTGGAGCAACCCGGCAAGATAGACACGGCTCTGGTAGTTGGTCTCCGCGGCAAGTTTGACGTATAGCGCCCCCTGGGCGTTGCCGGAGCCACCGGCCCCGGGGCCCTCACGGTCGAACAGTGTCACCGCCACGCCGCGCTCGGCCAGGGCGGCGGCCACACTGGTGCCGGCGATGCCGGCACCGATCACCGCCACCCGGTGCGATGGCCGTGCCGGGGGCGGGGTATACCAGGGCGTGCTACTGCGTCGCGCATCCCCGGGTGGAGCGGCGATCTCCCCGGCCAGCATCTCGCGCTTGCGGCCGAAGCCCGGCACCTTGCGCCAGGCGAAGCCCGCCGCCTTGAGTCCGCGTTTGACTACCCCGGCACAGGTGAAAGTGGCGAAGGTGGCGCCGGGTCGTGAGCGTGCGGCCATGGCCTCGAACAACTCGGGCTGCCACATCTGCGGGTTCTTTGACGGGGCAAAACCGTCCAGGAACCACGCATCGACACGTCCATCGAGGAGCGCCAGGCGTTCGGCCGCATCGCCGAAGTGCAGGTCCAGGGTGACTCGCGGGTCGAGGCGCAGTCGATGCACCCCCGCCACCGGCTCGGGCCACTGGGCCAGGAGCGCCTCGGCGTGGCGGGCCAGGTCGGGCCAGATAGCCAGCGCCCGGGCCAGATCCTCGCGGCATAGCGGAAACTTCTCGGTGGAGACCAGGTGCAGCCGCGCCTCTGCAGCCGCATGGGCGTCGAAGCAGGCCCAGGCGCAGAGCATGTTGAGCCCGGTACCGAACCCGGTCTCGCCGATCACGAAGGGGCGCATTCCTCGCCAGCTGGCGAAGCGTTCTGGCAGCCGGTTGCCGCCCAGAAAGACATGCTCGGTCTCTGCGCGACCATCATGATGTGAGAAGTAGACATCGTCGAAGTCGGCTGAGCGAGGGGCCTCCTCGCCGGTGTCGTCGCGCTGCCAGTCAAGGCGGGCGGTCTCCAGGGTGGCGAGGGGGGGCATGCCATCGGGGGTGGCGGTCACGGTAGCTCCATCGGTGGGGCTGATCACTGGAGGGGCGCTGGTCACTATCTGATCAACGGTGCCGCGGCGGCTCCCTATGCCGGATGGGGGAAAGCGTCCGCGGTGTTTCAACAGCGTTATCCACAGTCTTTGTGCAAAACCTGCCTGTGGACAAGGTGTCGTGACGCGATAGGGTCAGGGCATAACCTTCTTGAACGGCTTTACCGTCACCCTGGCGTAGACCCCGGCGATCATGTAGGGGTCGGCGTCGGCCCACGCCTGGGCCTCCTTCAGGTTCGCGAATTCGGCGACCACCAGGCTGCCGGTGAAGCCGGCCTCTCCCGGATCTTCGCTGTCGATGGCCGGATGGGGGCCGACCAGCACCAGGCGGCCCTCGTCGCGCAGAGTCTCCAGGCGCGACAGGTGGTCCGGGCGAGCGGCCAGGCGGCGTTCCAGGCTGTTGCTGACGTCTTCGCTGATGATGGCGTAGAGCATAGTAGTGATTTCCTCGGATTGGGCGGCTGGGCGCCGCAGGATGTGGCCATGATTGACCGTCAACGGCCGGGCGCGCACCATAGAAAGCCATTCTGACAAAGTCCCTAGCCTGCGTCATGCCAATGCCCCGACTTCCCGCCCGTTTCGAGGGCGACCCCGAGCTGCTGCCAATCGATCTGCACATGCATTCCACCGCCTCGGATGGTGCCCTGTCGCCCGAGGCGCTGGTGACGCTGTGTCGGGAGCGGGGTCTTACCCATATGGCACTGACCGACCACGATACCCTGGCCGGCATTCCCGAAGCGACGGCCGCGGCGGGGCTGCAGGGCATCGTCCTGATGGCGGGCAGCGAGCTCTCCACCCAGTGGCGAGGCCACAACATCCACGTGGTGGGGCTGCTGCCGAGAGGCGCTCGCGGTCCCCTGGTCGAGGGGTTGGCGTCCCAGGCCCAGGCCAGGAATCGGCGTGCGCTCAAGATCGCCGAGCGGCTGGAGAAGATCGGCCTGGCCGATGCCCTGGCAAGAGCCCGAGAGCAGGCCGGCAGCGAGCGCCCCCTGGGGCGGCCCGACTTCGCCCGAGCGCTGGTCGCCGCGGGCCTGGTGCCCGATGTCGGCATCGCCTTCAAGAAGCATCTGGGTAACGGCAAGGCCGGGGATGTCAAGTCGCTATGGCCGCACATCGCCGAGGCGGTGTCCTGGATCGTTGCGGCGGGTGGGGTGGCAGTGCTGGCCCATCCGCTGCGCCACGGCCTCACACGGCGCAAACGCGGCCTGCTGCTGGATGATTTCCACGAGGCGGGCGGCGAGGCCGCCGAACTGGTCAGCGGGTTCCAGAACGCCGATGCCACCCGCGATCTGGCTCGCCAGCTCCAGGAGCGGGGGCTCTACGCCTCGCTGGGCAGCGATTTTCACTTTCCTGGCGGCCACCTGGCACCGGGCAGCATGAGCCCCGTGCCGCGAACCGCCACGCCGCCGGTGTGGACCCATCCCCGGCTTGCCGCTTGTTTCGACGCACCATAGACACGTCATGATGTGCATGGCCATTTCACAGGGAGCTTGACCATGAGCCAGTTCTTCCATATTCACCCCGACAATCCCCAGAAACGCCTGATCGACCAGTCGATACAGATCATCCGTTCGGGCGGGGTGGTGGCCTATCCCACCGACTCGGGCTATGCGCTGGGCTGTCATCTCGGCGACAAGAAGGCCGTCGAGAAGATCAAGCGGCTGCGTTCGCTGGACGACAAGCACAACTTCACCCTGGTCTGCTCCGATCTCTCGGAAATAGGCACCTACGCCAAGGTGGATAACGCCGTGTTCCGGCTGCTCAAGGCCCACACGCCGGGCGCCTATACCTTCATCCTCAGTGCTACCACCGAGGTGCCGCGGCTGCTGCTGCACCCCAAGCGCCGCTCTATCGGGGTGCGGGTGCCGGATCATGCCATCACCCATGCGCTGCTTGATGCGCTGGGCGAGCCGCTGATGAGCGTGACGCTGATCCCGGTGGGCGAGGAGCTGCCGATGACCGATGCCGAGGAGATCCGTGACCGCTTCGGGTCTCAACTCGACCTGATCATCGACGGCGGCGCCTGCCATCTGGAGCCTACCAGCGTGGTGGACCTGCGCGAGCTGCCGCCGACGATCCTTCGCGAAGGGCGCGGCGACGTCGGGCCGTTCCGGGAGTAAATCCCCTTGTCCACGCGAGGCTGTCGGCTCAGGCCGGCGGCGACGCCTAGTTCTTGTCGGCTCACTTACCCTCGCGAGCCTGCCACCAGGCCTTCTGCTCTTCCTCGGATAGATGCGGATCAGGCGTCTCCTCATCCAGCCAGGTGCCGCAGAGCAGGCAGTACTTGGCCCGTTGTTCATGGCGGTCATGGCCACAGCCCGGGCAAGCCTCATCCGAGTAACGGTCGGCGCGAATGGAGCGGATCACCTCCGCCGAGAAGACCCCGGTGGGCACGGCGATGATCGAGTAGCCGATCAGCATTACCATGACTGACAGCGCCTGGCCCAGGGGAGTCACCGGCACGATATCGCCATAGCCGACGGTGGTCAGGGTGACGATGGCCCAGTAGACGGCAGTGGGAATGCTGGTGAAGCCGGCCTCGGGAGGCTCTACCAGGTAAACGATCGAGGCGAAGATGGTCACCAGCATGAAGACGGTGAAGAGGAAGAGGAAGATCTGGTGGCTGCTGCGCTTGAGCGCATCCACCAGCAGGCGTCCCTCGCCGACGAATTCCATCATGCGCAGCACGCGGAAGATGCGTAGGGTGCGCAGCACGCGGACCACCACCAGCGACTGGGCGCCCGGGACCACCAGAGCCAGCCAGGTCGGCATGATGGCAATCAGATCGACAATGCCGTAGAAGCTCTTGAGGTATTGCAGCGGGCGTTCCAGGCAGTAGAGCCGAATCGCCAGCTCGATGGTAAAGACGATCGTGAATCCCCATTCCACCGAACGGAAGAGCGTGCCGTATTCCTGGCGGTACGCCGGCACGCTCTCCAGCATCACCACCAGTACGCTGGCAAGAATCGCCACGATCAGGGCGATATCGAAGCCCTTGGCCAGTGGCGTGTCGGATTCGAAGATGATCTGGAAGAGGCGGGTGCGAAGGCCGTTTCCGGCGGGCTTCAGGTGATGGTTCACGGGCGTCGTCCTTGTGGTGGCTGGGCCTTGTCAGGCCAGGGCGACAGCCCCGGGCAGATGGCGTGCCAGTCGCAGTGCGCGGCAGCCGAACTCCGTGGTCAGCCAGGCCTCATGGCGCAGGGCCTCAGCCAGCCAGCGGGCATCGCCATGGCTTTCATCATCACCCGGGACAATCAGCTGTTCAAAGGCGTTTCTCGCCGCCAGGCGCCAGTCACCGTCGCCGGTATCTGCCAGGGCATCCAGGGCGACAATGGCGCGGTGCATCCAGGCAGAATCATTGCCGCCTTCCGGCAGTTTCCAGGTACTGGCCAGCAGGGCGCCGCCTCGGGCGGCCTTGCTGGTATCTGCGGGGCGCAGAGGCACCGACTCGGCCAGTATCTCGGCGAGGGACCAGAGCGCCTCGGGCTCGCCGGCCTTGAGCTCGAGTTCCAGCTCGCGAATCGCCACCCGCCGGTTGTCGGCAACGATTTCCCCTTCGTCCAGGGCCACCTCGATGCGTGCCCCGGCGTGGTCGATCATGCGGGTCTCGCGATGGAAATCGGTGGTGAAGCGAGGAACCAGCCGCTCCAGCACGTCCTGGCCGAGCGCTGCCGGCGGCAGCTCCGCCAGGCCCTCGAGGTCGAGCTCTGGGCCGGACACCTCCCACTCCCACTCGCCGCGCGTCGAGAGCCCGCCGCCGCCTTCGCCGCGAGTCTTCACCGTCTGCAGCACGCGGCCGTTGACCCGGCGCAGCCGCAGCGCCATCCGCGACCGTTCCAGTGCCCCCTCCGGGGTATCGAAATAGGTGTTGCCGAGGTGGGACGCCTGAACCGGCTGCGCCAGCAGCGGGTGGTGGCGCAGCGCCTTCGGACCTTCCTGGCCGAGCGCTAGTTTGAGCTCTACCTCCTGACTCATTGGATTGCCACCTCAGTTTGATTACGTTTGGATGATATTTTCATGACGGGACCGGGCATGGACACTATACTGTCGCCGCCATTTCCCAAGTGCATACGACGCCAATGGTTACTCCCAACCCGTTTTCCGCTATGTTCGGTCGCTCGCCATTCCAGCCGCTGCTGACCCACATCGTCAAGGCTAATGAATGTGCGGACCTTCTGCTGCCCTTCTTCGAGGCCTCCCTGGCCGAAGACTGGGAAGAAGCCGCCCGGATCCGCGAGTCGATCACTCGCTTGGAGCACGAAGCCGATGAGCTCAAGACCGAGCTACGGCTCAACCTGCCCAACACCCTGTTCCTGCCGGTCTCCCGTACCGACCTGCTCGACCTGATCAGCGTCCAGGACAAGATGGCTAACAAGGTGCGCGATATCACCGGCATCATGCTCGGCCGCAAGATGCGAATGCCAGAGCCTCTGGCCGATCCCATGCGCGACTATATTCGCACGGCGGTGGCCTGCGTGGCCCAATCCCGCGAGGCCATGGAGGAGCTCGAGGCGCTACTCGAGTCCGGCTTCGGCCGCAACGTCTCGGACGTGATGCAGCGCCTCATCCGCCAGCTGCATGTCCTCGAACACCAGGCCGATGGCCAGCAGGTGGACATCCGTCGCCAGCTCTTCGCGCTGGAGAGCGAGCTGCCACCGGTGGATGTGATCTTCTTTTATAAGATCATCGACTGGGTAGGCGAGCTATCCGATCGCGCCGAGCGCGTTGGCAGCCGATTGCAGATCCTCACGGCCCGCTGATCCTCTCTTTATGCGGCTCGGCCATCCCGGGCCCTGTCCAGACACGCCACTCACGACAAGCCACATAGGACGAATTCCCTATGGCGATCATCGCGCAGCACGGCGAAATCTTCATCATTCTGGCCTGCCTCTTCGGCTTCTTCATGGCCTGGGGTGTGGGTGCCAACGACGTGGCCAACGCCATGGGCACCTCGGTGGGCTCCAAGGCCGTCACCATCAAGCAGGCGATCATCATCGCCGTGATCTTCGAGTTTCTGGGCGCCTGGCTGGCCGGCGGAGAGGTCACCTCGACCATCCGCGGCGGCATCGTCGACCCGGCACTGCTCCAGGCCAACCCCCAACTGCTGGTCTACGGCATGCTCTCGGCGCTGCTGGCGGCGGCCATCTGGCTGCTGATCGCCTCGGCCAAGGGCTGGCCGGTCTCCACCACCCACTCCATCGTCGGCGCCATTGTCGGTTTTGGCGCCGTTGGGCTAGGCATGGAGGCGGTAGCCTGGGACAAGGTGGGCACTATCGCTTCGAGCTGGCTGATCTCGCCGCTGCTGGCCGGAACCATCGCCTTTGTGCTGTTTAAGTCGGTGCAGCATCTGATTTTCGAATCCCATGATCCCTTCGCCGCGGCCAAGCGCTACGTTCCGGTTTATGTCTTCCTGGTGGGCTTCATCGTCGCCATGGTTACCCTGACCAAGGGCCTTAAGCACGTCGGTCTCGATTTCGGCTTCGGTCAAAGCTTCCTGCTCTCCCTGCTGATCGGCGGGACGATCATGGGGCTCGGCATCATCATGGAGCGGCGCGTGGTTTATGAGCGCCGTGCCGACGATCATTTCGGCTTCAGCAACGTGGAGCGCGTGTTCGGCGTGCTGATGATCTTCACCGCCTGCGCCATGGCCTTTGCCCACGGCTCCAACGATGTGGCCAACGCCGTTGGCCCTCTGGCGGCGGTGATCAGCGTGGTGCGCAGCGACGGCGTCATCGACAGCGCTGCCCTGGTGCCCTGGTGGGTGCTGGTGCTGGGCGGCAGCGGTATCGTCGTCGGCTTGGTCACCTATGGCCACAAGGTGATTGCCACCGTGGGCACCGGCATCACCGAGCTGACCC
>JAIVHL010000102.1 GCA_020201075.1 Halomonas sp. | reverse complement strand
GGGCAAGCCCCATGTCCAGCGCCGCCGGGATCCAGGCCAAGGCAGCGGCATCGCGATGCCGGTCGTCACGGGTATTCTCGGGCGCACGCGCCACGCCATAGCGCCCCGGCTCGACATTGCTGTAACTGCCGGTCAGCAGCAGGCCATCGAGAGGACGAAGCAGGTCGGTCTGCACGGCACCCTCCCAGACCGGCAGTATCACCGGCGCCAGCCCGTAATCACGCAGGGCTGTCAGGTACTTGTCGGTGACTGTGTGGGCGGGGTGGCCCTCCACCTCACGACGACAGGCGATCACACCCACTAGGGGCCGGCTCTGCATGTCAGTCTCCTTGAGTCGTTATCGCGCTTGAGTGTTATGCTTTGCTCAACATACGCTGCTTAAAGGCGACTGCCAAGTCAGCATGCCTTACACACCCATCGCCGGCAACTTCCGTATAGCAAAGCGACCATGGCACCATTGTGACCCATGAATCCAACGCGTTACGCCAACGGCATCCGTAAAGTATTTGACAACACTCGGCAAGACTTCAAAGATAACCCCATAAATAACGAACAGGACATAAAGGTGCGCCATGCCCCCACATCCCGCCGATGAAGCCCTGCGCTTTCTTGACCGTCATCCCGAGATCGACAGCATCGATCTGTTGCTCAGCGATCTCAACGGTGTGCTGCGTGGCAAGCGCATCGGCCGCGACAACCTCGAGAAGGCCTATCGAGAGGGCATCAACCTTCCGGCGTCGGTCTTCGCCCTGGATATCCTCGGTAACACCATCGAGAAAACCGGACTCGGCCTGGAAGCTGGTGACGCCGACCGGGTATGCCGACCACTACCAGGCACCCTGATGCCCACGCCCTGGCGCCGCCAAGGCCGCCAGGGTCAACTGCTGATGGGCATGGTCGAGGAAGATGAGAGCCCCTTCTTCGCCGAGCCGAGACAGGTGCTGGCCCGCCAGCTCGAACGACTCACTGCCCGCGGCCTGACCCCGGTGGTCGCCGTGGAGATGGAGTTCTACCTGGTCGATCGCAAGCGCGATGCGCTGGGCATGATCCAGCCGCCCTGCTCACCCACCACCGGCGAGCGCGCTACCCAGAGCCAGCTCTATTCGGTGAGCGAGCTGGACGAGTATGCGGATTTTCTCGAAGCGGTACAGGCCGCCGCCGAGGTGCAAGGGCTACCCCTGGATACCATGCTCAAGGAGTGCGCGCCGGGGCAGTTTGAGATCACCCTGAAACACGGCGACGATGCCCTGGCCGCCTGTGACGCCGCGGTGCTGCTCAAGCGACTGATCAAAGGTGTTGCAATTAATCATGGCTTCGAGGCGACCTTTATGGCCAAGCCCTATGGCCTTGAGGCGGGCAACGGCACCCATGTGCACATCAGCTTGCTCGGCGAGGCGGGCGACAATGTCTTCGCCGCCCCGGATGGCGATCCGCTGGGCAGCGCCACCCTGCACCAGGCAGTGGCCGGTCTGCTCACCCTCATGCCCGCCAGCGTGGCGCTGTTTTCGCCCAATATGAACTCCTTCCGGCGCTTCCAGCCAGGCCTGTACGTCCCGATGGCACCGACCTGGGGCTTCGATAATCGCTCGGTGGCGGTACGCATCCCCTCCGGCCCCAACGTCGCCCGCCGCATCGAGCACCGCTTGGCGGGCGCCGACGCCAATCCCTATCTGCTGCTGGCGGTCCTGCTGGCCAGCATCGAGCACGGACTGGCCGCCGAGCTCACCCCGCCGCCCCCGGTCACTGGCAACGCCTACAAGCAGTTCCCCCCCAGTCTGACCAACAGCTGGAACCAAGCCCTCGATCTGCTGGAAGCCAATGACGTACTGGCCCAGGCACTGGGCCGGAACTTCCTGAAGGTCTTCCTGGCCAACCGCCACGCCGAGCGCGACCACGCCATGCAGCACGTCAGCCGCCTGGAGATCGATTGGTACCTGCGCCACGTCTGACCGTACCGGTCAGGCCTTCCCCTGGTGGCAGTCAACATGAGAATACCCATGACCCAAGCCCGCAGCCCTTCGTACTACGCCGCCTCCATCGTCGAGGAGTCCGACTATCCCGTTCTCGACGGTGACCACCGGGTGGACGTCGCCATCGTCGGGGGTGGGTTCACCGGTGTGGCCACGGCCGTCGAACTGAGCGAGCGCGGCTATCAGGTGGCCATCATCGAGGCGCACAGGATCGGCTGGGGCGCCAGTGGACGTAACGGTGGCCAGGTCACCGGTAGCCTGTCCGGCGAGGATGCCATGCGCCGCCAGATGCGCCGCACCCTGGGAGACGACGCCACCGACTTCGTGTGGAATCTCCGCTGGCGCGGTCACAGCATCATCCGTGAGCGTGTCGAGAAATACGCCATTCCCTGCGATCTCAAGCATGGCCATCTGCAGGCCGCCTACAAACCGGGGCACCTGGAGGCGTTGCAACGGGACTACGAGGCCTCCCAATCCCACTGGATCAGCGAGCATGTTCACTGGCTGGACGCAGCAGGCGTCAAGGAAGTCGTGGGTACCCGGCTCTATCACGGCGCCATTCGCAACGACTACAACATGCATCTCCACCCTCTGAACCTCTGCCTGGGCGAGGCCCGGGCGGCGGCAAGCCTCGGCGCCATGATCTTCGAGAGCTCGCCAGTGGTAGAAATCCTTCACGGAGAGACCCCAACCGTCGTCGGTGAGAATGGCCGCGTGCGGGCCGACAGCGTCATCCTGGCCGGCAACGCCTATCACAACCTCGAACGCAAGCGGTTGGGCGGGCGGCTTTTCCCCGCCTCGCTCGGCATCGTCACCACCACCCCGCTGGACGAGGACACCGCCAGGGCGATCAATCCTCAGGACC
>JAIVHL010000023.1 GCA_020201075.1 Halomonas sp. | reverse complement strand
CTCCTGGGCCTTCTTGATCGGTCCGTAGGGTTGCAGCAGCGAATCCAGCCCGCCGGAGGTGGCTGAGGTCTCCGCCAGAAAGATGTTGATGCCGTAGAAGTCGATCATCTGCCCGGCCCAGTGGGAGCGAGTGATCGATTTGCCCCGGGAGATAGGCATCGCGTGGAAAACCCCGGTGGGCTTCCTGCTGTACTCGCGCAGCGCATCGAAGAAGGGCGTGCGATAGCGATTGTCGATGGCGCGAAGGATGGTGTGGTGCTGCTCGATGTAATCCGTCTCGCGATAGAAAATGCGATTGAAGTGACGGATATCCCGGCTCGCCGTGGCTTCCACGTCGCCGCTGGTGACCAGAAACT
The DNA here is from genome assembly GCA_020201075.1 of Halomonas sp. Classification (GTDB taxonomy): domain Bacteria; phylum Pseudomonadota; class Gammaproteobacteria; order Pseudomonadales; family Halomonadaceae; genus Halomonas. The sequence continues at coordinate 18,283 of JAIVHL010000023.1, read as the reverse complement.
GATCGATCTCGGGACGCAGCTCGTGGATCATGCTGCTGAGCAGGATGCTGCGCTCGGCCTCGGACTGGTGCTCGAGGGACTGCTCGGAGATCCCTTCGAGGTAGTTGCGCAGGGCGCTGAGGTTGTACTTCGACTTGTAGGGGAACTCATAGCGGATCAGGCAGGCCTGGATGTTGGGGTTGACCAACACCGCGATCAGCGCATCCTCGAAGCTGCGTACTGTCACCACGTCGTAGACGAAGCGGTCCTCGGGGCGACGCATGTTGTGGAAGGCCTCGCGGACGACCTCTTCCTCCGGCGCCGACAGATTGTCGACGATCAGCAGCTCGAAGTAGGGCTGAGCCGAACTGTTGGAGGTCGGGTGGCCACGCCGCAGCTGCGCCAGGGCATCCAGGGTCTCCATGTCCTCGGCATCGGCATCGGTCTCGCTGAGATCGACTTGGCGGCGCCGGTAGGATTCGCTGATCAGCGCTCGCACCAGACGCTTGACCACTTTCTCGAGCAGTAGGTACTCCTGGCGGTTGAACAGCGCCCAGAGGTGGCGAAAGTCCTCCTTGGAGGGGAAAGCGTGGTAGTCCTCGATAATCTCCAGCCGCGTCAACTTGACGTCGATCGCCTTGACCAGGTTCCTGGCCCGACTGTCGTCGGTGAGGCGCACCAGCTGGCCCAGGTCGCGCTTGAGTGCGTTCCAGGTATCGGCGCGCAGCTGGGAAATCTTGTGATAAAAGCCCAACGCGGTATAGGGCGTTTCGGTCTGGCTGGTCTCTTGCATGGCGCTACCCTTCCATGATGAATGTCGTAATCGATACCGATCAGCTACCGAACCTCTCCAGTACGCCGTAGCGCACGGTGACCAGTTCCTCGGGGAAGTGGTCGAAGCTCAGGTCCAGATCAAGGCCGGGCCAGTGGTAGCGAACGCAACCCTCCCCGGGGCGATAGAAAGCCGAATAGATGGTGCCCAGGCCGCGGCGATAGTCGTGACGAAACAGCGGCGGCGCCGAGAAGGCCGCCTCCAGACGCGCCTCGCTGGTGGCCTCGTCGTCCACCAGGATGGAGAGCTGGCGTTCGCGGATCAGCGTCTCCGAGGCCAGAGCATGCGCGTACCACTCGATACGCTTCTGGTGGTTGGTCGCTACCGGCACTCGGCGGATGCTCGCCTGGCGATCCGGTCCGATCATCGCCGTTACATAGCGTCCAGCGGCATCGGCCACCGTGATGTTGTAGGCCATGTGGGTAGGCACGCGCGCCAGCACCTCGGCGGCCTCGGGCACACTGTCGCAGAACTCCAGCAGATAGCGCAGGATCACCGGCGCACCGAAGCCATCACCCACCGCCTTGCGCCCCCCGAAGGCCAGCGACACCGCGAGCCCGCGGTCGTTCATGCCATCGAGCACGCCCCACAGGCAATCCGACATGGCGATCACACCGCGGTCATTCCAACGGGTGTAGAGAATCGACCCCTCGCACAGCTCCGGCGGGTAGTCGTAGTTTCGCGCCAGCAGGGTGCTACCCGGCCGGGCAAGCACTGCCTGGGAGCACCCCGTGATATACGGAGGCGGCTGATAGAGGCTCAGGAAACGGGAGGCCAGGTCGCCTCCACCCGCCAGCTCGCATAGCGCGTGATACGTGGGCAGAAGCTCCGGCATATGCCGGCGCAGTGCGTTGAGACAGGCCAGATACCCCGGACGCTCGCGCTCACCCTCGGCCAGGTACCATGACTCATAGGCGGACCAGTGGGCATCAAACAGCGAACGCCACTTGGGACCCGGCGTCGCCTCGTGCAAGGTGCGAAAGACCAGCGTCTTGTCGTCCATTTCCGTAGGCGCCGCCCTCAGGGGAAAGGCGCCCTCCCCCTTCACAGGATCTTGAAGTTGCCGCCGCCAACGGCATGGCTGACGGCGACCTTTTCCACCACAGGATCCTGCAGCGACTGACCGGCATACTGACCGCGAATGCCGTCGATCCAGGCCTTGGCTCGCTCGTTGAGCTGGAAGTCGTCGTCCATCAACCGCCCGCGGGTGATCAGAATGCCCAGATCGGCCCCCTCGTAGCGGAAGTCCCCGGCACCGCTGATACGCAGGAAGAAGCCCTCCTGGTCGTTCTCGGCGGCATGGGGATGATAGCTGTAGTGGTCGTAGGCGATGCTGCCGTCGCCGCTCATCTTCCACACCCCGGTTTGTGGCGCGCCGGTCAACAGGTCGACGCTCTCATCGGTGTGCTTGATGACCAGCTGGCTCCAACTGTCGACGCTCTCGGGGTGGGCCCAGCGCTCGTTGATCTCGTTGATATCGAGATCGAAGTCGACGTCGGAGAACTCCAAGAGGTGGAAGAGGAACAGCGGGATATCGGAGTGGGCGAAGGCGGCCACGTTGGTCAACGAACTGGCGCCGGTGACCCGCGGGTTGAGCTCGCCGAGATAGACCTCGCCGTTGTCCATGTCGATCAGGAAGTCGAGCTCGAAGTAACCCCGATAACCCTCCTCACGAAGTGCCTCGCCGAACAGGAAGGTGTACTCCCGAGCCTTGTCGCGAATCTCCTGGGTGAAGGCGCCGGCGAACATCTCGTTACCGCACCAGCCGCCCTTGTAAGGCGTCAGCGTCTTGAAGCCCACCAGTTCGGTCATCAGCGGGCCGACCACGGTGCCGCAGCGAGTGGCGCAGGCCTCGATGGCCGAGCCGCGGCAGTTGATACGCTTCATGATCTTGACCTCGGCCTCAGCCTCGATCTCCTCGGCGTGCTTGTAGTAATCGTCCTCGCTGGCGATAAAGAAAGTCCTTTGAGCCCCAACTGCTTGCACACCTCCTCGGTGTGCTCGTCGAACATCAGGAAGGCGGCTGTTCCCGCGTGTTCTCCATCGGACCGAGACTGGATGAAATCGATAACCTCCTTGTGCTCCAGAAGGTAATTATTGATGTCTTCGATGCTCTCGAAGTCCCTGGGAAACTTCTCCTTCGGCACAAACACATTGCGCTGCTGGCCGTCGAAGCAATTGATGTAGTTGATGTGGCGGAAGTTACCCACCCAGTCACCGATGCCGAGCAGGTTAAAGTTGGTCGCCGAGATAAAGTAGATCGGCTCCTTGTTATTGCGAAAGTGACGGCGGACATCGGCGATGCTGGTGATCTTGTTCATTGTTGTCGCTCCAACGATGGCGGAGGGTGGGGGGGCGGCCGCACTCGCGGCGGGCCGGTTCGCTGTGGTTGAGGCGGAGTCCCGAAGGCCGAAAAAGCGGCACAGGGCGCGTTTGAGGGACTCCAGCATCATGGTCTCCTTACCGGAATAGGGGAAAGCGGATCAATACTCTTCGACGTTGGCGCGCAGCGGCTTAACCAGCGGCCCGAGAGTGTCGAGGAAGGGAGAGGATTTGTTCTCGCTGCGATAGACCGAAAAGTCTGCGCGGCGGTCACGGAAGCTCTTGAGGGGCTGGCCGAGGCCACGCAGGCCGGTCTCGCGCTCGCGACGCACTCGGTTGAGGTCAATCTCGATGGGCATGACCTCTTCGCCGGTGCCGGCCTGGTGAATAACGTCACCGGAGGGACCGACCACGATGGAACGCCCGTTACCAATTGCCCCGGCACCGTTGATGTCGAAGAAATAGCACTGGTTTACCGCGGCGTTGGTGCGGGCAATGGAGAGTTCGATATCACGGTCGATGGTGTCGGTCATGGTCGGGTGCAGTATTACCTCGGCGCCCATGGCGGCCAGGGTGCGGGTGGTTTCTGGGAACCACATGTCGTAGCAGATCGACACCCCGAAGCGCGCCACGTGGGGCACATCGAAGACCACAAACTCGCTGCCGCTCTCCACCCCCGCCTCGTAGGGGTAGAAGGGGAACATCTTGCGGTAACGGGCCACGACCTGGCCGTGGGGATTGATCACCGAGAGGGTGTTGAAGATGCCCTCGTCGGTCTGTTCGAACATGGAGCCTGGGATGAGCCAGATGCGATGCTGCTCGGCCATCTGACAGAACAGCTGCTCGGCATGACTGGGCATGGTCTGCGCATGGTGCGTCGATGCGCCCATTGGCATCAGTTCGCTGAACATGACCATCTGTACCTGGGGGAAGCGGCTCATCAGCACGTCGATCCGATGGCGCATGGCTTCGGTATTGTCGCCGTGGTGAAGGGCGTTCATCTGCACACCGGCAATAGTGAAATAAGACATCTTGATCTCTCTGGGTCAGGCGATCTCGAAACCTCGAGGGCGCTGTCAATTATCTGTCGAACATGACCGGCACCGTCTATAGGACGCCGGAAAGATCGCCCGGCATGGTGAGTTCAAGCCCACCTTTTGACGATAGTTTATGCCACACGGCTCTGGAACAATCAACGCTGTGCTCGCGCAACACAGACGTCGAGGGAGGGTAGAAAGGCGGGAATCATGTAGCGAGATCGTTGCCCGAAAAACCTGATTCCGGACTCTTGACCGTCTTGGTGACGATATAGGTAAAGTAACGCTCAATGCCGGCCTCGCCGGTCAACCAGGTATCGATCAGCCGCTGGTAGGCATCGATGGAGTCGGCCTCGACCTTGATCAGATAGTCGACGCCGCCACCCACAGCCACGCACTCGGTGACTTCGGGTGTGGCGTGGACCAGGGCCTCGAAGCGAGAAAAGCTCTCGGCGTTGTGGGCCTTGAGCTCGATCTGCACCCACACCGGCGTCCGCTTGACCAGCGCCCCTGAGTTGATGCGGGCGCTCATAACGATCGAGCTTCATGGATTTCTCTAGTGAAGGGGTCAGTCCAGCGAGTCCACCACGTCGGCGATCACCGCAATGGTGTCGCCCATGTTGACCCGGGCCGGATGACGACGGGCGGCCAGCACTCCGCTGCGGGCCGCATGATACGCCACCGGAGGGGTGCCGCTACGCGTCGGATCAAAGACCCGGGCCACCACTTCGCCCTTCTCGACTCGCTCGCCCAGGGCATGGCAGAGCTCCAGCACGCCGGAGTGCTCGCTCTGCACGTAGCAGCTGGCGTCGGGCATGTCGAGATAGACCTGGGGGGCTTCGGGCATCTCCACCTGGCCGACCATCAGGCCATAGTGGATCAGGAAGTTGCGCACGCCGCGCTCGGTGATCGCCATACTCTCCGGTGTCGAGGTGCCGCCGCCGCCCAGCTCGGTGGCCACGAAGATCTTGCCCTGGCTTTCCACCGCGGTGTCGAACAGGGCAGCAGCGTCGAGTTCGAACATCATCATGGCGTAGGGCGCACCGAAGGCCTTGGCACCCGCCAGGGCCTGGCGCTGCTGCTCGGCGTCCTCCAGCACGTGGGAAGCGCCGAAGGGGATGATATCCAGAGTGCGTCCGCCGGAGTGAAGGTCGAGAACCACGTCACACATCGGCACCATCACCCGGGTGAAGTAGTCGGCGATCTTCTCGGTCACCGTACCGTCCGGGTCACCGGGAAAGCTGCGGTTGAGGTTACCGCCGTCGAGCCCCGAGGTGCGCTTGCCGGCCATCACCGCGGGAGTGTTCATGCAGGGCACGATGATCACCCGGCCGGTGACGTCCTCGGCCTTCAGCGCGCTCGAAAGCTTAAGCAGCGAGGTGATGCCCTCGTACTCGTCGCCGTGGAAGCCGTGCTGGACGCCATCGGCGTCGAAGTCGACGGTGGCAGAGATGGGGCTGGGACGCTTGGTCATTGTCTTGGGCTCCTTGTTCTAAAGCTGCAGAGGTTCAACGCACGAAGAGCTGGCGCGGGAAGTCGGCCAGGGTTTCGCAGCCGGTCTCGGTGATCAGAATGCTCTCGGTGATCTCCAGGCCCCACTCGTCTTCCCACAGGCCCGGCATGAAGTGGAAGGTCATGCCCGGCTTCAGGATGGTCTCGTCGGAGGGACGCAGGCTCATGGTGCGCTCGCCCCAGTCCGGTGGGTAGCTGATGCCAATGGGGTAGCCGCAGCGAGCGCCACCGCGGTCGAAGCCGTACTTGTCCATGGCCGAGCCCAGCGCCATGGCAATATCTGCGGTGCGGTTGCCGGGCCGGGCCACGGCCAGGCCCTTCTCGATGCCCTCGAGCAACGCCGACTCGGCACGGATGAACTCCGCCGGGGGCCGGCCCAGGAACACGGTGCGCGACATCGGTGCATGGTAGCGCTTGTAGACCCCTGCAATCTCGAAAAAGGTGCCCTCCCCTTTCCGAAACGGCGTGTCGTCCCAGGTCAGGTGGGGAGCCGCGGCGTCCTTGCCGGTGGGCAACATGGGCACGATGGCTGGATAATCACCGCCGAACACCCGACCGCTGTCGTCGCGCCAGCCTTCGATGCCCACCCGGTAGATCTCCGAAACCAGCTTGCTCTTGGGCAAGCCGGGTTCGATCACTTCGAGGATTCGCGAGTGCATGCCTTCGACGATCTTCGCCGCGACGCGCATGTACTCGACCTCTTGGGGCGACTTGATAGCCCGGCACCAGTTGACCAGCGCGTTGGCATCCATGAAGCGAGCATGGGGAAGCTCACGCAACAGGCTCTGGTAGGCCTTGGCGGAAAAGTAGTAGTTGTCCATTTCCATGCCGATCACGCCCAGGTGCCAGCCACGGTCGGGCATGATCGACTGGGCCAGGTAGTCCATGGGGTGCATGTCGGGATTCTGGACGTAGTAATCCGGGTAGTAGGTGATGTTGTCCGGGTTGATCCAGCAGGTGCGCAGCGCCCCGTTGGCGTCCATGCGTCGACCGTACCACACTGGCTCGCCCTCGAGGCCGAGCAGCACGCACTGATGCACGTAGAACGACCAGCCGTCATAGCCGGTCAACCAGGCCATGTTGGAGGGGTCGCTGATGATCAGCACGTCGATGCCACGGCTGGCCATCTCGGCACGCACCTTCCACAACCGGCTGGCGTACTCGTCTCGGGTAAAGGGCAGGTTTACCTGGGTCATTAGGCCACTCGCCAAAGCAACATCAAGAAATTCGGCCCTCTCGTTGAGGAGAAGGCCGGCCAGGGTCAATGTCACGAACTTGTGCCTCGATGGGCCGCGGTCCGGTAAGTCGCACCAGCAGTCGGGATAACCCGCCTATGGGGTGAGGTTACTGCCTACCCACGGTAGGCGGTCAAGCATTTACTTCAGCAGCCGTTGCAGACACGGCAATGCTTGTCCGTCGCGTCCATGGCTACCATGATGGACACCTGCCATGAGTCAGGAGGAGCCATGAAGGTACTGGTACACATCGATGATGCCGAGCAGTGGCGTAACGCCCTGGCCAAACGCCTGCCCGGGGCGGAGATTATCACGAGTTCTGCGCCCGTCGAGCAGCGTCGTGACGCCGACTATCTGGCGGTTTGGAAGCCATCCGAGGCGCTGCTGCGCGAACCGACAGCGCTCAAGGGCATCGTCAACCTCGGCGCCGGGGTGGACGCCCTGCTGAACAATCCCGGGCTTCCCGAAGGGGTTCCCATCGTGAAGCTAAGAGACGCGGGAATGGCGGAACTGATCGGCGACTACGTGCGCTACGGCATCCTCCATTTCCAGCGTGACTTCGACCGCTATCGCCGCCAGCAGCATGCACGCCAGTGGCGCGAACACGCCGTGGTCGATAAGGCCGACTGGCCGGTAGGGATCCTCGGGCTGGGCGCCATCGGCGCCAAGGTCGCCGCCATGGTGGCTGCCGATGGCTTCCCGGTTCACGGCTGGAGCCGCTCGAAAAAGACGCTGGAAGGTATCCACTGCCACCACGGCGACGCGGGTCTCGAGTCGCTGCTCGATCGGGTGCGTACGCTAGTGCTGCTGCTACCGGATACGCCCGCGACCCGCCGACTCATCGATGCCCGGGCACTGGCCCGGCTGCCCGAAGGCGCCAGCCTGATCAACCCCGGCCGCGGCACCCTGATCGACGAGGCCGCCCTGCTCGCCGCCCTGGGACCCGACGACGCCGCCGGGAGCCTGGGCCGCCTGCGCGGTGCCATTCTTGACGCCTTTCCCGAGGAGCCGCTGCCCGAGGCAAGCCCGCTATGGCGCCATCCGCGGGTGTGGATCACTCCGCACATGGCCGGTCCCACCCCGCTTGGCGAGGCCATGGACCAGGTGGCCGAAGCCCTGCGCGCCTTCGAAGCAGGCGAGCCTCTTGAGACCGTGGACCCCGATGCCGGCTATTGAGCTGATCGACGCCACGTCCCTACACGAAGCCCGGCATAAGCCCTACGCTTCAAGCGTGACACCCTTCGGCCGGGCGGTGCCCTGGCAGTGGAGGGAGGCAGTGCCCTGGTGTCGGGCATCAATGCCGAGATCGACGCGGCGCAGGCAGCCGGCGCTTTGGTGGTAGCCACACGAGACTGGCACCCCGTCGACCACGTGAGTTTCGCGCATCGCGGTGGCCCCTGGCCGGTGCATTGCGTGCAGGACACCGTGGGTGCGGCCTTTCATCCCAACCTCACCCTTCCCGATGACACCGTCCGTGTCAGCAAGGCCACCGCCTTCGATGCCGATGCCTATTCTGGCTTCGATGGCACGGGCCTCGGCGGCTATCTGAAGGAGAAGGGCATCGAGCGAGTGATCGTCTGCGGTCTGGCCTTGGACGTCTGCGTCAGGGCCACGGTGCTCGAAGCCCGCCAAGAGGGATTTGACACCCTGCTGCTGGAGCGTCTCTCGGCGGCGGTGGACTCCGATGCCGTGACCGAGTGCCGACACGAATTCAGCGATGCCGGTGCCGAGGTACGCTCATGAACGAGACGAACTCCCCACGGGTGGACGATAACGAGCTGGCCCTGCTCACCGATCTCTACCAGCTGACCATGACCCAGGCCTACTGGAAGGAGTCGATGCAGGAGCGGGCCACCTTCAGCCTCTTCTTCCGCAAGATGCCACCGGACCGCCGCTTCATGCTGGCCTGTGGTCAGCAGCATGCCGCGGCACTGCTCAGCCGGTTGCGCTTCGGCGACGAAGCCCTCGACCGCCTCGCCGGCACCGGCCTGTTCGACCCAGGGTTCCTCGACTGGCTGGGAGACTGGCGCTTCGAAGGCGACATCTGGACCCTTCCCGAGGGCACCCCCGTATTTGCCAACGAACCCCTGCTGGAAGTGGATGCGCCCATCGCCCATGCGCAGCTGCTCGAGAGCCTGGTGATGAACCTGGTGCAGCTGGAAACGGTGCTTGCCTCCAAGGCGGTCCGCCTCGTCATGGCCGCCCGGGGCCGCCCGGTAGTGGATTTCGGCATGCGCCGCATGCACGGCGTGGACGCCGCCGTGCGTGGCGTGCGGGCCTATCGCACGGCTGGGCTGGCGGGAACCAGCAACGTCCTCGGGGGCCTGCGCCACGACCTGGCGCTCAACGGCACCATGGCACACAGCTATATCCTGGCTCACGACGACGAGCGGGAGGCCTTCCGTGCCTTTGCCCGTCACTACCCCGGCACCACCCTGCTGGTCGATACCCACGACACCCTGGAAGGGGTCCGCAAGGTGATCGAGATCATGCGCGAGGAACCCGAGGTAGGCGTGAAGGCCATCCGGCTCGATTCCGGCGATCTGGGCGAACTGGCCAAGGGGGCACGTGCCCTGCTCGACGAAGCGGGGCACGATGACATTACCATCGTGGCCAGCAGCGGCCTTGACGAGCACAAGATCCAGACGCTGCTCGAGGATGGCGCTCCCATCGATGCCTTCGGCGTCGGCACCCAGATGGGCGTATCGGCGGATGCTCCGGTGATCGATCTTTCCTACAAGCTGGTGGAATATGCCGGCACCCCGCGGGTCAAGCACTCTCCCGGCAAGGTTAACCTCCCCTGCCGCAAGCAGATTTATCGCCAGGTTGACGGTCAGGGCCGATACGTCGGCGACATTATCGCCCTGCGCGACGAACCGGACATCGCGGGTGAAGCGCTGCTGCGTCCTCTGGTGCGCAACGGCGACCTGTCTGTGGAGGAGATGGCGCTCGCCGACGGCGCTCGGGAGCGGACGAAAGCGGCCCTGGAGTGCCTGCCAAGCGCCCTGCGGGAGCTGGCTGCGGGCGAGTCGGACTACCCGGTCAGTCTGAGCCCCGGGCTCGAGGCGCTGAGCCGCCGCCTGTGAGGCCATCTGTGAGAGCAGTCTGTGCAAGAACCCGGCATGCTGGAACCTATGCCCGGCGTGCGGGTCCACAGCGCTGCCATTGCCCATCGAGAACGCTATGCTCCTCAGACGCCTGCTGATTACCCTGCTGCTATGCCTACCGCTTACCGCCGCGGCAGCCGATGCGCTGGCAGCCCCGTCGTCTGCATACCTCAAGGCAGAGCCAATGGCGGAGCGCGCATCCGGGGTGGTGCCCCTCCCCTTTACCGCCCGCTACCGACTGGAAGTCAGCGGCTGGCCCAGCACCAACGTTGAGCATCGGCTTTCCCAGGACGGCGCCTCGTGGCACAGCAAGATGAGCGCAGCCATCGCCATGGCACGGGGAGAGGAGAGCAGCCGCTTCCTGATCGAGGAAAACGGGGTACGTTCACTGCAGTACATCAGCGGTTACTCCCTGCTGGGACTGGGCGGCGACTACCGTCTGACTTCCGACGATCTAGCCACGCTTCCTGACCGCCAGGCGGCCATCTTCGATCTCTCTCGTCGAGTGCTTGATGATGGCTGCCAGGTGGCGTGCACCATCCACTACCAGGACCACCGCGGCCGAGAGGAGCGCATGGAGTACCGTGTCCTGGGACCCGAGAGCCTGAGCCTGCCCGTCGGAGAGTTCGAGACGCTGGCAGTGGAAGTCACCGAACCCGGCAAGCCGGAGCGACGTATGGTGTTCCGTTTCCACCCCGAGGTGCCCGGCCTGATACTCGTCGTGGACTATCATCGCGACGGCGAACGCAAGAGTCGCTTATCCCTTACCCAGCTCTCGCTAATGGAGTGAGCAGCGCCAGAGCCTGCCATGCGGTCACCGGGCTGCTAGAGTAGCGCATTTTCCGTCGCCGCCCCGGTGACGGCTCAGGGGAAGGAACTCTTGATGCTTAGCGGATTGGTGATCGTGCTGCTGCCGCTCGTGCTGGGCTATCTGGTGTCGGTACGTCGCGCCCACCTGATGGCGCTGATCAACCGCGGGGTGAACGCCTCGGTCTACGTGATTCTGCTGCTGATGGGCATCAGCCTGGCCGGGCTCGACGATCTGGCCGACCAGCTGTCACGCATGGGGCATCAGGCGATCGCCCTGTTCACGATTATCAGCACCTGCAACCTGGCGGGGCTCTGGTGGCTGTCAAACCGCCTGACCCTGAGTGCCGACCCCGCGCGGGTTGTGCCCGGCGCCCCCACCAGCAAGCTCGCCGCCATGGCCGGCTCCCTGGCACTGGTGGGCACGGTGGTCGTTGGCGTAGCCCTGGGGTTGGCCGGCAGGCGCCTCCACGGGCTCCATGACGGCGCCGAGATTCTGGCCGAATGGGTGCTCTATGCCCTGCTGGCGCTGATTGGCTGTCAGCTTCGCAACTCCGGCATGCCGCTGCGCCAGATCCTGCTCAACCGCCACGGCCTGGGCATCGCCCTGATGCTGGCCGCCACCTCGCTGATGGGCGGACTACTCGCCGCCCCGCTGCTTGACCTGCGCCCCAGCGAAGGACTGGCCCTGGCCGCCGGCTTCGGCTGGTACTCGCTCTCCGCTATCCTGGTGGGCGACCAGTTGGGACCGGCGCTGGGAGGCGTGGCCTTCTTCAATGATCTGGCCAGAGAGCTGCTTGCTTTCGTGCTGATTCCCCTGGTGATCCGCCGCCATGCGGCGCTGGCCATCGGCTACGGTGGCGCCACCTCCATGGACTTCACCCTGCCGGTGATCCAGCAGCACGGCGGAGTCACCTGTGTGCCGGTGGCGGTGGTGTCGGGTTTTATTCTGTCGCTGTTCTCGCCGCCGTTGACCCTGTTCTTCCTGTCGCTTTAACGCGACGCGTTAGTCCGGAGCTTGCATACCGCTTGCACATTTCGTGACCATTGGCTGCATCGCCCCGAGCGATGATGTTCATTGATTTTCCTGCTCGAGGCGCTCATGAACCGCCCGCCATCCTATCCTGTGGCTCGTTTTCACCGTCAGCGCGGACGCCTCGGCCTCGGTGCTTTACTCGCTTTGCTGGTACTGGCCGGGGGAATGGTCCTGTCCTGGTGGCTGCTCAGCCAACCGCCGCGGGTCGAGCGACGCCCCGCGCCAGCAAACGCCCCGCCGCTGATCGACGCCGTTACCGTCACCCCCCATGCCGCCGCGCCGGCGCTGCACGGCTTCGGCCGCGTGGTGGCCGAGCGCGAGGCGCGCCTGGCCAGCCGAGTCGCCGGACGCCTGGAGGCCTTCACCCCCGGCTTACTGCCGGGCCGCATGGTGGAAGCGGATGCCCCGCTCGCTCGGCTGGACGACACCGATCTGGCACTCACCCTGCGCGAGGCCGAGGCCACTCTGGTCCAGGCCGAGGCGGCCCTGGCCATGGAACGTGGCGAGCAACAGCGAGCTCAGGCCGAGTACCAGAGCTTCGGCCGCGATCTGCCCGCCGAGCGACGCGCCCTGGTGCTGCGCGAACCGCAGTTGCGCAGCGCCCAGGCCGAGGTGGAGCGTTCCCTTACCGGCCGAGACCGTGCCCGCCTCGATCTCGAAAGAGCCACCCTGACCGCACCCTGGCGCGGCATGGTCCAGGCGCGCCTGCTGGGGGAAGGCAGCGAGGTAAGCAGCGGCACCGAGCTCATCCATCTAGTTGACGTCTCGCGATTCTGGGTACAGGCCGCGCTGCCCGGCGAGGCGCTGGCCTGGCTCGAGCCCGCCACAGACGACACCCCAGGCAGCGTCGTGATGCTGTCCAGCCGCAGCTGGCCCGCCGACAGCGAGCGTCGGGGGGAGCTGCTTTCGGTGCTGCCAGCCCTGGAAGAGAACGGTCTGCAGGCCCAACTGCTGGTGGCGGTAGAGGACCCCCTGGCGTTGACCGAAGAGAACCGCGGCGCCCCGGCGCTGCGCCTGGGCGACGTGGTTCGCCTGGACTTTCAGGCGCGCGAACGCGACAACCTGATCGCCCTGCCGGCCGCCGCCCTGCGCCCCGGCGACGAGGTCTGGGTGCTGGACGAGGAGCAGCGCCTGCGTCGACGCTCGGTCGTCGTCTTGCATCGCGATGACCATCGGGTCCTGGTGGCCGAGGGCCTGACGGAAGGCGAGCGGGTGATCACCTCGCCGCTGGGCCAGCCCGGGGAGGGCATGCTACTGCGCACCGCTTCCCCCAGCGACAAGCGGGCGATAGACGAGACCGACCAAGAGCCGATAGGGGCAAGCCGATGACGCGCCGCGGCCCCATTGCCTGGATGGTCCATCACGGGGTAGCCCCCAACCTGTTGATGCTGCTGTTGATCATCGGTGGGCTGATGGCTTCGACCACCATCAAGAAGGAGGTCTTCCCCGACTTCGAACTGGAGATCATCACCGTCGCCATCGGCTATCCCGGTGCCACCCCCGAGGAGGTGGAACGCAGCCTGCTGCTGCCGCTTGAGGCAGCGCTGGCGGATGTGGACGGCATCGACGAGCTGACCGCCACCGCCAACGAGGGAGCCGCCCGGGTCTCCGCCAGTCTGGTGGAGGGGGTGGAGGTGATGCGGGTCTACCAGGAGATTCAGCAGGCGGTGGGCACCATCACCAGCCTGCCGGCCGCCGCCGACCCGCCGCGCTTCGGCCTGGCGGGGCGTTCGCGCAGCGTGATGAACCTGCAGCTGCACGGCTGGGTTGACGATCAGCGGCTCCACGACCTGGCCGAGACCGTGCGCGCCGAGCTGCAGGCCGCCTCGGGCATCTCCCGAGTGGAGCTCTCCGGCAACCGCGAACGCGAAATCCAGGTGCTGCTCGACGAAGAGGCGATGCAGCGCCACGACCTCGACCACCGCCAGCTCGCCAACCTCATCGGCGACGAGGCCCTGGACCTGGCCAGCGGGCGCCTGACCACCAGTGAGGGGGAGTGGCTGATCCGCTATCAGGGGCGCCGCGACGACGTCCGCGAATTCACCGAGCTGCCAATTCTGGGCAGCCCCGACGGCGGCCAGCTGCGCCTGGGCGACATCGCCCGGGTCGAGCGCGGTTTTGCCGAAACCGACCGTGAGATGCTCTACAACGGCGCGCCGAGCCTGACCCTCGATGTTTATCAGATCGGCGACCAGACGCCCATCGGCATCTCGGATGCCGTGCACGCCCAGCTTGAACGCCTCCAGGCGAGCCTGCCGGAGGGGGTGAGTCTTTCGGTCTCCCGGGACACCTCAGACATCTACCGCGACCGCCTCGACCTGCTGCTCAAGAACGCCTTCCTGGGCCTGGCCCTGGTGCTGATATTGATGGGCCTCTTCCTGGAGGCGCGGCTGGCCTTCTGGGTCACCCTGGGCATCCCCACCGCCTTCCTCGGCGCCCTGCTGTTCCTGCCCTGGTTCGGGGTGTCGCTAAACATGATGTCGATGTTCGCCTTTATCATCGCGCTGGGCATTGTCGTGGACGACGCCATCATGGTGGGCGAGAACATCCACAGCTACCGCGAGCAGGGTCACTCCGCGCGGGAGGCCGCGGTGCGAGGCGCCCGGGAGATGGCGGTACCCATCAGCTTCGCCATCCTCTCCAACATCGTGGCCTTCCTGCCGCTGCTGTTCCTGCCCGGGTTCCTGGGCATGATCTTCGCCGTGGTACCGCTGGTAGTGATCACGGTTTTCCTGGCCTCCTGGCTGGAGGCGCTGTTCATTCTGCCTGCCCACCTGGCTCACCGCGCGGGAAGCCGCGAAGCGCCGGCCTGGCGCCGGCCTCTGGATCGCGTTCGCCAGGGGCTGCAGGCATGGCTGACCCACGTCACCCAGCAGCGCTTCGCGCCCTTCCTTCAGCGCTGCCTGAACCAGCGGCTGCTCACGGTCAGCCTCGCCGTGGCGGTGCTGGCGGTGGCCCTGGCCTTCGCCATGAGCGGGCGGCTGGGCTTCTCGCTGATGCCACGGGTGGAGTCAGACCGGGTCCAGGCCACGGTCACGCTGCCAGTGGGCAGTCCTATCGTCGACGACCGCGCCATCCGTGACCGCCTGCTGGACGCCGCCAACGCGCTGGCCGCGCGAGACCAGGGCCCGACCTTTACCGCCAGCCGTGCCCAGATCGACGGCGACCGGCTCGCCGTGCAGCTCACCCTGGATCGCGACAGCCTCGACGCCTGGCCACCTTCCCGGGTGGCTCGGGAATGGCGTCAACTCGCCGGAGAGTTCAGCGGCGCCCAGTCGGTGCGCTTCGAGTCCGACGTGGGCGGCCCCGGAGCCGGGGCCGGGCTCACCCTGCGCCTCTCTCATCCCGACAGTCGAGCCCTGGAGGGGGCCGCCACCCGCCTGGCCGAGGCGCTGAGCGAGTTCGAGGGGGTCACCGACATCGACAGCGGCCTGGCCGGAGGCAAGCCTCAGCTGGAGATCCGCCTTTCGCCCGAGGGCCGTGCCCTGGGCCTCACCGGCGCCGACCTGGCGGGTCAGCTGCGCGCCCCCCTGCAGGGCATCACCGCGCTGGAGCAGTTCGTGGGCCGCCACGAGATCAGCGTAGAGGTGCGCCTGCCCGCCGAAGCGCGCCAGAGCCTCGCCGACCTTCACCGGCTGCCCATTCGAGTTTCCGATGGCCTCCTGGTGCCGCTGGCCCGGGTCGCCGATATCGAGCTGGGCCGTGCCGCCGCCACCCTGCAACGCATCGACGGCCGGAGGATCATCAGCGTCACCGCCGATGCCGCCGGTGAAGGACGCATCAATCAGGTGGTGGCGACCCTGGAAGCGGATATCTTCTCCGCCCTGCAGGCCGGCTGGCCCGGGCTCGAGATCACCCCTGGCGGGCGCCAGCAGGAGACCGCCGACAATGTCTCGGCGCTCACCCGCGCCGCCTGGCTGACGCTGATCGCCCTCTACGCTCTGCTGGCCATCCCCTTTCGCAGCTATCTTCAGCCGCTGCTGGTGCTGGCCGCCATTCCCTTCGGCATCATCGGCGCCGTGGCCGGGCACATGATCATGGGCTTCGGCCTCTCGGTGATCAGCCTGATGGGCATGCTGGCGCTCTCCGGGGTGGTGATCAACGACGCCCTGGTGCTGATCGACTACGCCAACCGTCGGCGCCGCGAGGGTATGGGCGCCCGGGAGGCGATCGTCGCCGCGGCCACTCGCCGCCTGCGTCCGATCATGATGACCACCCTGACCACCTTCCTCGGGCTGGCGCCGATGATATTCGAGTCCTCTCGCCAGGCTCGCTTCATTATTCCCATGGCGATCTCGCTGGGCTTTGGCATGCTCTTCGCCACCTTCATCCTGCTGCTGCTGGTCCCATGCCTCTATCTGATGCTGGAGGGCCTGCGCGAGCGCCTCCAGGGCCGCAGCCCCCAACGCGAGGAAGTCGCCCCATGAGCCTGCGTCTGCCCCGCCCCGCCGTTTCCCGACTGGGGGTCAAGCTCTTCGTGGTGATCCTGGCGGTCAACGTGGCCATCTCCGGCCTCGTCTTTCTGGCCATCTCGCGCAGCCTCGACCGCGGCTTCGTCGAGTACCTGGACACCACCCAGACCAACCGTGCCGAGACCCTCGCCGAAGGGCTCGGCGAGGAGTGGGCACGACGCGGCGACTGGCAGTGGCTGCGCGTCTCGCCCACGGCCTGGCAGCGCCTGGTCCGCCAGCAGCTTTGGCCCGGCGCCAGCTCGCCGCCCCGGGGCATCGAACGCCGCCTGGGAGATCCCAAGGACTTCGTACTCCACGACGCCTCGGGGCTGCCGGTGATCGGCCTGCCGCCTGATGACGAGGAGGAAGCCGCCACCCTACGCTGGCTACCCATCCTCCACGAGGACGAGCAGGTCGGCACCCTGGGCTACCGCCCACCGGAGCAGCTGATGGCGCGCATGGACCGCATCTTCCTGGCGCGCCAGCAGCGCAACCTGGCGATCATCGTGGGTTCGCTTGGGGTCGCCTCGCTGCTGCTGGCGGGTGGCCTCTCCTGGTGGCTGGGTCGACGAACCCGCAGCATGGCGCTGGCGACCCGTCGCCTCACCGAGGGCGACTACAGCACGCGGCTACCCGAAAAGGGACGCGACGAGCTCTCCCGGCTATCCCGGGATTTCAACGTGCTGGCTGCCACCCTGGAGGCAAGCCGCGAGGCGCGCAGCCGCTGGGTGTCAGACACTGCCCATGAGCTGCGCACCCCGCTGGCGGTGCTGCGCGGCGAGATCGAGGCGATGCAGGACGGTATCCGCCGGCTGGACCAGGACAGCCTGCACTCGCTGGCCCAGGAGGTGGGCCAGCTCGAACGCCTGGTGACCGACCTGCGCCTGCTCTCCCAGAGCGATGCCGGCGCCCTGGAGGTACAGCTCGCCCCGCTGGACCTCGCCGAGAGCCTCGCCGACCGACTCGATGAGGCGGAAGGATGGATCACCGACAGCGGCATCACCCTGGAGACCCACATCAAGGGTGAGGCCTGGATGCGCGGCGACGTCCAGCGCCTGCGTCAACTGTGGAACAACCTGCTGGACAACACCTGTGCCTACACCCGGTCACCGGGACAGCTGAGGATCATTCTCATCGCCACGCCCCGAGGCATTAAGGTCACCTGGGAAGACAGTGCCCCCGGGGTGCCCGAAGCTGAGGTTGACCGGCTGACCGAGCGCCTCTACCGGGTGGAAGGCTCACGGAACCGGGCCAGCGGCGGTAGCGGCCTGGGACTCTCCATCGCCGCGGCTCTGGTCAAGGCCCACGGCGGTGAGATGCTCCCCTCTTCCTCGGCGCTGGGTGGGTTATGCTGGACGATGACG
This sequence comes from Halomonas sp., assembly GCA_020201075.1. GTDB lineage: Bacteria > Pseudomonadota > Gammaproteobacteria > Pseudomonadales > Halomonadaceae > Halomonas. The sequence continues at coordinate 601 of JAIVHL010000023.1, read as the reverse complement.
TTTCCAACGATCGATGACGACCGCTTCAGGGAGGAGATCGCATGACATCACAGGAATACGCGGAATCGCAGATCCTGATCGTCGAAGACGAGCCCAAGATTGCCCGGCTGGTGGCCGACTACCTGGAGGGCAGCGGCTTTGCCACGCATCACCTGGACCACGGCGATGCCGTGCTGCCCTGGCTGACGGAGACGCGCCAGGCGAGCAAGGGGCCAGTGCTGGTGCTACTTGATCTGATGCTGCCCGGCACCGACGGCCTGACTCTGTGCCGCGAGATCCGCCAGCGCTGGCCGGCGCTGCCGGTGATCATGCTCACCGCCCGGGTCGAAGAGGTGGACCGCCTGCTGGGTCTGGAGCTTGGCGCCGACGACTATATCTGCAAGCCCTTCAGCCCGCGGGAGGTCGTCGCCCGGGTCAAGGCGGTGCTGCGCCGCAGCCAGATCGTCGACAACCCCGACCATGCCGCCGGCAGTGATCTGGTGCTGGACGAGGAGGGCTGGCGGGCGCTGGCCGACAGCCAGGACCTGGGCCTTACTGCCGTGGAGTTCCAGCTGCTCAAGGTAATGATGCACGCCCCGGGACGAATCTTCTCTCGGGACCA
>JAIVHL010000101.1 GCA_020201075.1 Halomonas sp. | reverse complement strand
ATGCTGGGAGATCCCCATGCCCCAGAAGATCATCGCCCGCTCAGCAGTGGCATACAGCCTTGCCACTTCGCGGATGGTCTCGGGTTCAACACCGCACAACCCGCTCATCGCCTCGGGGGTCATGTCCACGGTATGCGTTTTAAGGGCCTCGAAGCCCTCGGTATGCTCGGCGATATAGGCCGTATCATAAAGCTCTTCGCTGATGATCACATTGAGCATGGCGTTGAACAGCGCCACGTCGGCCCCGGGCGAGAAGCGCACGCTCTGGTGGGCGTAGGCGTCCAGCGCCTGACCACGAGGGTCGAGGATCAAAAGCTTGGTGCCGCGTTTAGCCGCCTGCTTGAAGAAGGTGGCCGCCACCGGGTGGTTGACTGCCGGGTTGCAGCCGATAAGGATCACCACGTCGGCTTGGCTGGCCTGCATGAAAGAGGCCGTCACGGCGCCGGAGCCGATGCATTCCATCAGCGCCGCCACTGAACTGGCATGGCACAAGCGGGTGCAGTGATCCACATGGTTGGAGCCAAAGCCGGTGCGTACCAGCTTCTGGAACAGCCACGCCTCTTCATTGGAGCACTTGGCGCTGCCGAATCCTGCCAGGGCGTCAGGGCCATGGGTTGCCTTGAGGTCAACAAGCCCCTTGGCGGCGAAGTCCAGCGCCTCATCCCAACTGGCCTCACGGAAATGGGTCAGCGGCTGGGCGGGGTCGAAGTCCGGGTCGAGCCCTTTCGCCACGCCCTCCCGGCGAATCAGCGGCACAGTAAGCCGCGACGGATGGCGCGGATAGTCGTAACCAAAGCGCCCTTTGACGCACAGGCGATTTTCGTTTGAGGGCCCTTCGCGGCCCTCCACATAAAGGATCTCGTCGTCCTTGATATGGTAGGTAAGCTGGCAGCCCACCCCGCAGTAAGGGCATACCGAATCGACCTGGCGATCGGCCGCGGCGGAATCGCCGTGGCCTGCCTCATCGACCACGGTGGCGGGCATCAAGGCACCGGTGGGGCACGCCTGAACACATTCGCCGCAGGCCACGCAGGTGCTCTCCCCCATGGGGTCGTCGAAGTCGAAGACGATTTTCGAGGCCGCGCCGCGGTGGGCAAGGCCAATGACGTCGTTGACCTGCACTTCACGGCAGGCACGCACACACAGGTTGCACTCGATGCAGGCGTCGAGATTGACGCTCATGGCAGAGTGGCTGTCGTCCTGGGTCAGTGCGTCTTTACGCGCTGCCACATGATGCACGGTGGGCGCTTCTCGCGCGTCGCGCCTGGGCAGCTTGCGGCGTACCGCCGTGGCGTCGATAGCCAGTTGGTCAGCCATGGCCCAGAAATGGCTGGAACTGTCGGGGCTGTCTTCGCGGGCTGGCTGGTCGACCAGCAGCATCTCCATGACCCCTTCCCGGGCCGTGCGCGACCGCTCGGAACTGGCGCTCTTGACCACCATGCCCGGCGTCGCCATGCGCAGACAGCTGGCAGCCAAGACGCGCTCACCCTCGATCTCCACCATGCAGGCACGGCAGTTGCCATCGGCGCGGTAACCGCTGGCGTCCTTGAAACACAGGTGCGGAATGGTCTCGCCGGCGCGCTTGGCTACCTGCCAGAGGCTTTCTCCGGGATGCGCGCTGACGTCAACGCCATCCAGCGTCAGAGTAAAGGCCTGTTCGCTAGTACTCATGCTCATGCTCCCTTACCCCTTGATAATCACATTCTGGGCGGCGAGTTCGCCGCGGAAATCCTTGAGCAGCCCCAGCACCGGGTTAGGGGCCGCCTGGCCGAGGCCACAAATGGAGGCATCAACCATCACCTGGGAAAGGCGCGTCAATAGCGCGGCATCCCATTCGTCGCCCTCGAGCAGGGTCAGCATCTTCTCGGTGCCCACCCGGCAGGGGGTGCACTGGCCGCAGGACTCATCGGCAAAAAAGGCCAGCAGATTGGTGGCCACGGCGCGCAGGTCGTCCTGGTCGGAAAGCACCATGACCGCCGCCGAGCCGATAAAACCGCCGTGTTCCTGAAGGGTATCGAAATCCAGGGGAACATCGGCCTTGGATGCGGGCAGGATACCGCCAGAGGCGCCGCCGGGTAGGTAGGCCGCCAGGCGATGGCCCTCCGCCATGCCACCGCAATACTCCTCGATCAATTCGCTAAGCGTGATCCCCGCTGGCGCCAGATACACGCCTGGGTGTTTGACCCGACCGGAGACCGAGAAACTGCGCAGCCCAACGCGCCCATGGCGGCCCTGGCTGGAGAAGGCCTCCGCGCCGCGCTGCCAGATCAGCGGAATCCAGTAGACAGTCTCGACATTGTTGACCAATGTCGGCTGATCAAAGAGCCCCTTCTGAGCCACAAACGGCGGACGGTGGCGGGGTTTCCCCGGCTTGCCTTCCAGCGATTCGATCATCGCCGACTCTTCGCCGCAGATATAAGCCCCAGCGCCGCGGCGCAGCACAATATAGCCCGGCGCGACCAGGCCGGCGGCCTCAAGCTCGCCAATCGCCTCGCGCAGCACGCCATGCAATGCCGGATACTCATCACGCAGATAGATGTATAGTGCTTCAGCCTCTACCGCCCAGGCGCTGACCAGGGCCCCTTCAAGAAAGCGGTGCGGCGAGCGTTCCAGGTAGTAACGGTCCTTGAAGGTGCCGGGCTCGCCTTCATCGGCATTGATGGCGCAGTAGCGAGGGCCAGCCTCCTGGCGCACGAAATACCACTTCTTGAAGGTCGGAAAGCCTGCGCCGCCCAGGCCGCGTAGATTGGCCTGCTGCATCGCCTCCATCAGTTCGTCTACCGTGACATCGCCCTCACGGCAGGCCTGAAGCAATGCCTGGCCACCTTCGCGTCGATAGTCGTCGAGGCGCTGCCAGGTGACCGGCTCGGGATGGAAATGCCCTTC
>JAIVHL010000155.1 GCA_020201075.1 Halomonas sp. | reverse complement strand
CAGGCAGGGTCGGGGTGCGGGCCAGGATCCACAGGTAGTCGCGGTCTGGTCCGGCCACCAGCGACCATTGATAGTCGTCGTCCAGGGCCAGCACGTTGTAGCCGCCGTAGAAGGGGCCGAAGAAGCTTACCTTGAGCCGGCCCACGTCCTCGTTGCCGATGAAGTAGGCGCGCCCCTCTGCCTCGCTGGCCTCGCCCTCGTCGAGTTTGACGCCGCGGTTGAGCACCCGAACACCGCCGTCGTCGCGCAGGCTGTAGTCGGCGGTGACGCAGTCCAGCCCGCGTTCGAAGGAGTGGTCGAGCCGGGCGATTTCGTACCACTCGCCCAGGTAGCGGTCGAGCTCGAAGCCGGTAACCGGTTCGGTACCCTTGGGGATGCTGGTACAGCCGGCCAGCAGCAGGCTAGCGCCCAGGGTGGCCAGCAGGGGAAGGTAAGGCATATAAAACTCCTCGGCGTGATGTCGCCGTCAACGGGCGGCTGTGACCTTTGCAGCATGGGGGAGGGCAGTCGGCCGGTCTAGACTGGCCGACTGCCGATTTTCAGGAGTTTGCCATGACCGACCATGTCCGTGATCACGATGCCCGTGCACTCAATGACCACTATGATGCCCTCGCCACGGGGAGTGGGGAAAGCCTGGTGGCCAGGCTGCAGGCGGCCTTCCACGACGCCGGCCATGATCCGCAGTGCCTGAGCCTGGATGAAATCGCCGGTATTGACCAGCTGCATCTGGGGGGGCGAGCGGCCAGCCGCTCGCTATTAGCGCTGGGAGAGTTGCGCCCGGGGCAGCGAGTCCTTGACGTGGGTTGTGGTACCGGCGGGGCGAGCCGTCTCGTGGCCGACGAGGCCGGTTGCCAGGTGGTCGGCGTTGACATCACAGCGGCCTTCATCGAGGTGGCCGAGTGGCTGAGCGCGGCCACCGGCCTGTCACAACGGACACGCTTCCTGTGCGCCGATGCGGCCCGCACCCCGCTGCCGGATGGCGCCTTCGATGTCATCTGGTGCCAGCATGCGCTGATGAACATGCCGGATATGGCCGGTGTGCTGGCGGAGTGGCGCCGGCTGCTGGTGCCCGGCGGGCAAGTGTTGCTGCATGAGGTGGTGGCCGGCGACAACCCCGAGCCTCTGGCGCTGCCGGTGCCCTGGGCGCGCACGGCGGCGACCAGCCACCTGCAGGGGCGCGAGGCATTGGAGGCGAGCCTCGAGGCGGTGGGTTTCGTGCCGGTGTGCGTGCATGACGTCACCGAGACGGCCCTGGCTTGGCGCCAGAAGCATGGCCGCCGCGAGTCCGGCGAGGAGAAGGCCGCATCCCAGCCGGGGTCAAGGGGTCCCTTTCACTCGGACGTACCGAGGCGCGCGCACCAGGTAGCTGAGCGGATGCAGGATCAGCCAGGCGGCGATGGCCAGGCCGATCACGGCGCCGATCATCGCCACCCAGTCGAAGGCGGTAGCCACGTAGCCTAACTGGGAGTTAGTAAAGACAGGAATCCACCATAGCCCCGAGAGGCCCATCGCCAGCGCCGCCAGGTTGGCGACCAGACAGCGATACTGGAACGTGCGATAGCCGCGCAGGCGAGCCACCAGTTGGACTACTACCAGCGCCCCCACGGCTCCCACGATCGGCCACAGGAAGGGGGCCAGGGCATACATCAGGATGGTCAGTGCACCTTGAATCGTCATGATCGTCTCTCCTCAGGCCTGGCCATCGAGCACGGCGTAGTAGGCCGGCTGCAGCATGCGGTCCTTCATGACCCAGGTCGCCCAGGACTCGTCGCGGGGGTCAATGAAGGGGAAGGAGGGCAGGAACCCGAAATCGTTTTCGTAGCCGAATTCCACCAGCATCGCTTTGCCAATGCCGGTGATCATCGGGCAAGAGGTGTAGCCGTTGTGGCGTGCCGGCAGCGGCTGATCCTGCATCTGGGCCAGCAGGTTGGCCTCGACCACCGGGGCCTGGGCCTTGACGCTGGCGGCGGTCTTGTTGATCGGCGCACCGATCACGTCGCCGATGCCAAACACCTCGGGATAGCGGTTGTGCTGCATGGTGTGGATGTCCACATCCAGCCACTCGCCTCGGAAGGGCCCTTCACGGGCGATCAGGTCGCTCTCGCGGACGAAGTCCGGAGCGCTCATGGGCGGCACCACATGGATGAAGTCGTAGTCGACCACCTCGGTCATCTCCCCCTCACGACCGAACTCCTCTTGGCGGAGTTCGTGGTGGGAGGTGAACTCGCTGGCAGGGCCGACGAAGGTGAACTCGGCCTTCTGTGCGCCGGGGTCGATGGCCGAGAGCCGATAGTGGTGGCGGCGGTTGACGCCCTGGTCGTCGAAGCGCTGCTTGACGAAGTCGTTGACCCAGGGCTGGCTGAACAATGATGCTCCAGGGGCAAGGAACTCCACCTGAAAGTCGTCGCGGTGGCCGGTTGCCTCCAGGCGAGAGAGAGTGGTGAAGGTCATCTTCAGCGGGGCCCCGGCGCACTTCACCGGGGTAGGTGCCGCGGTGAACAGTCCCTTGCCGCTGCCCTTGGCAATCCAGGCATCGATGGCATCGCGAGTGCGGGTGGCGCCCTCGATGCTGGCATACACGCTGCCAATGCCGTGGCTGCCGACCAGGTCCGGCGACATGCCGTCGATCAGGTGGTAGTTGAGCTGCAGGCCTGTTGCCACCACCAGGTAGTCGTACTCCAGCACGCTGGCATCGGCCAGGGAGACCCGGCGCTGCTCGGCATCGATGCCGACGGCAGGCTGGCGCACCCAGTCTACCCCTGCGGGTACGAAGTCGGCATTGGGACGCATGGTCTTGCCGGGCTGCCACACACCTGAGGCAACCAGGGTCCAGCCCGGCTGGTAGTGGTGGATCTCGCGGGGCTCGACCAGCGAGATGCGGGCGCCCTCCAGGCGACGAGTGAGCCGGTTGGCCATGGCCATGCCGGCGGCGCCGCCGCCGAGGATGACGATGCGGGCGTTGGTGGAGAGCGTGCTGGCCTTGAGGCTGCCCAGCGGCACCAGACCGGCCACACCGGCACCCAGCCCGAATTTCAAGAGCTGGCGACGATCAAGACGGAGAGGTTCGAGAGGGTGTGTCATGGGAGTGACTCCTGCGCGGCGACGTTAAGATTTTATTATAGTTATATCGATATTACTCATAGTCATTTGGTCGGCCTGAGCGTCACTTACCTGCGGTGAATTGACGCAGGACAAGGCTGCTGAGCGGTGTGGTTCTTCCATGCGCGTAGACCTTCCGCGCCGGATCGAGGTTCGCCGGTGTCGGTTCTGGCGATGACACATCAAAAAGGCCACCGGCGGGGCGGTGGCCTTTTGCTGCGCTTTTGGTCGGACGAGATTCAGATTCCGATGTGCTCGGCGATGGCGCGGCCCAGGCTCTCGGTATTGCCATGGCCACCCACATCGGGGGTAAGTAGCGTAGTGTCGCCCTCGGCAAGCACCGCCTCGAAGGCGGCCACGATGGCATCGCTGGCCTGCTGATGGCCCAGGTGTTCGAGCATCATGGCACCCGACCAGATCTGTCCGATGGGGTTGGCAATGCCCTTGCCGGCAATGTCCGGGGCGCTGCCATGGACAGGCTCGAACAGGCTCGGGAAAGTGCCCTCGGGATTGATGTTGGCCGAGGGAGCTACGCCGATGGTGCCGGTACAGGCCGGTCCCAGGTCGGAGAGGATGTCGCCGAACAGGTTGCTGCCCACCACCACGTCGAACCAGTCCGGGTGCAGCACGAAGTTGGCGGTGAGGATGTCGATGTGGAACTTGTCGACGCTCACCTCGGGGTAGTGCTTGGCCATGGCGGCCACGCGCTCGTCCCACCAGGGCATGGTGATGGCGATGCCGTTGGATTTGGTGGCCGACGTCAGCTTCTTGCGCGGCCGCGATTGTGCCAGTTCATAGGCGAACTTCAGTACCCGGTCGGTACCGTGGCGGGTCATCACGGTTTCCTGGATCACCACCTCGCGGTCCGTGCCCTCGAACATCTTGCCGCCGACGCTTGAGTACTCGCCCTCGGTGTTCTCGCGCACCACGTAGAAGTCGATGTCGCCGGGTTCGCGGCCGGCCAGTGGGCTCTTGATGCCCGGCAGCAGCCGGCAGGGCCGCAGGTTGACGTACTGGTCGAAGCGGCGGCGGAACTGCAGCAGCGAGCCCCACAGCGAGATATGGTCGGGTACGGTCGCCGGCCAGCCCACTGCGCCATAGAAGATGGCGTCGAAGCCCTCGAGGATCTCGAACCAGTTGTCGGGCAACATCTTGCCGTGCTCGGCATAGTAGTCGCAGCTGGCAAAGTCGAAATGCTCTAGTTTAAGGTCGATGCCGAAGCGGGCGGCGGCGGCCTCCAGGGCGCGCAGCCCTTCGGGCATCACTTCCTTGCCGATGCCATCGCCGGGAATTACTGCGATGCGCTGTGCCATGGTCTCACTCCTTGCTGGTTCACTTTGACAGACTGGCGATCAGTTTAGCCTCTAACAGGAATGAGATAATCAGGCTAGGATGCAATCTTTTATTGAAAAAAAGTGGAGAATAGCGTGGCACAGCTCGACGACCTGGCGTTCTTCCAGCACCTGGCTCGGGCAGGCAATCTGACCGCCACCGCCCGACTCCTGGGGCTATCTCTCTCGGCGGTGAGCAAGCGACTCAAGCAGTTGGAGGCGCGCCTGGGAGTGAGCTTGGCCAGCCGCACCACCCGTCGCTTGACCCTGACCGCGGAGGGCGAGCGCTATCTGGTGCGCGGGGGCGCTATCCTCGAGGAGCTGAGCGAACTTGAGGAGGCCCTGGGCGCCCAGCGGGCCGAACTCTCCGGGCCCCTGCGCATCAATGCCACCTTCGGTTTCGGTCGGCGCCACGTGGCGCCGCTGCTGTCAGACTTCTGTGCCCGTCACCCGGGGGTGGAGGCCTCACTGGAACTCTCCAACTTCCCGATGATGCCCGGCGAGCAGGGGGTAGACATTACCGTCCGCGTAGGCAGGCTACCCGATTCGCGACTGATGGCGCGGCTCATCCTTGCCAACCGTCGGGTGCCCTGCGCGGCGCCAGCCTATGTGTCGAGCATGAGGCCCCTGGACGCCCCGGAGGATCTGGCTCGGCACCCCTGCCTGGTGCTTCGCGAGAACGACAGCGACTTTGCGGTGTGGCGTTTTCAGCACCGCGGCGGTGACGGCGAGGAGCAGGCGGTGAAGGTGTCGGGCCCGATGGCCAGCAACGACGGCGAGGTGATTGTGCGGCTGGCGCTGGACGGACACGGCGTTATGTTGCGCTCGCGATGGGACGTTCACGAGCACCTGGCTGCCGGCCGGCTGGTCGAACTGCTGCCTGACTGGCAAGGCGTACCTGCCGACTTCCACGCTGTCTACCAGCAGCGTCGGCACGTGCCGGCCCGCATCCGCGCCTTCGTCGATCACCTCGCAAACGGCATGGATAGGCGGAAGACGATTAGCAACAACCGCCACTTTCCATTAGACCCGACGTCAACTTCGTAGCGAACAGTTCGCCACATCGGGGCATGGCGAGCCGACGGCTTGGGATGGGCAGTATTTCTGCTATGGTAAGTGACGCTTGCGCCCACCGAGGCTAACGTGAGGATGCCTCCTGCATGACCTTGAAAAAACCTTCGTTTGTGGCCCGTATCAGCCAGGCTCTGCCCAATCTGCATCCCACCGAGCGCCGTTTGGCGGAGTTCGTTCTTACGAGGAGGCGCGGCAGCACGTGCGCGCCAATCGTGAAGAGGGGGCGGCACTGCTGCTGGTGGAAGGCAAGCAGGTCGACTCCGAGAACAGCCGCTTTCTGCAGCATGTCGGCCAGGCTATCGCCAATCTGCAGCAGGTTGGGGCGAGTGTCTCCCAGCGAGAGGTGGATGAGGTGGCCCACGCCATGCTGGCGGCGCGCCGGGTGTGGATCATTGGCTTTCGCAGCAGCCATGCCTTTGCCGAATACCTCAACTGGCAGATCCTTCAGGTGCTCGAGCATACCGTGCTGCTGCCAAGGGCCGCGGAGACTCTGGCGGAGAGCCTGGTCAGCATCACCCCCGAGGACTGTGTGGTGCTTTACGGTATGAAGCGGCGGGCCGCTCAGCTGGGCGGCGTGGCCGAACAGCTGGTGCGCAGCGGGGCCCGGGTGCTCTACATCACCGATGAGAGCGCTCCTCGGAATTCTCGTTTTACCTGGCATTTCCTCTGCCGCACGGCGGCGCCGGGTCCGCTATTCAACCACGTGGCAGTGCTGGCCCTCAGCCACTATCTCGCTACCCGAGTACTCGAACTATCCGGTGCCGAGGGGCGCCAGCGGATGAGCGAGATCGAGGCGATTCACGAGGCTCTTGACGAGCTGCAATGACTCAGGCCGGTGCAGTGTGTGGTGAAAGTGCACGCTGCTTGTGCATATGCGCTACCTGTTTCGAGACTCTCGACGACCTTCTCGGGCCGCTTTGTTCAAGCCAAATTGTTGTATAAAGGCGTGAAAAATTATTTTCTAGAAATTTTGGCATGAAAATTGGATTTCCTTTGGTGCCGGTCTCGGCCATTTCCATTGGCAACACCAGAGGTCCAACCATGACGATCCAATTGCACTTCCCCCGTTTCAGCTTGACCCATCTGGCGGCCGCCACCTCTTTGGTGGCGCTTGCTGCCTCACCGGTGGCCTTCGCCAGTCCCATCGAGATCCAGATCAACAGCACGCACTCGTCGGGCTCCTTTGCCCATACGTTCCTGGAGCAGTTCAGCGAGCGCCTGGAAGAAGAGGCACCGGGACGCTTCAACGTCCGCCTGTTCATGGGCGGCACGCTGGGCGGTGAAGACGACGTGCTGCAGGGGCTGGGGATGGGGACCCACCATGCCTCCCTGGCCGCCTCTGCCACATCGCAGTTCAACGCCAGAACCGGCATCTTCGACCTGCCCTACCTGTTCGAGAACCGCGACGACGTCGCCTACTTCATCGATAGCGAAGCGGGTGACATGCTGCGTGAGGGCTTCGAAGGCACCGGCATGCGCCTGCTGGCAATGTGGGACAACGGCTCTCGCAACATCACCAACAATGTTAGGCCGGTCGTGGTGCCCGAGGATCTGAACGGCCTGCGTATCCGTACCCCGAACAATCGCCAGCGGGTAACCATGTTCAACCATCTGGGTGCCAATGCCACCCCGCTGGCCTTCGGTGAGGTCTACTCGGCCCTGGACCAGGGCGTGATCGATGGGCAGGAGAACCCGGCCCACGTGGTGCAGACGGCGCGTTTCTACGAGGTGCAGGACTACCTTTCCATCTCGAATCACGTCTACCTGCCCACTTTCCTGTTGTTCGGCGAGCCCTTCCTCAACCGCCTGGATGAGAAGGACGTCGAGCTGCTCGAACGCGTGGCCCAGGAAATGGCACCCTGGTCGTTCACCTGGGGCGAGGAAACCGATGCGGCGGTGCTGGCCGAGCTGGAAGACATCATCGAGGTCAACCCGATCGATTTTGCGGCCTTCCAGGAAGCGGCTGCCGCGCTCTACGAGAACCCGGTCTTCGTCGATGCCATCGGTCAGGACATGATCGATATCACGCTTGATGCCATGAGCCAGCGCTGAGGGAGGTTTCATGACACCGATCGTGATTCAGGGAATCGAGCGCATTTTCGTGCGCCTTCTCGACAGCATGGTGGTTTTCCTTGCCGGCCTTCTGCTGGTACTGCTCAACTATGCGGTGTTCTCGCGTTTCGTCCTGAATGCCTCGGTGTCATGGGGAGAGGAGCTGCCGGCCAACCTGCTGGCAGTTCTCACCTTCATCGGTGCTGCCTATCTGACGAAGATCAACGAACACCTCGGCTTTGATAGCGTGCTGCGGATCCTGCCTCTGGCCATCCAGCGGATACTGCTTTGCGTCAATCATGCCTTCATGCTGGCCTTTGCCCTGGTGGTCGCCTACTACGGCATCCAGGCCAGCCAGGGCTTCCACGGGCGCTCGCTGATCTCCATTGACCTGCCCATGGCACTGTTCCGGTGGGCGATGCCGATCGGTTGTGGCCTGATCGCCATCATTTGCGCAATACGGCTGCTCGGCCTGGTGACCGGCAAGATAGCTCCCAACGAACTCTATCCGGAGACCGACTGATGCCTCTGGATCCTGGCTACCTCATCCTGACGATGCTGGTGATTTTCCTGCTCACCGGCATGCCTATCGCCTTCGTGCTTGGCGTGACCGCGATGGTCATGATCCTGCTCGATCCCAACGTGATGCCCCAGATCATAGGTATGGTGCCCTTCGGGGGGGCCAACAATTATCTGCTGGTGGCAGCTCTGCTGTTCATGGTCGCCGGCGAGGTGATGAATCAGGGCCGCATCGCCGAGCGCCTGATCAACTTTGCCAGCTCCCTGGTGGGGCATATTCGAGGGGGGCTGGCCCACGTCAACATCCTTACCTCACTGTTCTTCTCCGAGATTTCCGGCACGGCGACCTCCGATGCGGCGGCGATAGGCTCGGTGATGATTCCGCAGATGAAGAAGCGCGGTTATACCGTGGCCTTCGCCGCGGCGGTTACCGCGACCTCGGCGACCATGGCGATCATCGTGCCGCCGAGCCTCAATCTGATCCTCTACGCCTATGTCTCGGATACCTCCATTGCTCAGCTCTTTGCCGCGGGGATCATTCCCGGCTTCGTGGTCTGTTTTGCGCTGATGTTCACCGCCTACGTGATCTCGGTGCGTCGGGGCTATCCCATCGAGGGCAAGTTCGTCTTCAAGAACATGCTCGATACCGGGCGCGAAGCGATCATCCCCATCACTCTGCCGATCCTGATTCTGGGGGGCATTCTTGGCGGCATCTTCACCCCGACAGAAGCGGGGGCTGTGGCGGCTCTGTGGGCGATCATCCTGGCGACGTTCTACTATCGGTCGCTGACCTTCCGCGCGCTGCTCGATACCCTGCGTATCGCCGGCAAGCGCAGTGCCATGCTGATGTTCATCGTCGCCACCTCGACACTGCTGGGCTGGTACCTGACCAACAAGGGCATTCCCCAGGACATCGCCGAGGGGATCCTGGGCATTTCGGATAACTACTGGGTCGTGCTGCTGGCGATCAATGTCTTTTTCCTGCTGGCGGGCACCATCGTCCATGGCACGCCGGCGATCCTGATGCTTGTGCCCATCTTCCTGCCCCTCGCCGATCAGTTGGGCATCGACCGGGTGCACTTCGGGTTGATCGTGACCATCAACCTGGGCATCGGCCAGCAGACACCGCCGGTGGCCTCGGTGGTGCTGGTCACCTGCTCAATCGCGCGCATCAGTATCGGGGCGATCATCCCGTCGCTGGGCTGGTTTTTGCTCGCCATGCTGGTGGTGCTGGCGCTGATCAATGTCTTCCCGGCCCTGTCGCTGTGGTTACCTTCAATCATTCTTTGAGCGGACAGGGATACGTCTATGCGACTTCTGGTCATCAATCCCAACTCTTCGGCCGGCGTGACTCGACATATTGGCGCGGCCGCCAGTGGGGGCGCGCTGCCAGGGGACGAGTTCATCGTCACCCAGGCCGATGGCGCGCCGACGCTGATTGTCGACGAGAGGGATGCGCGGCTGGCCGAGCAAGCCGTGGTGGACACGGTGCTGGCCAGAGGGAAAGGGTTCGACGGCATCATCGTGGCCTCCTTCGGCGACACAGGGGCCGAGTCTCTTCGGCGTATCGTCGACTGCCCCGTGGTGGGCATCGGACATGCCTCACTGCTCACCGCCAGTGCCCTGGGTGGTCCTTTTGCCGTTATTTCCTTCGCTCCGGCAGTGGTGCCCTCCATGCAGCGGCTGGTGGCCGGGTACGGCATGCAGGAGTGGCTTGCCGGTATCCATGTGGTCGATGTGCCGCTCCCCGAGGACCCCGGTGAGATTCAGTCGGTGGTGGAGAAGCCGCTATTGGAGCGCTGTCTGGAAGTGTCGGCGCAGGGCGAGTGTCGCAGCATCGTTCTCGGCGGCGGGCCGCTGGCGGGATTGGCGATGCGCCTGGCTCCCTCGCTCTCGCTGCCGGTGATCGATGCCACCGTGGCAGCGGTACAGCTGCAGCGAACTTTGCATTTCAGCCGCGGAGGCTGCCCTGGGATGTTTCTGCGTTCATCATGATCTCGATTATGAGACCGCTGAATCGCGGTATAGACGCTATCTACCGATGAGACGAGCCGATCCATGACACTGAATGATGAAGCTGCTGAACAGGCGGCGACCCTGCTCGAAAAGGCCTGGACGAGCGGGAAGAGGTTGCCCTCCTTGCCCGACGCCTGCCGGCCCCGGAGTCATGCCCAGGCCTACCGTATCCAGCAGGCACTGGCCGAGCGGCTAGGGCCCACGGGAGGTTGGAAGGTCGGGGCGCCTGGCCCAGAGGCGCCCCGGCACTACGCTCCCCTTCCTGCGCGTTTCCTGAGCCGCGAGGCGGCCACCTGCCGCCTCGCGGACTTCTCCCGAGTGCTGCTGGAGGCCGAGCTGGCGTTCACTCTGGCTTGTGATCTGCCGCCCAGGGATACCCCCTACGAGACCCGGGAGGTGGTGGCTGCCGTGGCCTCACTGAACCCGGTCATAGAGATTGTCGATTCTCGTTACCAAGACTGGCCTGACGGTATTGATGCCCTCAGCCAACTGGCAGACCTCCAGAACCATGGCTGCCTGGTGGTCGGCGAGGGCATCACGCGGTGGCAGACAATGGCGCTCGAAAAAGTCGCCGTGTGCTTGGTGCTGAATGGCAAATCGAGGGTCACCGCGGATGGCGGCAATCCGGCCGGCGATCCCTTGCCTCTGCTGGTGTGGTTGGCCAACCACCTGCCCACACAGGGCCAGTGGCTGCGGGCCGGCGACGTCGTTACCTGTGGTTCCTGCACCGGCAAACTGCCGGTCAACCACCCGGTGGAGGTCGCGGTCAGCTTCGAGGGCGTCGGCGAGGCCAGGGTTACCCTGGTCTGATGGTGCGCATCACGGCACCGAAGAAGCATCGCTAGGCGTCATGCGCCCTGGCTCTTGTCGACTGTCGGGTCGGACCTGTCGTTCGAGTTTGGCAATTAGCCGTGTCTGTCGCTCGTCCAGGGCAAAGGGTCACTGAGCGGCGAAATACTCGCCGAAGGCCTCGATTACCGTTTCGATATCGTCATCGCCGATGTCGCGATGGACCACGAAGCGCGTCGAGTAGAGCAGTTCGGCGAGAATGCCCCGTGCCTGCAGGTGCGCCACCAGCGGCTCTCGGTGGGCCTCGGGGAAGTGGGCGAAGAGCATGTTGGTGGCAACCGAATTCACCTCGACACCGGGCAGCGCGGCGATGCCCTGAGCGAGCCGCGCTGCCCGGCGGTGATCTTCGGCAAGCGAGGCGACGTGGTGGTTCAGGGCATGGTGGCAGGCCGCGGCGATGATGCCGGACTGCCGCAGGCCGCCGCCGAGCACCTTGCGCCAGCGCCGCGCCTCGTCGATCAGCGCCCTTGAGCCCACCAGCACCGACCCCATCGGGGCGCCGAGCCCTTTGGAGAAGCACAGTGAGACGCTGTCGAAGGGGGCACAGAGGGTGGCCAGCGGCGTGTCGGTGGCCACCGCCGCGTTGAACAGTCGGGCGCCGTCCAGATGCGTGGCCAGGCCGTGCTCCCGGGCCAGGTCGGTGGCCGCCTTCACGTAGTCGGCGTCGAGCACCTTGCCGCCGATGGTGTTCTCCAGGGCCAGCAGGCGGGTCCGGGCGAAGTGAAAGTCGCGGGGCTTGATGGCGGCGCGGATCTTTTCCAGCGGCAGCGAACCGTCGATGGCGTGCTCCAGGGGCTGGGGCTGGATGCCGCCGAGTACCGCTGCGCCGCCGCCCTCGTACTTGTAGGTGTGGGCTTGCTGGCCGGCGATGACTTCGTCGCCGCGCTGGCAGTGGGCGAGCAGGGCGGCCAGATTGCTCTGAGTTCCGGAGGGGAAGAGCAGGGCGGTCTCCTTGCCGGCTCGCTCGGCCACGGCGGCCTCGAAGCTCGCCACGCTGGGATCGTCACCCCAGACGTCATCGCCCACCGGAGCGGCGTGCATAGCGTCGCGCATGGCAGGGGTGGGGCGGGTGACGGTGTCGCTGCGCAGATCGATCATGGGTGCCTCCTCCGGAATGGCAGTGAATGGCAAATCAGTGGCGGTTGGGGTGGGCCGGCACGGAGCGTTTGGCTGGCAGTGCCGGCAGCCGGGTCAGCGGGTCCTGACGAAAGTAGCGAACGAGCAGTTTGTAGAGCGCCGGATAGGCCTCGTACAGCAGGTCCGGGGCGGTGAAGAAGGCTTCACAGCAGACCGCGAAACATTCGCCCGGGTGTGTCGCGGCGTAGTCGTCGATGGGGGTCTCCTCGCCGCGCTCGAGATGTGCCTGTAGGTCCTCCCAGACGTCCATGAACACCCGATGCCAGTCGTGCGGGTCGATCTCCCGCGGCAGCGGCGGGAAGCCATCCACGTCCAGGGAGTTGCCCAGGTCGAGCTTGTGGGCAAACTCGTGAATCAACACGTTGAAGCCGGTGAAGTCGCCACTCTCCATCAGATCGGGGAAGGCTACCACCACCGGACCCTGGTGAGAGGTTTCGCCGGCGCGTTCGTCCTCGTACTCGTGCATCACGCCGAACTCGTCCATCTCCTCGACCTGGCGCCGGAAGGCATCGGGCAGGATCAGGACTTCGTGAACGTTGGCGAAGGCGTCGCTGTGCTCCTCGTCGCTCCAGCCCAGGCTAAGCAGGCAGGCCTGGGCGGCCAGGGCCAGTTGGGCGGGCAGGTCGAAGCAGGTGCTCTCGGCCAGATCCGGGTGCAGGCTCAGCCGCTTGGCGTGAAGGAACTGCCAGGCGCGCTCGCCGAGGCGGACCGCCTCCTCGGCGGGCAGAGCCGCCAGCAGTGGCAGCCTCGCCCGGGCCTCGGCCCAGGCCTCCTCGGGAAAGGGGTGGCGGGCGGCAAACTGGCGTTCACGCCAGCGGCGCAGGTGACCCAGCATCGGCTCGGCGCTCCTCAACTATTGTCCAGGTCGGCTCCCGACTTCCAGGACCAGTCGCGCCAGCGCAGGTCGAAGAGGTCCTTGCGGCGGTCCTTGAGGTTGGTCACCGAGCCCTCGTTGCGCACCATGGTCAAACGGGTCAGGTCCAGATCCGAGAAGAAGATCATTTCGGTGTTGGGCGTGGTCTCGTTGAGCACGGCGTCATGGGGGAAGGCGAAGTCCGAGGGCGAGAAGACCGCCGACTGGGCGTACTGGATATCCAGGTTTTCGATGGAGGGGACGTTGCCCACGCTGCCGCACAGCACCACGTAGCACTCGTTTTCGATGGCCCGCGCCTGGGCGCAGTGACGCACCCGCAGGTAGCCGTTCTTGGTGTCGGTCCAGAAGGGGACGAAGAGGATGTCCATGTCCTGTTCGGCCAGCAAACGCGGCAGCTCCGGGAACTCCACGTCGTAGCAGATCAGGATGCCCACCCGTCCGGCGTCGGTGTCGAATACCAGCAGACCGTCGCCGCCCTCGATCACCCAGTCGCGGCGCTCCTGGGGGGTGATGTGCAGCTTGGCCTGGCTTTCCAGGGTGCCGTCGCGATGGCAGAGATAGCTGACGTTGTAAAGACGGTCGTCCTTGCCCACCTCGATCATCGACCCGGCGACGATATTGATGTTGTAGGAAACCGCCATGCGCGACAGCTCGGCCTTGAACTTTTCGGTGAAGCTGGCCAGGAAGCGGACGGCCGACATCTGGTCCTGCTGGGCGGCGCGGTCCTGCAGACCCATCAGCGGGGCGTTGAACAGCTCGGGGAAGACCGCGAAATCGCTCTTGTAATCGGAGAGGGCATCGACGAAGTACTCCACCTGCTGCAGCACCGCTTCCACCGAGTCGAATTCGCGCATCTGCCACTGCACCGCGCCGATCCGCACCTGGGTCTTGCGGGTGTCGAGTACCAGATCGGCCGGCTCATAAAGGAAGTTGTTCCACTCCAGCAGAGTGGCATAGCCCTGGGATTTTTCGTCCTCGGGCAGGTAGTCGCGCAGCAGGCGCTTGACCTGGAAGTCGTTGGCCAGCTGGAAGGAGAGGATGGGGTCGTGTATCTCCTTGCGCGTCACCTTGTCGATGTACTGGGTGGGAGAGAGCTCCTCGGCATGATTGTGATAGTGGGGAATGCGTCCCCCGGCCAGGATGGCTCGCAGGTTGAGCGAACGACACAGCTCCTTGCGGGCATCGTAGAGCCGCCGGCCCAGGCGATAGCCGCGATAGTCCGGGTGGATCAGTACGTCGAGTCCGTACATGGCGTCGCCGTCGGGATCGTCGTGGATCACCTCACGCTTGCCGATCAGGTCGTCGTACTTGTGCGGGTTGATGAACTCTTCGTAGTCGACCCTCGAGGTCAGCGCCATGCCGACCAGTCGGCCGTCGTCCTCGATGACGATCTGGCCGTCCGGGAAGGTGGCGATCAGGGTGTCGATGGTGTGCTTCGTCCAGGCGCCGCCGATGTCGTGATAGATGGCATCCATCAGCGTCTCGAGCTGGGGGTAGTCTTCGGGCGTCAGGTTGCGAAGCGTTAAATGCAGGTCTTCTAGGGACATGGTGTGTCCTTGTCGGTCGGTCAGATGGCGGGATACGAGTCTAACATGGGCGGTCGGCATCGCTCGGCGCGGGGGCGGGCCGTGGACGCAGCAGCGGCCGGGTCAGGGTCTGGGCCATGATCACTCCGCTCAGGATCAGGACTCCGCCCAGTAAGTGGAACAGCGCGATGCGCTCGCTCAGGGCGACCATGGCAATCAGGGCGCTGAACAGCGGCATCAGATTGATGAAGATACTCGCCTGGCTGGCGCCGATCTGGCGAATCGCCATCATCCAGAAAAAAGTGGTGATAATTGAGGCCGGGATGCCGGCATACAGAATCAGGCCGATATTGCTCTCGTTCACCGGGGTCATCGGACCCATCAGGTAGGGCGGCAGCAGAAACAGCACGGCGAAGATCACCTGAGCGTAGAGCAGCACCCAGGGTGGCAGTCCGATGGGCCAGCGTTTGAGCATCACTCCATAGAGGGCGTAGCAGGTGGCGGCGACCAGCATCAGGGCGTCGCCCTTGGCCACCGTCAGTTCGAGCAGCGACAGCGGATTACCGCGACCCAGCAGGATGGCCACGCCTACCAGGGCCAGCAGGCCGCCAGCCAACCCGCCAAGGCTTGGCGGTTCGCGCAGAATGAGGGCGCTGAGCAGCACGGTGAGCAGCGGCACCATGGCGGCAAGGATGCCCATGTTGGTGGCGCTGGTGGTCTCGGCGGCCACGTAGGCGAGTCCCTGCCAAAGGCCCATGCCGAGCAGGCCCAGCACGGCGAGCTTCGGCCACTCGCGGCGAATGGTGGCGCGATGCTTCCAGGCCGCCGGTGCCAGGAAGGGAGTGAGCACGACCAGGGCCAGCAGCCAGCGCAGGAAGGCGATACTGCTTGGCGCGATCGCGCCAACGGTGAGCTGATTGATAGTCATGTTGCCCGACCAGATCAACACGGCGCCCAGCGGAGGCAGGAAGTGGAGCAGCGGCATAGCGTCCTCGGTACGTTGAAACAGGGCCTTTGCTGTCGGAGGCCGGCAAAGGGGGGATGGTAAACTGATGTTCACTGACATCCCATCGCCAGAGGAAGACTGCCATGAATGATTCCAACGGCTCGAACGATCCCTCATCACACGCCGCGACCAGCGACATGGAGACGGACTACGTCGTCGGCCAGGATAATATCGAGGGACAGCTCGGGCCCTTCGGCTTCGATGTCCACAACCGGGTTTTCGTGGTGTCCGCGCTGGCCTCGGCTGTCTTCATTGTCCTCACGCTGCTGTTTCCGCAGCGAGCCGGGGCCATCTTCCAGTCCATCGTCGCGTTCTCGACCGGCACCCTGGACGGGTATTTCATGATCGTGGTGAATATCTTCGTTCTGTTCAGCCTGGCGATGATCGTGCTGCCGTACGGGAAGA
>JAIVHL010000100.1 GCA_020201075.1 Halomonas sp. | reverse complement strand
GTCTCGCCTTCGGTGAAGGGTCCAGCGTGCTGGCGCGGTCCAGCGTCAGCCCCTCCCAGCAACCGGTCTACCGACGCGCGCTGCCGCCAGACCGGGGTCAGGGCGAAATAGCCCGCGGCCCGTGTCGCCAGCCCTTCGAGTGCCCGCCACACTGCCGCCGGCGGCGCCGCGCAGTCCCGTGCCAGCGTCATTCGTTTGCCGTAGAAGCTGATAGCGTGTCGATGCCCGCGCAAATCGAAGGCGCCCTCGCGCCAGCGGTCGCCGGACAGCATCTCGCGCTCGGCCTCGAACGCCTTCTCCACGGCAGCGTCGAACCCCAGGCAGTCGCGCGGCACCAGCGCCCGCAGGGCGGTGTCATCGGCACGCAGGTCATGCCGCAATCCGCCGATCAGGGCCCGCGCCAACGGAGCGGGCACACCGGTCACCAGCCCCATCCAGTAGCTCGACAGTTTTGGGGTCAAAAACGGTACCGGCAGGATCACCGGCTTGCGCTGCCCCAGCGCGCGTGCCACTCCGTGCATCATCGCCTCGTAGGTCAGCCGCTCTGGGCCGCCGGTCTCGAACACGTGGCCTTCGGCCTCGGGCAGCGCCGCCAGGGCCACCAGATCGGCCAGCAGGTCGGCCAGTGCTATCGGCGGTGATGACACGCGCACCCAACGTGGCGTCACCATGACCGGCAGATGCCCGACCAGATCGCGCATCACCTCGAAGGCGGCCGATCCCGGCCCGATGATGATGCCAGCGCGCAGTTCGATCACCGGTACCGGGCCGGCCCGCAGGATCGTGCCGGTTTCGACCCGCGAGGCCAGATGTTCGGTATCAGCCTGGTCCGGCGCAAGCCCGCCCAGATAGACGATGCGGCGCACTCCTGCCTCCGCGGCGGCCTGGGCGAAATGGCGCGCCGCCTCCCGGTCGCGCGCAGGGAAGCCTCGCCCGCCACCCATGGAGTGCACCAGGTAGAAGGCGACTTCGACCCCGGCAAGCGCCGGAGCCAGCGTGGCCGGGTCAAGCGCATCCGCGCGCACCTGATCGACCCCCTGCCAGCCCTCGGCCTCCATCGCCGACAGCCGTCGCGCGGCGGCGCGCACACGCCGCCCCTGTGCTACCAGATGCGGCACCATGTTGCGACCGACATAGCCGCTTGCCCCGAACACAAGCCAGGGGGGATCAGAAGCGCTCATGCGGGGGTGTCAGAGCTGTTTGCCTGGCCGTCAGGAAGATGATCGGTCATTCTGCGTGCTCCTTTTTGGCAGTTCTATCTTTGCAGTTCTATCGGCGACCATGGGGGCTCCACCTAACCTTAGGACCTTTTCCGAAAAGACGTCATGCGGGCAAAGGTCCATCCACGTCAGGCATAGCATGGCACCCAGGCCGTTGGCCAATGATGGAATTGATCCGGTGCCAATCCGCTGCAAGGCTTCGCAGTCGGGGGTTTCTCGGCACCCTGGTGCCGGGTCGCTGGGTCGTCGTTCAGCTAGGCTGATGGAGATAGCAACCAGTACACAATACGGGAGGTAATGCCATGTTGGGCGCGATTGCCGGCGACATGATCGGTTCTGTTCACGAGGGCCGGGGCACCAAGCACCGGGACTTTCCCCTGTTCACGCCCCACAGCACCTTTACCGACGACACCGTGCTCTGCGTGGCGGTGGCGGAGGTGCTGCTGGAAGGTGGTGACTTCGTCGATGCCTTTCACGACTACTTTCACCGCTACCCGAATGCGGGCTTCGGCGGGGGCTTCATGGGCTGGGCCGCGCGTCGGGATCGGCAACCCTATCACAGCTGGGGTAACGGCTCGGCCATGCGGGTGCCCCCGGTGGGTTTCGCGGCCGGCTCGCTTGAGGAAGCGCTGGAACTGGCGAAGCGCAGCGCCGAGGTAACCCACGATCATCCCGAGGGTATTCGTGGCGCCCAGGCCGTGGCGGCGGTGATCTTTCTGGCTCGCCAGGGGGGCGACAAGGTCAGCCTGCGCGAGGAGGTCGAGGCGCGCTTCGGCTACGACCTCTCGCGCTCCCTGGACGAGATCCGTCCCGGCTACGGGTTCGATGTCTCCTGTCAGGGGTCGGTGCCGGAGTCCATCACCGCCTTCCTTGAGGCCGACAGCGTCGAGGGGGCGATCCGCAACGCCATCTCGCTGGGCGGCGATGCCGACACCCAGGCCTGCATGGCCGGCGCCATGGCCGAGGCCTACCAGGGCGGCCTGCCGGAAGCGCTGCGGCGCGAGACCCTGGCTCGGCTTCCCCAGGATCTGCGCCATGTGGTGGAGACCTTTCGGACGCGCTTTGCCCTGGCTTAGGAGAGTGTCATACCGATTTCATGGTCGTGAGGCAGGCTATATATCGCCTCGTGCCCTGATCTCTGGAGACTGTCATGCGCATTGCCCTCTTCGACCTCGACGATACCCTGCTGGATGGCGACTGCAGCGCGCTTTGGAACAACTGGATGGTGGAGCGTGACTGGATCGCCGCGCCGGGTGATTTCCTGGCCAACGCCCAGAAGATGAACGTCGCCTATCATGCCGGTCGGCTGCGCCTGGAAGAGTATCTGGCCCTTACGCTGTCACCCCTGGTGGGGCGTCACAGGGACGAGGTGGCGAGGGAGGTGGAGGCCTTCGTGGCAGCCCGTGTCGTTCCCCGGCTATTTGCTCAGGGGCATGAGTTGATTGCCCAGCACCGCCAGCAGGGAGATCTTCCGCTGCTGATCTCCGCTTCCTCGCGGCACCTGGTGGCGCCGGTGGCGGCCTCGCTGGGCATCCAGGAGGTGATCGCCGTGGAGCCGGCCTTCAACGGTAAGTATTTCACCGGCCACACCACTGGCGTGCTCTCGTACCGCAGCGGCAAGGTTGCCCGCCTCGACGCCTGGCTGGCGGAACAGGGCGTTGCGGCCAGCCATCTGAGCTTTTATTCCGATTCCCAGAACGACCTGCCACTG
>JAIVHL010000235.1 GCA_020201075.1 Halomonas sp. | reverse complement strand
GTGTGTTGGCTCTGGCCGGCGTGGCGCTTCAGCAGCATCTGATGGGGCGCAGCCGCTTCGGCCTGGTGGGCCATAGCGGTCGTCCCCATGACTTTGCCCTGGGGCGCTGGCGCGGCTGGCTGGAAGCCGCTCTGGTGTCGGTACTGGCGGTGATCCTGATCGCCCCGCTGGCGGCGCTGGTGGTCAGCTCGCTGGTGCCGGCAATGGGGGTGCCGCTAAGTGTGGAAACCGCGTCGCTGGAGGCGTTTCGCGAGATGCTGAGCCGCCAGGGTGTAACGCGTCGGGCCATGAGTAACAGCCTGTGGCTGGCTGGCGGCGCGGCCATCACGCTGATGGTACTGAGCCTGCCGCTGGCCTACCACCTGCAGAGGCTTCCTCGCCGCTGGCAGGGCCTCGCCCTCAGCACCATCGAAGTCCCCTATGCGCTGCCTGGCGTGGTGCTGGCGATCGCTTGCATCCTGTTGTTCGTGCGCCCGTTGCCGATCATTCAGATCACCCTATACGGCACCCTGGGGCTGATCTTCATCGCATATCTGGCACGTTTTCTGGTGGTGTGCGTCAAGCCGGTGGCGGCCAGCCTGGCCCAGCTTGATCCCTCCCTGGAAGAGGCGGCTCAACTGGCCGGCGCCGGACCCTGGCGGCGCCTGACAGGCATCGTCTTACCGCTGATGGCTCCGGCGCTGTTTGCCGGCGGTATCCTGGTGTTCCTGCTGGCGGTCAACGAGCTCACGGTTTCGGCACTGCTGTGGAGTGCCGGCAACGAGACCTTGGGCGTGCTGATCTTCAATCTCGATGAAGGCGGCGAGAGTGTGCTGGCGTCGGCGCTGGCGGTACTGGTGGTGACCCTGGTCGCCGGTCTGATGCTGGCGCTTAATCTGCTGGCGAATCGGCTGCCCAAGGGGGTGATTCCATGGAAGGACTGACTATCGATGGTGTCAGCAAGCGCTTTGGCGACCACTACGCCGTGCGTTCGCTGTCGCTTACGATCGAACCCGGCGAATTCGTCGCCCTGGTGGGCCCCAGTGGCTGCGGCAAGACCACTATGCTGCGAATGTTGGCCGGCTTCGAACAGGTGACTGAGGGACGTATCACGTTGGGGAATCGGCTGCTGGCCGATACTGCCCAGCACCTGCCGCCGGAGCAGCGCAACATGGGCATGGTGTTCCAGAGCTATGCGCTGTGGCCGCACATGAGTGTGGCCGACAACGTCGGCTATCCGGTGAAGCTGCGTGGCATCAGTGGTGACGACTATCGGCGGCGGGTGCGTGAGGCCTTGGCGTTGGTTGAGCTTGAAGCCTATGCCGAGAGCAGCCCTCTGGATCTCAGCGGTGGTCAGCGCCAGCGGGTGGCCCTGGCCCGCTGCCTGGTCACCTCGCCTTCGGTGGTACTGCTCGACGAGCCGCTGGCGAACCTTGACCGGCACCTGCGTGCCTCCATGGAAGAGTGTTTCCGCGATTTCCACCGTCGTACCGGTGCCACTCTGGTCTATGTAACGCACGATCAGGGCGAAGCGATGTCGTTGGCCGACCGAATCGCCGTGATGAAGAGTGGGGAACTGGTGCAGTGGGCCACCCCCGAAGCGCTCTACCGGAAGCCGCGAAGCGAATGGCTGGCGCGGTTTATCGGTCAAGGCAGCATCCTGTCGCTGCCTGATGAACCGGATCAGGCCATGGATGGCACCATGGACAGTACCACCCTGATGGCGCTGGCGAGCCGCGCCGGTTTGTCGCCCACAAATGAGCACACCACAGCAAGGGCGGGGCGCTGCCGGCCCGTTCTGGTGAGACCCGAGCACATCCAACTGACGGGGCAGGGGTTGAGCGCTCGGGTGGAGCGCAGCATCTTTCGCGGTGAACGCTATGAGCTGAACCTGTGCCTGGCCGACCAGACGCCGCTGCTGGCCTACTCGTCTTGTGCCGTCCCCGAGGGAAGCGAGGTTAAGGTAACGCTGAGTCAGGGCTGGTGCCTGAAGGCAGGCGCATGATGCCTCAAGTCCAGGTGCTAAGTGGCTTTAACCGAAAGGCGGCCGCTGCGATCCTGGTGGAGTGGCAGGGCAAGCGCCTGCTGCTCGATGCCGGTGGGGCGTTGCATGCCGGCGAACCCTGTCGCTGGGCCGATGGGCTTGATGTAGATGCGGTACTGATCAGCCATGATCATATTGACCATATTGGCGGCGTGGCGCTGCTGCCAAAGGATGTGCCGCTCTACTGTACTCCCCAAGTGGCTCAGGCCCTGCCGGCGGGGCGCGCTTGGCAGCCGCTGTTGCCTAGCGGCCGCCAGCAGATTCTCGGCATCCCGGTGACCACTGGCCAGGCCGGTCACTCGCTGGGTGGCGTATGGCTGCACCTGGGTATCGGCGACGGTGTCTTCTACAGCGGTGATGCCAGCCTTGAGTCGCTGCTGTTTCCCTTCGATCGGCCGCCATCGGCACGCATTGCTCTGCTGGATGCGTCCTACGGTCTCTACGACCGCCCTCAGGCAGAGTGCCGCCAGACGCTCGGTCGGCGCCTGGATCGTCCCACGGTGCTGCCTGCTCCGGCTTCCGGGCGTGCCCTGGAGATGGCGCTATGGCTGCATCGCCAGGCGGGACGCCAGGGGATCGACTGGAGCCTGGATGACGACTGTCGAAAGGGGCTTGAACAGGTGTTGCGTTTGCCCCAGGCTCTGCGGCGCCGTGGCCACGATGCCACCCTGAGAGAGCTCTTGAACCGGCGCGAGCCCGCGGCTGCCCAACTCAGGTTGGTCGGCGATCGTGATGACTCCCCCCGGGACTGGCTCGGCTATCGGCTGCTGCACACCGGCTATCTGACCCCCGAACGGCAGCGGCAGCTGGAGGCGGGAGAGGTCGATTGGCTGCGCTGGAATGTACACCTGCGCCTTTCTCATCTACTGGCTCTGGTGCATCAACTTGGCGCTCGGCAGGTGATCCCGCTG
>JAIVHL010000099.1 GCA_020201075.1 Halomonas sp. | reverse complement strand
AAGCGCTTGACGTGTATCAACGAGAGCCGATGAAGGGCATTGGCCACGGGTCCAATGCTGCTAGCGGAGCAAGGTGGCGTCCACGGGCACGAAGTCGTTGGCCACGCGCACCAGAGAGTCCGCGGTAAGAGGCGCTACCCCGACAACCGTCACCCTGACCCCGAAGCGTTCACGCAGGCGGCTCACCAGCAGATCGAAGTCGCCGTCGCCGGAGACCAGCACCAGGCGATCGACCAGCGGCCCCGCCTCGATGGCGTCCAGGGTGATGCCGACGTCCCAGTCGCCCTTGGCAGAGCCGTCGCTGCGCTGGATGAAGGGCTTGAGCTTCACGGTGAAGCCGATGCCGCGCAGGATGGCCTGGAACTGTTGCTGGCGGGGATCGCCTCGTTCCACCGCGTAGGCGTTGGCCATGACCACCTCGCGGCCTGCCGCGAACCGCGCCCAGAAAGCGTGGTAGTCAAAGTGCCGCCCAAAGGCATCCCGGGTGGTGTAGTAGACGTTCTGGACGTCGACGAAGATGGCGACACGCTCCATGGTGCTGGCCTCGACAGGGAAGTTGGCCATCAGCGTGACACAGGCGATGCCTCGCCGTCGCGACGGGGTTCGAAGGGCACCCGCATCAGCAGCGAATAGAGTACCGGCACCACGCAGAGGGTGATCAGTGCCGCTGCCAGCAGGCCGAAGATGATAGCGATGGCCATGGGCGCCCACAGCAACCCGCCGCCCAGCCACAGTGGCAGCAGGCCGCCGCTGGTGGTCAGTGTCGACATCAGCACCGGACGCAGGCGCCGTCGCCCCGCTTCGAGGATCGCCTCCTGGGGGGAGCCGTTCTCACGCTCCAGGTCGATGCGATCGATCAGCACGATGGCGTTGTTGATCACGATGCCGGCCAGCGCCACCACGCCCAGGAAGGTCATGATGCCGAAGTGGGAGCCGGTGATCGTCAGCCCGAAGATCACCCCGATCAGCGATAGCGGAATGGTGGTCAGGATGATCAGCGGCCGGCGCAGGGAGTTGAACTGCACCACCAGCAGCAGCAGGATCACCAGGGCGCCGATGGGCAGCTTCTCGGCAATAGAGGCAGTGGCAACGCCCGAGGACTCGACCTCGCCGCCGAATTCGAAGAAGACGCCATCCGGCCAGCTCGTCTGCTGCGCCTCGAGCCAGGGGCGCAGTTCGCCGGCCACCTCGGCAGCGGTAACGCCCGGCGCCAGCTCCGCCTCCACGGCGATGGTGCGGAAACGATCGCGGCGCAGGATTCGCGCCGGCCCCCAGTCCAGTTCCACCTCGGCCACCTGGGCCAGCGGCACCCCTACCCCGCCGCCGACGGGCATCACGGTGATGCCTTCCAGGTCGTCGGGGGTGCGCGCCTCGCCTCGCTCGTTGCGCAGCTGGATGGGCACCAGGGTATCGCCGTCGCGAAAGGTGCCCACGGTCATCCCGGAGAGCGCCGTCTGCAGGCTCAGCGCCACGTCACGCTCGGTGACGCCGGCCCTAAGCGCCCGGGCCGGGTCGACGTTGATGCGCAGGCGCTTGATCCACTCGCCCCAATCGTCGCGCACGTTGCGGGCCCCCGACACCTCGGCCACTCGCTGACGCACCTCCTCGGCGATGCGTTTGAGCGTTGCCTCGTCGTCTCCGGAGAGACGCACCGAGAGCGGCACGGTCACCGGAGGGCCGAAGCTTGTCGCCTTGACGCTGGCCTGCAGGTCGGGAAAGCGCCCGGACAACCAGCCGTCCAGGCGTTCGATCACCTCATCCACCGCCTCCCAGCGGTTGGCCTGAAGCAGCAGGAAGGCATACTCGGGGCTGGGCGGCTCGGGGGCATGGTTGATGATATAGCGATCCCCACCAAAGCCGATGAAGCTACCCCAGCGGTCGACGCCGTCACGCGTCCAGCCACCATCCTCGTCGCGCTCGGCGGCCATCTCCTCGATCAAAAAAGTCTCGATCTCCTCCACTACCGCCCGAGTGCGCTCGATGGGCGCAGAGAAAGGCAGGCGCAGCTCCACGGTGACGAGGGTGCGCTCTGCCTGGGGAAAGAAGATCTTGGGCAGCGGCCCGTAGCCCAGCCAGGCCAATGCCATGAGGCCCCCTACCGCCGCAATAGTTAGGGCCCGATGGCGCAGCAGGGCGAGCAGCAGGCGGCCATAGCCCGCATAGATACGCTCGGCCAGGCGCGCCGTCAGGGCGGGGCGCGATTCGTCGTCGCCCGTCCTGTCGTCGTCCCCCTTCTCCTTGACCCGGATAAAGGCCACGCAGAGCAGCGGGATCATGGTCAGCGACAGGAGCCAGGAGGAGAGCAGCGTGATGGTCACCACCTGGAACAGCGAGCGGGTGTACTCGCCCACGTCGGAGACCGCCAGAAACTGCGGCAGAAAGGCCGCCGAGGTGGTCAGCGAGGCGGTAAGCAGCGGGAAACGCAGCTGCCTGGCGGAATCGAGCGCCGCCTGGCGTATCGTCTTGCCTTCCCGGGCCGAGACCTGGATGGACTCCACCATGACGATGGCGTTATCCACCAGCATGCCCAGCGCAATGATCAGCGCCCCCAGAGAGACCTGGTCCAGGCCGATATCGAACAGCCCCATAAAGGCCAGGCAGGCGAGTATCGCCGAGGGCACCAGACTCGCCACGATCAGCCCGGTGCGCAGCCCCAGAAAAAGCAGCATTACTAGGCAGACCAGCGCCACCGACTGCAGCAGGTTGACCAGAAACTCATTGATGCGCTCCTCGACCCGGTCGGGCTGATCGGCCAGCACCTCGAACGCGATGCCCACGGGCAGTTCGCGCTCAAGCCGGGCGATGGCTTTCTCGACCTGCTCGCCCAGGTCGAGGATATTGCCCCCCTCGCGCATCGCGATGGCAATGGCCAGCCCCTGGACGCCGCTGGCGTGATAGCGGGTCATGGGCGGGTCGGCATAGCCCTGGCGCACCTCCATC
>JAIVHL010000022.1 GCA_020201075.1 Halomonas sp. | reverse complement strand
CGGCCCCAGGCGCTCCAGGGCGGCCAGGTGCTCGCGGGTCGGGTAGCCTTTGTGGCGGGCAAATCCGTAGCCGGGATGGCGGGCGTCGAGCGCGGCCATCTGGGCATCCCGGGCCACCTTGGCCAGAATCGAGGCGGCGGCGATGGCCGGATGGCGCGCGTCGCCCTTGACCACCGCCTGGCCGGGAACATGATGCCCGGGCAGACGATTGCCGTCCACCAGCAGGTACTCCGCCGCCGGGGCCAAGGCATCGATGGCACGCCGCATGGCGAGATGGGTGGCGTGGAAGATATTGAGAGCGTCCACTTCGGCAGCCGAGGCCTCGGCCACGGCGAACGCCAGGGCCCCCTCGCGTATTTCCAGATCAAGCGCCTCGCGGCGCCTGGCAGAGAGCGCCTTGGAGTCGGCAAGCCCCCGAATGGGCCGGGCCGAATCGAGAATCACCGCGGCGGCAACCACTGCGCCGACCAGGGGCCCACGCCCCACCTCGTCGACCCCCGCCAGATGCTCGCCGACATAGGGCACCACCAGCGGTGGCAGCTCGCTGGACCGTCTCCTGACCAATGTCACGGCCCGCTCCCGCCAGCCCTCTTGCCAACGCTCTCGCCGGCGCGTTCCGGGGCTACGCTCGCCGGCAGCGGCAGGCCCGCCACCAGGGCCTCGATGGCCTCCGCGGCGCGGCGGCTGGCATCGCGCTGCAGGCCTTCGTGCATCTCGGCGAAGCGCGTTTCAAGCTCGGCGCGGCCCGGGGCGTCATCGAGCATCTCATCGAGGCGCTGTGCGATGGCCCCGGCACTCGCCTCGTCCTGGATCAGCTCCGGCACCAGGGTCTCGCGGGCGATCAGGTTGGGCAGCGAAATCCACTCGGTCTTGACCAGGCGTTTGGCCAACCAGTAGGTGGCCGGCGCCAGGCGGTAGGCCACCACCATGGGGCGATGGCAGAGCATCGCCTCCAGCGCCGCGGTGCCAGACGCGAGCAGTACGGCATCGCTGGCCACCATGGCTTCCCGGGCCTGGCCGTCGAGCAGGATCAGACGACCCTGAAGAGCAGGGTGTTCGCCCAGCAGCACCTCCAGTTCGGCGCGCCGCTCGGGCGTAGCCGCCGGCACCAGCACACGCAGGTCCGGTCGGGCGGCACAAAGTCGTTCGGCGGCCTCGAGAAAGGTCTTGCCTAAAAAGCGAATCTCGTTGGACCGGGAACCGGGCAGCAGCGCCAGCACCTCGCCATCGGGCAGAAGGCCCAACTCGGCCCGCACGGCGGTGCGATCGTTCTCCAGAGGGAATTCATCGGCAAGCGGGTGGCCGACAAAGGCCACCGGCACACGGTTTTGGGCGTAGAAGGCCGCCTCGAAGGGCAGAAAGGTGAGCATGGCGTCGACGGACTTT
Source organism: Halomonas sp. (assembly GCA_020201075.1). GTDB lineage: Bacteria > Pseudomonadota > Gammaproteobacteria > Pseudomonadales > Halomonadaceae > Halomonas. The sequence goes on along the minus strand of JAIVHL010000022.1, from coordinate 17,857 downwards.
GCGATGCCCTTGACCCGGCCCTGGCGCCAGGCCCAGACGGAGGGACTGACGTAGTGGGCGGTAGTGAGCCCGGCCTCGCGCAGCTGTCGCTCCAGGCCTAGATTGAAGTCCGGGGCATCAATACCGACCATGATATCCGGGCGCCACGCCAGGGCATCGGCCTTGAGGGTGCGTCGAACCCCAATCAGCCTCGGCAGGTGCTTGAGCACCTCCACCAGGCCCATCACCGAGAGGGTCTCCAGGGGAAAGCGGCTGTCGATACCCTCGCTGATCATGCGCGGCCCGCCGATGCCGCGGAACTCGACGCCGGGGTGGCGAGCCTTGAGGGCGCGCATCAGGCCTGCGCCAAGGGTATCGCCAGAGAGCTCACCGGCAACCAGATAGACCCGCCTCACCGCCTGTTGCTCGACCGCCGCCATGCTTAGCGGATGATGCCGCGAGTAGAGGCCTCGATGGAAGAGGCGAAAACCTCGGTCTCGGCAAGCTGAAAGCGGCTACGGATCTCGTCAAGCGCCTGTTCCACGGTGAGCCCCTGGCGGTAGACAAGACGATAGGCCTCGCTCAGCGCCTTGAGCGCCTCGCGGGAGAATCCACGGCGCTTGAGACCCACCAGGTTGAGGCCGTGGATCTGGGCCGGATTGCCGTTGATCATCACGTAGGCCGGTGTGTCCTTGGTGATGATCGAGCCCCCGCCGGCCATGGCGTGGGTCCCGAAGTGGCAGAACTGATGCACGGCAGCGAGACCACCGAGAATGGCGAAGTCGCCCAGCCTGACGTGGCCGGCTAGAGTCACCTGGTTGGCCAGGATGCAGTCGTTGCCTATCACACAGTCGTGGCCCACGTGCGCATAGGCCATGAAGAGATTTCGCGAGCCGATGGTGGTCTCGCCGCGGTCCTGGACGGTGCCGCGATGCAGGGTTACCCCCTCGCGGACGACGTTGTCATCACCCATCACCAGGCGGGTGGGCTCGCCGGCGTATTTCTTGTCCTGACAGTCTTCGCCCACCGAGGCAAACTGGAAGATGCGTGTGCGCGCACCCAACACCGTGGGCCCCTTGATCACCACATGGGGGCCGATCCGGCTACCGGGGCCAATCTCGACGTCGGGGCCAATCACGGTAAAGGGGCCCACCTCTACGTCATCGGCGAGGCGCGCGGCGGGGTCGACGAGGGCGGTGGAATGGATCAAGCGACCTTCCTCTCGGCACAGATGATCTCTGCCTCGCAGACCAGCGCTCCGTCGACGGTCGCCTTGCAGGCAAACTTCCAGATGCCACGCTTCTCGCGAATAACGTCAGCGCGCAATTGGAGTCGGTCGCCGGGCATCACCGGACGCTTGAAGCGCACGTTATCGCTGCCCACCAGGTAGTAGACATAGCCATCGGCGGGCAGCTTGTTGACGGTCTTGAAGCCGAGGATGCCGCAGGCCTGGGCCAGCGCCTCCAACACCAACACGCCGGGCATGATGGGATGGTGGGGGAAGTGGCCATTGAAGAAGGGCTCGTTGATGCTGACATTCTTGTAGGCAACGATGGATTCACCGAGGGCAATCTCCGTGACCCGATCCACCAGCAAAAAGGGATAGCGGTGAGGCAGATAGTCTCGAATCTCGTTGATGTCCATTACCATCGTTACAACCTCTGAGGTGTCGGTAGACCCGCCTTGCTAACGGGTGCGAGCCGACGGCCGGGGCCGTCGAACAGGCGGTGAATTATAGCGCCCCGGGCGCTACCCTCAACCGTCACGCTCCTTCTCGAGACGCGAAAGCCGCTTGGCGATGTCGTCGAGCTGCTTGAAGCGTACCGCATTCTTGCGCCACTGGACGTTCTTCATCGCCCCGGTGCCGGAGGAATACACACCGGGCTCGGTGATCGAGTTGGTGACAAGACTCATGCCGGTAACCTGAACGCCATCGCAGATCGTCAGATGGCCGGAGAGCCCGACACCGCCACCCAGCATGCAGTGTCTGCCAACCTTCGTCGATCCAGCAATCCCCACGCAGCCCGCCAGGGCGCTGTGGTCTCCGATCTGCACGTTGTGGGCGATCTGCACTTGACTGTCGATCTTGACGTCGTCACCGATCAAGGTATCACCCAGGGCCCCGCGATCGATGCTCGAACAGCTGCCCACCTCAACGTCATCGCCCAGGACCACCCCGCCGAGCTGTGCAATCTTGTGCCAGCGCGCCCCGTCATGGGCGAAGCCAAAGCCGTCGCCGCCGATCACGCAGCCGCTGTGCAGGATAGCCCGCTCACCGATCACCACCCCATGGCACACGGTGACGTTGGCGTGCAGCCGCGAACCCGCACCAATCACTGCGTCTGCCCCGACCACCGAGCCGGAGCCAACGATGACGTCGTCGCCCAATGCGGCACCGGCTTCGATCACGGCATTGGCTCCCACTTCGACCCGCTGACCCAGGTTGACGCTGGAGTCCACGACCGCCGAGGCATGCACGCCGGCGGGCTCGCGACCCGCCAGGGGATCCAGGAGCCGCGATAGTGCGGCATAACCCAGGTAGGGGTTGTCGAGCTCAAGCCGGGCGGCAGGGCAGGCCTCGCCATGCTGCGGATGCAACAGTACCGCCGCGGCGCGGGTTTCCGGCAGATCCTTGAGATAGGCGCGATTGGCAAGGAAAGCCACCTGATCCGGACCGGCCTCCTTGAGGGCGGCAAGCCCGCTGACGCGGCGATCAGGGTCGCCAACCAGCCTGGCGCCGAGAAGGCCGGCCAGTTCACCAAGAGCATAGCTGGCAAGATCGCGTCGGGTCATGGCGAGAATCCACTGCGGCCGGGTCAGAACAGGGTATTGAGGATCTGGGTCACTTCGCCGGTCAGGTCGGGCAGGTCCTGACTGGCGTGCAGCACGCCCTGAGGCTCGACGAGTACGACGATTCCGTGACGAGCGATCACTTGCTCCACCGCCTGTTCGAGCCTTGACTCCGCATCGCTCAGAAAGCGCTGCTCGGCCTCCTGCTGTATCTGCATGATGTCACCGACCAGACGGTTAAGCTCAGAAGCCTTGCGGTTGGCCTCCTGGCGTTCACTGTCGGTGAGGCTGTCGGCGCGCTGCTGTAGCTGAGAAAGCTCTTGATCCAGCGCCTGTGCCTGGCGCTGCTGGCTACCGATGCGACCCTCCAACTCGCTCATAGAACGCTGGGCGGCATCGGTCTGCATCAGCGCCCGCCGCCAGTCCAGCATGGCCACGTCGGCAGCCTGGGCCGGAAGGGCCAAGGCCGCCAGCAGGATGAGGCTGAGTGCCGCGGTTAATCTACGCATATCAAACTCCTTGACGAACCGCCCTGAAGCGGCCCGGCTGTCGGATAGGGTGGGATCAGAAGCTCTGGCCCAGCGAGAACTGGAAGAACTGGGTGTCATCGCCGCTTTCATCGTTGAGGGGTTCGGCAACGCTGAAGGTGAGCGGGCCAACCGGGGTCAGCCAGGAGAGCCCCACGCCCACGCTGTAGCGCAAATTACCCAGATCCACCCCGGAGCTGCAGGAGGAAGGGGTGCTATCGGGTACGTCATAGCAGCTGGTGAGAAAGGTATTGCCCGCGTCCATGAACAGCGAGGTCTGCAAAGAACGACGATCCTCGATGAACGGCAGCGGGAAAAGCAGCTCAGCGCTGCCCAGCATCAGCACGTTGCCGCCCAGGGTACGGTCACGCCCGCCGGTCTCCGGCGGAGTGGTGCGCTGCCCCAGAGTATTGGCGGTGAAACCGCGCACCGAGCCGAGACCCCCGGCATAGAAATTCTCATAGAACGGATAGGGGTCGCTGCCGACCACGTCGGCATAACCGACCTCGCCGCTGAACTTCAGCGCCCAGTCCTGATTGTCATTGAGGGGAAACAGCTGTCGGGCCTGGGCGCGCACCTTGTAGTATTCGGCGTCGCTCCCGGGCACCGCAGTCTCCAGCGACAAGCGTTGGTAATTACCGGCGGTGGGCATGATGCCCCGATTGAGGTTGTTGCGTGTCCAGCTGGCGGTCAGCTTCAGGGCCTGGGAGTCCTCGCCCTGATCCAGGACATACTGCTGGATCTCCTGAGCGGTATCGCGATAAGTCTTGATGGTCAGATCCTCCACCGCAGCGCCGAAATTGAGACGGGTAATCTCATTGATCGGATAGCCGAAGTTGATCCCCGCGCCGTAGGCGTCGGTGGAATAGGTGGAGATATCGGAATCTTCGTAGTCGGTCTCTCGATAGTAGACATTATAGCCGCGGGAGATACCGTCGAGGGTCCAATAAGGGTCGGTGAAACCGAAGTTGAGACTGGTGAAAGTGTCACTGCGCTGGGCACCGACGTTCACCCGGTTGCCGGTCCCCAGGAAATTGCTCTGGGAGAGACCCAGGCCGTAGATGACACCGGCGCTCTGGGAAAAACCAACGCTGGCAGAGACAGAGCCTGAGGGCTGCTCCTCCACGGTGTAGGTGACGTCTAACTTGTCCGGCTCACCAGCCACCGGGCGCGTCTCCACATCCACCTCACGGAAGAAGCCCAGTCGCTCGAGGCGCTGGCGGGACTGGGTGATCGACTCGGTCGAGGCGGGTGCCCCTTCCAGCTGGATCATTTCGCGGCGAAGCACCTCGTCCTGAGTGGTGGTGTTGCCCACGAACTCAATGCGACGCACATAGGCGCGACGCCCGGCGTCGATGCGGAAAGCGAGATCAACGGCGTCGCCATCGACGGAAACTTCGGGAATGCCATCAACGCTGGCGAAGGCAAAGCCCTCGGCCCCCAGACGCGAGCGCAGCGCCTCGGAGGAGGTGGTCACATCGCTGCGAGAAAATACCTGGCCCGGCTCTACGGCCAGCAGCTCACGAGCTTCGCGCTCGCTGATCTGCAGGTCACCCACAAAGCGCACGTCGCCGATTCGGTACTGGCGACCCTCATTGAGGTTGACGGTAATGAAGATCTGCGACTTGTCCGGACTGATCGAGACCTGGGTCGAATCGACGTTGAAGTTGACGTAGCCGCGATCCAGATAGAAGGAGCGAAGGCGCTCCAGATCGCCGGCAAGTGCCTCGCGAGAGTACTCATCCTGGGAGAACCAGCCAAAGAGTCGGCCAGGACGATCGTTGAGCTCGAAGACGTCGCGCAGGGTGTCGTCATCGAAGGCGCGGTTACCGACGAGGTTGATCTGGCGAATGCGTGCCACGGCGCCTTCGTTGATAGTCACGTCAACCTGCACGCGACCCTCTTCGATCTCACTCACGCTGGTCTCGATACTGGCGCTGTAGCGGCCCTGCCCCTGGTAGACGCCCTCCAGCTCGCGCTGAATCTCCTCCAGAGTGGAGAGCTGCAACACTTCGCCTTCTGCCAGGCCGGCCTGGCGCAGGCCCTGGCGCAGCTCTTGATCACCAATCTGGCTGTTGCCGCTGATGTTAAGGCGGCTGATGGTGGGGCGCTCCACCACCTGGATAATCAGAACGTCGCCGTCGCGAGCGAGGCTAATATCCTCGAACATCCCGGTGGCGAACAAGCTGCGGGTCGCGTCGGCCAGCTCACGGTCATCGACGCGGTCGCGAGCGCTGACAGGGAAGGCGTTGAAGACGGAGGCGGCGGAAACTCGTTGCAAGCCTTCTACACGAATGTCCGAAACCTCGAAGGATTGGGCCTGGGCCGTGCCGGCCCCGACGAGCAGCAGTGCCGCAAGTCCGATGGTCTTGATTTTCATGCAGTCGATTCGCTCGCGTTGATCTGCCAAACCTGTCCAGACAGGCACCATATACATTTGTGCGACCCACTGACAAGGCAGAGGCCTTGAACCAGTAAACGGCACCGCCGGGGAGCGGCAACGGGGACAAGCCCCAAGTGGAACCGTGCGTTACCATAACCGCATTAGGTCAAAATAGATTGCCATCAGCATCAGGGAGCCCACCAGCGCTAAACCGATACGCAATCCGATCGCCTGGACCTGCTCGGAAACCGGGCGTCCGCGGACCACTTCCATGAAATAGTAGAGCAGGTGGCCACCGTCGAGCACAGGGATCGGCAAAAGGTTGAGCACGCCGAGGCTGATGGAAAGATACGCCAGGAAGCTGACGAAACTCTCCAGCCCCGCCCGCGCCGAGTCGCCCGATATCTGGGCGATGGTGATCGGCCCCGAGAGATTCGAGGGCGAGATCAGCCCCACCAGCATCTTACGAATAGCGTCCAGTGTCAGCAGGGTCATCTCGCCGGTGCGTGACACTGCCTCGCCGACCGCCGCTATCGGGCCGTAGCGGATCTCCCGAAGGGACTCCTCGGGCCACTCCACCGATGCCACCCCGGCGCCGATATAGCCGATGGACACGCCCTCTTCCAGTTCATTGCGGCCAGGGGTGATGGAAAGCCTCAGCCGCTCGTCATCCCGAGACACCTCCAGCGCCAGCGAATCGCCAGGGCTAGCACGCACGATATCAACAAAGTGCATCCAATCGTCGACCGGCGCGCCATCCACGGTGAGAACTTTGTCGCCGGACTGCAGACCGGCGGCGTCGGCGGCCTCACCGGGCACAAGCTGTCCTAACACCGCCGGGAAAGGCGGGCGCCACGGGGTTACGCCGAGGCTTGGCAGCGGCTGGGGCGGATCCTGGCGCACCAGCCAGTTTTCCACCGGCAGACGGTACTCGCGAGGATCGGCGGTAGCATCGGCACGCGCGTCAACGCGGAGCTCGCCGCTCATGCCGATGGCGGCGACCAGCTTGAGATTGATCTCATCCCAGCCGCGCACTGCCTCCCCGCGCACGGCAACGATCTCCTGGCCAGGAGTGAGCCCGCCTCGTTCCGCGGGCGAGCCCGGCTCGACGCTGCCGATCATCGGCGCCACCGCCGTGGTCCCGACCACGAACAGAGCCCAGTAGGCGACAATGGCGAGCAAGAAGTTGGCCAGGGGGCCAGCAACAACAATCGCGATACGCTGCCACACCGTCTTGCGATTGAAGGCCTGGCCGAGCTGCTCCACGGGCACGGGCGCTTCACGTTCGTCGAGCATCTTCACGTAGCCGCCCAGCGGGATAGCGGCCACGACAAACTCGGTGCCGTGGCGGTCATGGCGCGACCAGATCGGCTTGCCGAAGCCCACCGAAAAGCGCAACACCTTGACGCCACAACGCCTGGCCACCCAGAAGTGACCGAACTCGTGAAAGGTAATCAGCAAGCCCAGCACCACGATAACGGCCAAGATATTCTGAATCAGGCCCAAGTCGGTCTCCTCCAGGGGTCGGGGTGGATAAGCATCGGCTCAGTGGCCTGCCAGCAAGGCAATAGCGGCACGTCGCGCCCTGCCATCGGCCTCAAGCACCGCCTCGAGGTCGCAGACAGACCCGAGCGGCTCGGCGTCCTGGACCCGGGCCACGAGATCAGCGATGCCGGTGAAGGAAAGCCGACCGTCGAGGAAGGCCTCCACCGCCACCTCATTGGCGGCATTGAGTACCGCAGGCGCCGTACCTCCTGCGGCCATGGCCTCCCGGGCCAGCCTCAGGCAGGGAAAGGCGACCTCGTCAGGTATCTCGAAGTCGAGCCGCGCCACCTGGAAGAGGTCCAGCGCCGCGTTCGGAATCGATGGGCAATAGGGTCGCCCCACTCTTGGCCACCGCCTCCATGAACAGCGCCCCGGACATCACCAAGGCCTCCTTGTTGGCAAGGAGCACGCGCTTGCCGGCGTGCACGGCGGCGAGGGTGGGCAGGAGACCCGCGGCGCCGACGATGGCCGACATCACCACGTCCACGTCGCTGGCCTCGGCAACCGCCACCAGGGCCGCCGGTCCGCTTTCAACCACGGTGGCCACACCCTCCTCGGCCAGGCGCGCGCGCAGCCAGGCGGCATCACGCGCCTCGCCAAGCACCGCCAAGGCGGGACGGTGGGCAAGGCAGAGCGCCAACAGGGGCTCCCTTGAACGATGGGCAGTCAGCGCATGAATCCGGTACCGCTCGGGGTGACGGGCAATGACGTCCAGGGTGCTGGTGCCGATAGAGCCGGTGGCCCCCAGCACGGTGACCGCCTGTCGACGTTGAACACTCGTCTGTATCGAAGACACCTTAGACCACCCCCATCAACAGCAGTGCAAACAGAGGCAGCGCCGCGGTGAGGCTGTCGATGCGGTCGAGCACGCCGCCGTGGCCGGGCAACAGCTGGCTGGAGTCCTTGATCCCGCGGTAGCGCTTGAGCATGCTCTCCAGCAGGTCTCCCAACACCGATACCAGGGTCACCGCCAGGGTTGCCAGCAGCAGGACCAGACCGCCGCCGAGCCCAAGTCCTTGCCAGGCGGCGAAGACCAGAGCCAGCACCGAGGTAGCGGCCAGGCCTCCAGCCACGCCTTCCCAGCTCTTGCCGGGGCTCACCTTCGGTGCCAGCTTGCGGCGGCCGAAGGCGCGGCCGGCGAAGTAGGCGCCAATATCGGCACACCACACCAGCAGCAGCACGAAGAGTAACCATGCGGCGCCGCTATCGCGCAGCACGTTGAGACCCACCCAGGCCGGCAGCAGCACCCACAGGCCCATGGCCAGGCGCCGCGGTGACGACTGCCATTGCCCCCCTCGGGCGGGGTAATGAACGACCCAGTAAAGATTGACCAGCCAACCGACGACCCCCAGCCACAGCGGCCAAGCGGCAAGGGCCGCGCCGCCCAGCCAAAGCATCAGCATGATCACAGCCAGCACGCCCACCAGCATCAGCCGGAGATCGCGCCGGAGGATGCCTGCCAGGTTGGTCCATTCCCAGCCGGCCAGCAGCACGACGCCAGCGGTGAACAGAGCAAAGAGGCCGCCGGAAAGGCCGAACAGGCCGGCCAGCATCAACGGCGCCAACCAGGCTGCAGTGATGATGCGCTGTCTAAGCACCGTGTTGCGCCTCGATCTGTTCGTCAGTCATGCCGAAGCGCCGCTGACGACGCTGAAAGTCGTCCAACGCCAGGTCGAAGGCTTCAGCGTCGAAGTCGGGCCACAGGCACGGGGTAAAGTGCAGCTCGGCATACGCCAGTTCCCAGAGCACAAAATTGGAAATGCGCTGTTCACCGCTGGTGCGTATGCACAGATCCACTGACGGAACATCGGCCAGGCTCAGCTCGTCGGCGAAAGCGGCTTCATCGATTGAGGCGGGGTCAAGCTCACCTTCGGCAACGCGTTCACCCAAACGACGCGCCGCCCGCGCCAGATCCCAGTGTCCACCGTAATTGGCGGCGATCACCAGGCGCAGGCGAGTGTTATCGCGGGTCTTCGCTTCAGCTCGGGCGATATGTTTCCTGATCGACTCCGAGAAGGCGGAAAGATCACCAATCACGGAGAGGCGGATGCCATTAGCGTGTAGTTTTGTCACCTCACGCTTGAGCGCCAGCAGGAACAGCTCCATCAGCGCACTTATCTCAGCCCGGGGGCGCTTCCAGTTCTCGCTGGAGAAAGCGAACAGGGTCAGGGTCTCGACCCCACGCTCGGCAGCACGGCGAATAGTGGCGCGAACCGCCTCAACGCCGGCGTAATGGCCGCGCACGCCCGAAAGCCCGCGCGCTCTCGCCCAGCGGTTGTTGCCATCCATGATGATCGCCACATGGCGTGGCAGCACGTCTTTCGGGTTGGCGAGCTTGCCTTCCGTGGCGCTGGGATCTGAGGTAGGCGGTGACGTCATGGGGTCTCGCATCGGGGAGTGGGTACTCAAGACGGGGGGCCGCCCTCCTGGCGGCTCCTCGGCGCTCCTCAGATCTGCATCAGGTCATGTTCCTTGGACTCCAGCATGCTGTCGATCTCAGCGATGTACTTGTCGGTAAGCTTCTGAATCGCATCCTCGGCCTGGTGCTGCTCATCCTCGGAGATTTCCTTCTCCTTGAGCAGCGACTTGGTATCGCCGTTGGCATCACGACGCACGTTGCGCACCGCCACTCGGGCGTGCTCGGCCTCGGCGCGAGCCTGTTTGATGTAGCCCTTGCGTGTCTCCTCGGTGAGCATCGGCATCGGCACGCGAATGTTGTTGCCGGCGGTCGAAGGGTTCAAACCCAGATCGGAGGTCATGATGGCCTTCTCGACCTTGGGCACCATGTTCTGCTCCCAGGGCACTACGGAAAGCGTGCGGGCGTCCTCGGTGTTGATGTTTGCCACCTGGTTCAAGGGCACCTGACTGCCGTAGTAGTCCACGGTGACCGAATCCAGGATGCTGGAATGGGCACGCCCGGTGCGGATCTTGTTCAGGTTGCCTTGAAGAGCTTCAACGCTCTTCTTCATGCGGGCTTCCGCATCCTTCTTGATGTCATTGATCACGATATCAACCTCTGTCTATCAGCGTGCCTTCCTCGCCGCCAACCACCAGATTGAGCAGGGCGCCGGGCTTGTTCATATTGAAGACGCGGACCGGCATGTCATGGTCACGCACCAGGCAGATGGCGGTCAAATCCATGATGCCGAGCTTCTGGTCCAAGGCATCGTCATAGCTGAGCTGATCGTACTTGACCGCATCAGCATGTTTGACCGGGTCCTTGTTGTAGACCCCGTCTACCTTGGTGGCCTTGACTACCACGTCGGCGTCGATCTCGATCCCGCGCAGACAGGCCGCAGAGTCGGTGGTAAAAAAGGGGTTGCCGGTACCGGCGGAGAACAGTACCACATCCCCGGAAGTCAGATAGCGGATGGCGGTGCGGCGATCGTAGTGTTCCACCACGCCGCTCATGGGGATGGCAGACATCACCCGCGAGCGAATATTGGAGCGTTCCAGAGCATCACGCATGGCCAGGGCATTCATCACCGTGGCCAGCATTCCCATGTGGTCGCCGGTAACCCGATCCATGCCCGCCGCGTGCAGAGCGGCACCGCGGAACAGGTTGCCGCCGCCGACCACGATGCCGACCTGCACCCCGATCCCGACCAGCTGGCCGATTTCCAGGGCCAGGCGATCGAGCACCTTGGGGTCTATGCCAAACTCGGCATCGCCGGTCAACGCTTCGCCGGAGAGCTTGAGCAGGATTCGCTTGTACTTCGACTTGTCGGAGCGGACCTTGGGCGGCGTCTCGACGTGATCGGTGGTAGGCATGGCTATCTCCTGGGCATCAGCGGTGGCATGTCGGGTGGCCGGTGTAGCGGCCGGATACGCGAAAGCGTGCGCTTGCGCGCACGCCATCATCCTGCGGGAACCTCCGGCCTCAGCTACGCTTGGCCTGCTCCATGACTTCCTTGGCGAAGTCGACCTCTTCCTTCTCGATGCCTTCGCCCACTTCGAACCGCGTGAAACCGAGAACCTCGCCGCCGGCTGCCTTGACGAACTCGGCCACGCTCTGGTCCGGGTTCTTGACGAAGGGCTGCTCGGTCAGGCTGACCTCGGCCAGGTACTTCTTCAGGCGACCCTGGACCATCTTCTCGGCGATATTCTCGGGCTTGCCGGCCATATCGGGCTGGGCGAGGATAATTTCCTTCTCCTTGTCCAGCTGCTCCTGGGGCATGTCCTCGGGACGTGCCACGGCCGGGTTGATGGCGGCGACATGCATGGCGACGTCCTTTGCCGCCTCAGCGTTTCCGCCCTTCAGCACGGTCAGGACGCCGATACGGCCGCCATGGACGTACTCACCCACCAGGCCACCCTCGCCGGCCTCGACGACAACACTGCGGCGCACGCCGATGTTCTCGCCGATCTTCTGCACTAGCTGTTCGCGAGCCGTTTCGAGATCACCGGACATGACCGCGGCCACGTCTTCGCTCTTGGCAGCGAAGAAGGCGTCGACGATCTTGGTAGCAAAGTCCTTGAAGTTATCATCGCGAGCGACAAAGTCGGTCTCGGAGTTGATTTCGACCATCACGCCGTAGCTGCCATCGTCTGCCACGCGGGTCACCACGGTGCCCTCGGCGGCGGTGCGGTCAGCCTTCTTGGCGGCCTTGAGGCCTGAGCTCTTGCGCAGGTTCTCGATGGCGACCTCGATGTCACCGTCGGTTTCGGTGAGGGCCTTCTTGCACTCCATCATGCCGAGCCCGGTACGCTCGCGCAGTTCCTTGACCTGGGAGGCGCTGATAGCTGCCATGGGGTTTACCTCTGAATCTAAGTGTCAACGGATGACGGACCCGTCGCTGGGACGAATCCGGCGAATACTGAGAAAAAAGGGGGCCGCGGCCCCCTTCTCGTCTGGCCGGCCGACCAGAGGCCAATTGCCGTGGCGACGGCTGCCTCGGGAGACGGCTGCCGACCAGACGGGCCGCGATCACTCGGCGGCGGGGTCGCTTTCCTGAACGGCTTCGTCGGTAACTTCGACGAATTCGTCAGGGCGGCCTTCCTTCGCACGGGCACAGGCATCGGCGATGGCCATGACGTAGATCTGGATGGCGCGGATGGAGTCATCGTTGCCCGGGATTACGTAGTCGACACCGTCCGGGTTGGAGTTGGTATCCACCACGCCGATGACCGGGATGCCCAGCTTGTTCGCCTCGTTGATGGCGATGCGCTCGTGATCCACGTCGATCACGAACAGGGCGTCGGGCAGGCCACCCATCTCCTTAATACCGCCGATGGAACGCTCGAGCTTGTCCTGCTCGCGGGTCGCCATCAGGACTTCTTTCTTCGTCAGCTTCTCGAAGGTGCCGTCCTCGCGCATGGTCTCGAGGTCGCGCAGCCGCTTGATGGACTGGCGGATAGTCTTGTAGTTGGTCAGCATGCCACCCAGCCAGCGGTGGTTGACATAGGGCTGACCGGCACGCTTGGCCTCTTCCTTGATGATCTTGCTGGCGCTGCGCTTGGTGCCAACGAACATGACCTTGTTGTTGGACGCGGCCATCTTCTCGACCACGTCAATGGCCTCGTTGAGGGCCGGCAAGGTATGCTCGAGGTTGATGATGTGGATCTTGTTACGGGCGCCGAAGATGAATTTGCTCATCTTCGGATTCCAGTATTTGGTCTGGTGACCGAAGTGAGCGCCTGCTTTGAGCAGGTCACGCATATTGACGTGTGCCATGGATGACTCCTGGAAAATCGGGTTAGGCCTCCACGCACCCCATGGATCCGACCGCCGCATCATCGAGAGATGACCACGACAGCACCCGGGACCATGTGCCGGTGCATGTGTGATTTCAAGGCGTTGCATTGAATTAAGCCGACCTGCCACCGCTCTCCATATGGCCATCACGGCGAACCTTCGACGTGGATGGTAGATGAAAGACGGGCGATTGCAGGAAGACGCGCAGCTTTATACCATGGATCATGCGCCAGTTGAAGTCGCCAGGGCGACCCCACCTACTACCCTTCGAGATTCCATGAACGTACCCATCAAGACGCCCGACGAAATCGAGAAGATGCGCGAAGCCGGCCGTCAGGCCGCCAGTGTGCTGGAAATGATCACCCCCTTCGTCAAGGCTGGCGTCACCACCGGTGAGATCGACCGCCGCTGCTACGCCTATATCGTCGACGAGCTGGGCTCCACCCCCGCCCCGCTTAACTATCATGGTTTTCCCAAATCGGTGTGCACTTCCATCAACCATGTGGTGTGCCACGGCATCCCCGACGACAGCAAGACGCTGAAGAAGGGCGACATCGTGAACTTGGACATCACCGTGAAGACCGCCGACGGCTATCACGGCGACTCCAGCGTGATGTTCGTGATCGGCGAGACCATTCAGGGTGAGCGGCTGTGCCGCGTCACTCAGGAGTGTCTATATCGCAGCATCGCCTTGGTCCGCCCGGGCGCGCGCCTTTCCGCGCTTGCCCGCGCCATCCAAGGGCACGCCGAGGCCAGCGGCTACTCGGTGGTACGCGACTTCTGCGGCCACGGCATTGGTGCCGGCTTCCACGAGGAGCCCCAGGTACTGCACTACGATGGCTACGCCCCCGAGGCAGATATTGAACTGGCTGCCGGCATGTGTTTTACCATCGAGCCGATGATCAACGTCGGCGACTCCCGCACCAAGGTACTGCGCGACGGCTGGACCGCCATCACCAAGGACCGCAGCCTCTCCGCTCAGTGGGAGCACACCCTGCTGGTAACCGAGACCGGCGTCGAGGTGCTCACCGCGCGCCGCGACGAAGACCTCTCCTTCCTCGAGCGCTGACGCCATGCTGCTCCACCACTACCGCTTCTCCCCCGATGAGAGCCTGTTCGACGCCGACGCCTTCCGGGCCGAACTCGAAGGCAACCGCTCGCCCATTGCTCCCTTCAAGGCGGCGCTGCGTGCGATTCAGGACCGGCTCGACGGACGCTTCCGGGAAGGCGCCGACATCCGCGACCTGATCCATGGTCGCGCCTGGTGCCTGGATCAGCTGCTGGCGGTAGCTTGGGAGCAGCACGACTGGCCCAACGGTGGCGTGGCACTGCTGGCGGTCGGCGGCTACGGTCGCGGCGAGCTGCATCCCCACTCGGACGTCGACCTGCTGCTGCTGCTCGAGCACGACGACGATGTGCCCTACCGGGAGTCACTGACCGCCTTTATCACCTTTCTGTGGGATATCGGCCTGGAGATCGGTCACAGCGTCAGGTCGCTATCCGATTGCGAACGCGAGGCCGAGGCCGACGTCACGGTGATCACCAATCTCCTGGAGAGCCGCACCATCGCCGGCCCGGAGCACCTGCGCGCGGCCATGAAGGCACGCCTCGCGCCCACGCGGCTGTGGCCCGCCGACCGCTTCTTCGAGGCCAAGTGGCAGGAGCAGATCAGCCGCCACCATCGCTTCAACAACTCCGAATACCATCTCGAGCCCAACATCAAGAGCTCCCCCGGGGGCCTGCGCGACATCCAGATGATCGGCTGGGTGGCCAAGCGCCACTTCGGCAGCCAGCGCTACGAGGACCTGGTCGCCAGCGGCTTCATGAATGACCCCGAGCTGCGCATCCTCAGCCAGGGCCAGGCGTTCCTGTGGCAGGTGCGCTACGCCCTGCACATGCTCACCGGCCGCGCCGAGGATCGCCTGCAGTTCGACCACCAGCGCACCATCGCCGAGCTGTTCGGTTTCCGCGACAACCCAGAGCGACTGGCCGTCGAACAGTTCATGAAGCGCTACTATCGCCACGTGACGGCGCTGGCCGGGCTCAACGACATGCTGCTGCAGCACTTCGACGAGGCGATCCTCCACGCCGGCGAAGAGCTCGAGACCACCGCACTCAACGACCGCTTCGAGATCCGCGGCGGCTACATTCAGGCACGCTCGCGCACCGTCTTCCGGGACCGCCCTTCGGCGCTGCTGGAGCTCTTCCTGCTGATGGCCGAGCACCCCGAGATCGAAGGCGTCCGTGCCGATACCATTCGCCTGATACGCGACCATCGCCACCTGATGGACGACCTCTACCGGGACGATGTGCGTCACCAGAGCCTGTTCATGGAACTGCTGCGCTCAGGCGGCAACGTGGCCCGCCAGCTGCGCCGCATGAACCGCTACGGGGTGCTGGGCAAGTATCTGCCAGAGTTCGGCCGCGCGGTGGGTCTGATGCAGCACGACCTCTTTCACATCTACACGGTCGACGCCCACACCCTGCGGCTGCTGAAATGCATCCACGGCTTCCGCAAGCCCGAGGCCCGCGAGACCTTCCCGGTGGCCGCCACCCTGATCCATCAGCTGCCCAAGCTGGAGCTGCTGTGGATCGCCGGGCTCTATCATGACATCGGCAAGGGGCGCGGCGGCGACCACTCGATCCTCGGCGCCCGGGACGTCGAGGTCTTCGCTGAGCGCCACGGCCTGTCGATTCGCGACACCCGCCTGGTGAGCTGGCTGGTGGAGCACCACCTGACCATGTCGATGGTGGCTCAGAAGCGTGACACCACCGACCCCGACGTGATTGCCGACTTCGCCCGCCTGGTGGGCGACGAGACCCGCCTCGACTATCTCTACGTCCTCTCGGTGGCCGACATCAACGCCACCAACCCGACGCTATGGAACGGCTGGCGCGCCGCGCTGCTGCGCCAGCTCCACGCCGAGACCAAGCGCGCCCTGCGCCGCGGCCTGGAGAACCCGCTGGAGCGAGACGACTGGGTCAACGAGACCCGCGGCGAGGCGCTCTCGCTGCTGGCCGCGGTAGGTGCCGACATGGCCAGCGTGGAGCACCTATGGGAATCGCTCGGCGAGGAGTACTTCCTGCAGTACGCCCCCAGCGAGATCGCCTGGCAGACCCAGGGCATCCTGGCTCACGGCGGCAGCCAGCTGCCGCTGATCCTGATCAGCGCTCCCGTCGACGACATGGGCGAGGGAGGCACCAAAGTCTTCATCCACACCCGCTCGGTGGATGACCTCTTCGCCGCCACCGCTGCGGCCCTGGATCAGCTAGGGCTCTCCATCCACGACGCTCGCATCGCCACCTCCAGCAACGACCGGACGCTGAACACCTTCATCGTGCTCGACGACCATGGCAAGGCGATTCGCGACCCCGCCCGCATCGAGGAGATCCGCGCCCACCTGGTGGAAGAACTCGATGACCCCGAGGACTACCCGCAGATCGTCACCCGACACACGCCGCGTCAGCTGCGCCACTTCCGGGTACCCACCGAAGTGATCATCGAGCAGGACCCGGCCAACGACCGCACGCTGCTTGAATTGATTGCCCCCGACCGTCCCGGTCTGCTGGCCCGGGTGGGGCAGATCTTCATGGAGCAGGACATCGCCCTCTCCGCGGCCAAGATCGCCACCCTGGGCGAGAAGGTAGAAGACGTTTTCTTCATCACCGACAAGGCCGGGCGACCGCTCATCGATCCCGAACGCCAGGCGCAGCTGCGCCAACGGCTGGTGGAGGTGCTGGATGTGTCCGGCTAAACACAGGAAGGCAGAGTAGCGAGGAGCTCCGGGGACGGGGCGAAGAGGGGGTCCTATTCCAGGGGTGAGGAGCACTGCTCCGAACGGGCTGGCCATGGATGGCCAGCACCGGTCCTGCAAGCGGAGCGGGACGCGAGAGCGCAGCAGGGAATCGGTAGCGCCCAGGGATGGGGTCAGAGCGCCCCCTCTCAGGCCCGTCGCCGGATCAAGCGGTCACGGCATGGCAGCGCCACGTTTGAGGCCTACCCCGGGCTTCCCTATAATCAAGTTCCCTTCCGATCACGACAACGATCCACCACAACGACGCCCGAGGCCACGGCCGGCGAGGGCGCGCCTGGACACCCATGAATCCTGATCTCGACGCCCTCAAGCCCTACCCCTTCGAGAAGCTTGCCGACCTCAGAGCCGGCGTGATGCCCCCCGAGGGGCTGTCTCATATCCCGCTGACCATCGGCGAGCCCCAGCACGCGCCCTACCCCGCGGCGCTTGCCTCCCTGGTCGAGCACCAGGCAGAGTTCGCCCGCTACCCGGCCACCGCCGGACTCTTGGCGCTGCGCACGGCCATCGCAAGCTGGGCGACTCGGCGCTTCGGGCTCGCGGGCCTCGATCCCGAAACTCAGGTGCTGCCGGTGAACGGCACCCGGGAGGCGATCTTCGCCTTCGTCCAGGCGGCGCTGGATCGCACCCGCTCGGCCAGGGTGGCGGTGCCCAACCCGTTCTATCAGATCTACGAGGGCGCCACCCTGCTGGCCGGAGGGGAACCGCTCTATCTAGACTGCCGCGCCGAAAACGACTTTCGACCGGATTTCGACGCCGTGCCCGCCGACACCTGGCGCCAGGTGCAAATCGTCTTTGTCTGCTCCCCGGGCAATCCCACCGGCGCAGTAACGCCGCTCGCCGAGTTCCAGAAGCTGATCGCACTGGCCGATGAACACGACTTTCTCATCGCCTCGGACGAGTGCTATTCGGAGCTCTATCTGGACGAAGCGACGCCGCCGCCGGGACTGCTGGAGGCCTGTGCGTCCCTTGGCCGCCACGACTATCGGCGCTGCCTGGTGTTCCACTCGCTCTCCAAGCGCTCCAACCTACCGGGACTGCGCTCCGGTTTCGTGGCCGGCGATGCCGCGCTTATCGCTCCCTTCAAGCGCTATCGCACCTACCATGGCTGCGCCATGGCGCTGCC
>JAIVHL010000021.1:10512-33235 GCA_020201075.1 Halomonas sp. | reverse complement strand
GGCATCGAACTGGCCCGGCGCCTCAAACGCGAACCGACCACCGCCGAGATGCCGATCATCATGCTCACTGCCAAGGGCGAGGAGGACAACAAGATCCAGGGACTCGAGGCTGGCGCCGACGACTACATCACCAAGCCCTTCTCACCCCGTGAACTGGTCGCCCGCCTCAAGGCGGTGCTGCGACGCGCCACGCCCCAGGGAATCGAGGAGGCCGTGGAGGTGGACGGCCTGCTCCTTGACCCGGTCAGTCATCGGGTCATTGCCAGCGGCAAGGCCGTGGAAATAGGCCCCACCGAATATCGCCTGCTGCAGTTCTTCATGACTCATCAGGAACGTGCCTACACCCGCAGCCAACTGCTGGATCAGGTGTGGGGTGGCAATGTCTACGTAGAGGAGCGCACCGTAGACGTGCATATTCGTCGCCTGCGCAAGGCGCTGGGCGAGCGTTACCAACATCTGGTACAGACGGTGCGCGGCACCGGCTACCGGTTCTCTGCCAAGGATTGACGTGGGTCTCTGGAAGCGAGAAATATGGCGTCTCCTCCTGCTGAGCGCTGGCGGCCTGCTGGTGGGCTGGCTGGTGTCCTACGCCGGGGCAGGGCTGGCCATCGGGATAGCCGCCTGTCTGCTCTTTCATCTTCGACAACTCTACCGTCTTCACCGCTGGCTGACGCTCACGCCCCAGGCCGAGCCTCCCGCCGCCACCGGGGTGTGGGGCGAGCTCTTCGACCGCCTCTATCGCTACCAGAAGGGGCAGCGTCATACCCAGGAGCGGCTGCTGCGCATCATCAAACGCATCCAGGAGTCCTCCGAGGCGATGCGCGACAGCGTGGTGATGCTCGACCGCCACGGTGATATGGAGTGGTGGAACAGCGCCGCCGAACGCATGCTGGGACTGCGAACCACCCATGACCGCGGTCACCACATCACCAACCTGCTGCGCGACCCCCGCTTCATCGACTACCTTCACACGCGCGACTACCGCGAGCCGCTGACCCTCCGCTCGCCCATCGATGAGCAGATGGTGCTGCAGTTCCAGATCACCCTCTATGGCGATGACGAGCGGCTGCTGATGGCCCGCGACATCACTCGCCTGCATCGCCTGGAGGAGATGCGCCGTGACTTCGTGGCCAATGTCTCCCACGAGCTGCGTACCCCGCTCACCGTGCTGGCCGGCTACCTGGAGACCTATGACACCTATGCCGACCAGCTGCCGCCGCGCTTCGCCCGGGGCCTGCACCAGATGCAGGAACAGACGCATCGCATGCAGAACCTGGTGAGCGACCTGCTGCTGCTGTCGCGACTGGAGATCGATCGCGGCGGCAAAGATCACACCCCCCTGGCGATGGCGACACTGCTGGAAAGCGTGCAGCGCGATGCCGCAGCGCTCTCCGCCGGCCGTCACACCATCGAGGTCGAGCTGGTAGAGCCCAGAGCGCTGCTCGGCAGCGAACAGGAGATACGCAGCGCGCTCTCCAACCTGGCCTTCAACGCGGTACGCTACACTCCCGAGGGCAGCCGCATCGTGCTGCGCTGGGTTCCCGAGAGTGACGGCGCCAAGCTGGAGGTTGAGGATAACGGCAAGGGCATTGACCCGATGCACCTGCCGCGGCTCACCGAGCGCTTCTATCGGGTCGACAAGGGACGCAGCGCCGCCACCGGCGGCACCGGTCTGGGACTGGCCATCGTCAAGCACGTGCTGCTGCGCCACGATGCCCGCCTGAGCCAGCGGAATCCAGGTCACCAGGGTCACGCAGCCGCCGAAGCTGAGGCTCTGCCACCAGCGCGTCGCCAGCCGACGGCGCATGTCCGCGAAGCCCACTTTATTGTTATCCATGGGATAGTCTAGGTAGGCGATGGCCATCACCCAGGCCGAGAACAGCGCCCAGAGCAGCGGAGCGATCAGGTTGAGGCCGGGAATCCAGCTCACCACCACCAGCAGCAGTGCCCGAGGTGCGATATAGGCCAGCTTTACCAGTTCGCGTCCCAGGGCATCCACCGCCGTCTTCATGAAACCGCGATCGTCCAGGGGGGGGCGCCCGGTCGCCACTTCTTCGACCTTCGCCGCCAGGAAGCCATAGAAGGGCGCGGCGATCAGATGGGTCAACAGAGTGAAGGTGAACAGCACGATCACTACCAGGCTGATCACGAACAGCGGCCAGATCAGCCACTCAAGCCAAGCGAGCCATCCGGGCACCAGCGCCATCCAGCCGTCCAGCCAGCCGCCAAAGTTGGCCAGCACGTAGCGAAGCATGGCGCCGTACACCAGCAGGTTGACGACGATGGGGGCAAAGACATAGCGCCGCAGGCCTGGAGAGTAGGCCAGACGGGTACCCCGGGCCAGGGCGGTGATGGCATCGAGCATGGCGATTCCTTCAGACAAGATAACGCAGGCCACCTCCGGGGCGGTGGCCTGCGTTATTGACGATCAATAATCGAGTTCGGTCAATCCTTGCGGGTGATCGCCTTCTCGTCCAGATCCTCGAGATCGGTGTGACGGATATCGAGACCCTTGACCAGATAGACCACGTACTCGGCCAGGTTGTTGGCGTGGTCGCCGATGCGCTCCAGGGCGCGCAGGATCCACATCAGGTTGAGGACCGGCGTGATCGAGCGAGCATCCTCCATCATGAAGGTCATCAGCGATCGCATGGCGCTGCGGTACTCCTCGTCCACCTTTTCGTCCTCACGAACCAGCTCCAGCGCCAGTTCGATGTCGAAGCGAGCGAAGGAGGTCAAGGCGTCACGCACCATGCGGCGGACGTGCTCACTGATCATTCGCACCTCGACGAAGCCGCGAGTGCCGTTGTCGATCTTGATCAGATCACCGGCATTGCGGGCGATCTTGCTCGCCTCATCGCCGATGCGTTCCAGGTCGGAGGCGCCTCGCATCACCGCCAGCACCAGGCGCAGATCGGAAGCCGCAGGCTGTCGGCGCGCCAACACCTGGGTGCACTCCTCATCGATCTTCATCTGCATGTCGTTGACCGCGCGGTCGTTTTCCACCACGCGCTGAGCCATCTCGGAGTCCCCTGCGAGCAGCGCCTCCACGGCCTCCTGGACCTGTCTCTCCACCAGACCGCCCATGGCCATCAGGTGGGTCTTGAGCTCCTCGAGCTCATGGTTGAACTGCCGCGAGATATGGCGGCTGTGGATATCGCTGGTAATGTCCATGGTGATCCTCTCCTGGGAATGGGCCTGGGGGCTAGGGCCCGCCGTCAGGCCATGCGCCCGGTGATGTAGTTCTCGGTTCGCGCGAGGCGCGGGTTGGTAAACAGGGTGTCGGTGGCGCCATACTCCACCAGTTCGCCCTCCTGCAGGAAGGCGGTGTAGTCAGAGACCCGCGCCGCCTGCTGCATGTTGTGGGTGACCAGCACCAGAGTCAGCTGCGACTTCAGGTTGCGGATCAGCTCCTCGATCTTTAGCGTCGAGATGGGGTCCAGTGCCGATGCGGGCTCATCCAGCAGCAGCACCTCGGGGCGCACCGCCAGGGTGCGAGCGATCACCAAACGCTGCTGCTGGCCGCCAGAGAGCGCCCAGGCCGAGCTTTTCAGCCGATCTTTCACCTCATCCCACAATGCCGCCGAACGCAGCGCCCACTCGACAATGTCATCCAGTTGCCTCTTGCGAATCCCGCCTTGTAATCGCAGCCCAAAAGCCACGTTGTCGTAAATTGACATGGGGAAGGGGTTGGGCGCCTGGAAGACCATCCCCACGCGTCGCCGCAGCTTAGCCACTTCCACCTCAGGGGCATGGATATCCTGCCCTTCGAGACAAATCCTTCCATTCAGACGCACGTCATCGTTGAGGTCGTGAAGCCGGTTCAAGGCACGCAGCAACGTTGATTTCCCGCAGCCAGATGGCCCGATGAAGGCCGTGACCCGATGGCGCGGCACACGCAGCGTGAGCTCACGCAGGGCCGGTGTCTCCCCATAGGCCAGACTCAGTCCCTCGATCTCCAGACAGCAAGCAGCCGAGTCAAAATCGATGATCGGGCCGCCGGCAGCTGACTGTGGCAAAGGGAAGACAGACATCGGGTACACACTCCTCGAGCGTTGCCGCTAGTGGCGAGGCCGCGCTCCATGACGCGCCCTCAGATGATGGCGCAGAAATATTGCAGTCAGGTTAAGCACCAGAATCACCAGCACCAGAAGCAACGCGGTAGCGTAGACCAGCGGCAGAGCCGCCTGAACATCGTCTCCGTGGAAGGCCACATCGTAGATGTGGTAGCCCAGGTGCATAAACTTCCGCTCAAGATGAATATAGGGAAATTCCCCGTCTACCGGCACCTGGGGCGCCAGCTTGGCGACCCCCACCAGCATCAGCGGCGCCACTTCGCCGGCGGCTCGAGCCACGGCCAATATAACCCCGGTGAGCATGGCCGGTGCGGTCATGGGCAGCACCACCCGGGTCAGCATCTCTACCCGGGTGGCGCCCAGCGCCAGAGCACCCTCGCGCTGGGTGTCCGGTACCCGGGCCAGACCCTCCTCGGTGGCGACGATCACCACCGGCAACGTCAGCAGCGCCAGGGTCAGCGAGGCCCACAGCAATCCACCGGTTCCAAAGGTGGGTGAGGGTAGCTGATCGGCGAAGAACCACTCGTCCAGGCTGCCGCCAATGCCGTAGACGAATACCCCCAGCCCGAACACGCCGTAGACGATGGAGGGCACGCCGGCCAGATTGCGTACCGCAATGCGCACCAGATGCGTCAAGCGCCCCTGGTGGGCGACCTCGTTGAGATAGATGCCCGCCAACACGCCGAAGGGGGTCACCACCACCGACATCAGCAGCACCATCAGCACGGTACCGAAGATCGCCGGCCACACACCCCCGGCGCTGTTGGCGGCACGGGGACCTTCTGCAAGAAAGCGCCATACGCCGCGTCCCCAGGCAACCATCTTCGCCGGCGGCGACATGGCGTTGGGCCGCCAGACGCGCAGCACCTGTTCCAACGGCTGCTCGAGGCGGCGGCCGTCGACGCTCTCCAACAGCAGACTTCCGCCAGTGATACGCGCCTGCAGCGCACGGATCCTTGCGCTGACGCGCGCCAGCTCGGTCTCGGCATCAGGGTCCTGCTCCAGGTGTCTCACCAGCGGCACCACCACTTCATCGCGCAGGCGGT
Organism: Halomonas sp.; assembly: GCA_020201075.1. Lineage (GTDB taxonomy): Bacteria > Pseudomonadota > Gammaproteobacteria > Pseudomonadales > Halomonadaceae > Halomonas. The sequence continues at coordinate 28,113 of JAIVHL010000021.1, read as the reverse complement.
CACGCTCCTCCCTTAGTAACGTAATCTCCTTCAGGCGCGCCTGCAGCGCCGCCCAGGCGGCCTCACCCTCGACCCGGCCGGCAGGCTCCTCCAGCGCCAGCAAGCGGCCGTGGAAATTCCCCCAGCGGGTACGCTGCAGCACTACCAGGTCCCGCGGATGGCTCTGGGCGACGATCTCATCCACTGCCACCCAGCGCCAGATGGCACCGTCCAGATCGCGATTACCGGTCAAGTAGAGCCGTTCGCGCCCCGCCGCGTTGGGAAGGCGCTCTTCGCGCACCGCCTGCCCGGCCAGCTGGTGGCCATTTTCCAACGTCACCAGGGTAAGCGGCGCCGGCCAGAAGTGCCCCATCCCACGCACCGCCAGCAGAGACAGCAGACCGGCCAGCATCAGCAGCGACAAGGCCACGCTTCCGGCGGCGAGCCAGGGCAGGGCTCCCTCGACACGGGGCAGCCGGGCGCGACCGAGGCGGATCATGACATCCCCCCCAGGCGCCGATAGCGGCTGCGCAGGCGCGCATGCAAGAGTTCCGCCAGAGTATTGACCAGGAAGGTGAAGACAAACAGCGCCAGCGCCACCAGGAACAGCAGCCGATAGTGGATCCCGCCAGGCACCGCCTCGGGGAGCTCGATGGCGATGGTGGCGGCCATGGAGCGCATGCCCTCCAGGGGGTTCAGTGTCATCAGCGCCGTGTTGCCGCTGGCCATCAGCACGATCATCGTCTCGCCCACGGCGCGGCCGGCGCCGATCATCACCGCGCTGAGCACGCCCGGGGCCGCCGCCGGCAGCACCACCTTCCACAGGCTCTGCCAGCGGGTCGCCCCCAGCGCCTGAGCCCCCTCGCCGAGATTCGGCGGCACGCCGAAGAGCGCATCCTCGGCCAGCGCGTAGATGCCGGGAATGACCGCAAAACCCATGGCCAGCCCCACGATCAGCGCATTGCGCGAGGCAACGCCCAGACCGAAGTGCGCCTCCAGCCAGCCCCGCAGGTCACCGCCGAACAGCAGCGCCTCAAACCAGGGGGAGAGCCACAGCGCCGATCCCACCAGCAGCGCCAGCCAGGGCATCAACCATAGCCCGGCCCAGCCCAAAGGAAATCGACGCCGCCAGACCGGCGGCAGCCGCATCCAGACCAGGCCAGCCAGCAGCATGCCCGCCGGCAGCCCGATCAGCAGCACCAGGGCGCCGGCAAGGTGGCGATCCACCCAGGGCGCCAGCACCAGACCTGCCACGAAACCCACTACGACACCGGGCATCGCCTCCATCAGCTCCAGGGTGGGCTTGAGGCGGCTGCGCAACCGCGGCGGCATGTAGAGCGCCGAATGAATGCCACCACCACGCCTATCCCGCCGGCCGTGATCAGCAGCGTCGCCAGACGGTCACGCAGTCTCCGCCACCACTGGTGGCGCGGCTGGGCCCTGGGCGGCAGAGGGTCGATCATGGCCGCTCCCGGTGGCTCATCAGAAAAGGTGATAGTGGCACTTTACGACATTCTGGTGACAGTTCGGTGACAGCCTCAGCGGTCACCATTGCCCTCCAGCCTGAGCCACTGGCGTGCGCGCTCTTCCCTCGTCAGGGGCGCGAAGCCGGTTTCCTCCACCACCGCCTGGCCGGCGTCGGAGAGCACTAGCTCGAGGAAAACACGCTCGGGCCCCGGGAGTGGAATACCCGGCGGCTGATTCACGTAGAGATAGAGGCTGCGCGACAGCGGGTAGTCGCCGCGGGTTACCGCCTCACCGGCCGGAAGATAAAGCCGGCCGTTTGTGGCATCGCGCCAGGCGATGGCTTTGACCGCGGGTGTCAGGTGGTTGAGCCCAGCGTAACCCATGCTGGCGGGCTCAGCGGCCACCGCGGCCGAACCGGGATGCTCATTGACGTCTCGACGAAAGCGACCGCCGCACATCCCGCGCAGACGAAAGAAATCGTGGGTGCCGGACGCCACGTTGCGGCCATGCAGAGACACGCGCCCCCCGGGCATATCGACGCCGAGCTGCGACCAGCGTTCGATAGGGGCCGTGGCACCGCAGAACAGAGTATGCGAGAAGAGCGCATCCAGCTCGGCCAGCGTCAGACTCTCCAGCGGATTATGGCGATGCACCACCACCGCCAGGGCGTCCCGGGCCACCTCAAGCTCCAACGGCGGATAGCCATGGCGCTGGGTAAAGGCCTCGCGCTCAGCCTCATTCATGGGACGCGACATGGGCCCCAGAAGGGTGGTGCCGGCGATCAGCGCCGTAGGGGCACTTGCCGAGCCGGTGGCCTGGAGTTGCAGACGCACCGCGGGGTACTGCTCGGTCAGCGCCTCACCCCAGCGCAGCATCAACCCCGCCAGGGTATCGGAACCTACCGCCCCCAGGGTGCCAGCCACTTCGTCGGAATCCGCCTGGGCCAGACCCGGCATAACCAGCATCAGCAGCAGCGTAAACCAGCATTTCGAGACCCAGCGTCGCGTCGCCAAGTGCTTCATTTCGCCCGGTGTGCCGGCGCTGCGCGACCCCTGGCCGCAGGCCAAGGGGCAGCGCTGGTGACCTGCGTTGACTGCATATACCATGGCCATCGATTCAGACATCCGTATGCCTCTTGTCGCTTACGGCCACAATAACAAGCCAGGATGATGATATTTCCATGACAGACCTCGACGATATCCCCGCTCCCAGGGGTGATCTGACCCTGAAATTGCAGGCTAGCCGTCAGGATACCAACCTGCACGGCGATATCGCCGGCGGCTGGCTAGTGGCCCAGATGGACCAGGCCGCCGAGTTGGCCGCCGGCCGCGAGGCTCGTGGTCGCACCGCCACCGTGGCCATCGAAGACATGGACTTCCTGTGTCCGGTGCGCGTGGGCTCGATGGTCAATATCTATACCACCCTACGTGAAATAGGGCACAGTTCGATCCGGATCGATGTGGAGGTGTGGATTTGCCAACCTCAGGAGCGTGACCCTCGGGAGCTTCACAAGGTGACCGAGGCAAGATTCGTGATGGTGGCCCTGGACGACAAGGGCCGTATACGCGCCGTACGCGAGTAGCCAATGACACGCTTCACAAGCACCGGGGGCGCCAGTTGGCGCCCCCGGGTGTCGTTTCACTCGGTAAGCCGTATCAGGCGCCCACCGCCGCCCTGGCCCTGAGGTACTCGAATTCGCCAGCGTCGCTGAAGGGGCGCACCAGCGTTTGGAAGGCCTGGTAGGACGCATAGGTCTTGGCGGAGTCAGGGTCATTCGCCACCTGCTCCTGAATGACGTTCTCCGAGGCATCAAAAAGCGCGACCATGACATCCTCCGGGAAGGTGCGCAGCTGCACACCGTGCTCGTCCACCAGCGTCTCCAGAGCCTGGGCGTTGCGATAGGTAAACTCGCTGGTCATCGCCAGGTTGGAGGCGCGGGCGGCTTCTGTGACTACCGCCTTGAGGTCATCCGGCAGGGCGTTCCAGGCATCCAGGTTGACGGTACCCTCCAGGATGGCAGAAGGCTCGTTCCAGGCCGAGGTGTAGTAGTAATCAGCTACCTGGTGCAAGCCGAAGGCCAGGTCGTTGTAGGGACCCACCCAGTCGGCGGCGTCGAGTACGCCGGTCTGCATGGAGGTGAAGATCTCCGAACCCGGCATGTTCACGGTGGTGACGCCGATGCGGTTCATCGCCTCACCGGCCAGCCCCGGCAGTCGCAGCTTAAGCCCCTGCATGTCGGCAAGGGAGTTGATCTCTTTCTTGAACCAGCCGGCCATCTGCGCACCGGTATTGCCCACCGCGAAGGGCTTGAGGTTGTGCTTGGCGTAGATCTCGTCCCACAGCTCCTGGCCACCGCCGTGATAGATCCAGGCATTGGTCTCAGTGGTGTTCATGCCGAAGGGCACCGCGGTGAAGAACTGAGCCGCAGCGACCTTGCCCCGCCAATAGTAGGAGGCGGAGTGGCCCATCTCGGCGGTGCCGGCGGCCACCGCATCGAAGACCTCCAGGGCCGGCACTAGCTCGCCGGCACCGTGCACCCGAATGCGCATGCGGCCGTGGGAGAGCGCCTCGACACGCTGGGCGAACTCGTTGGCGCCAGTGCCCAGCGCCGGAAAATTCTTGGGCCAGGAGGTCACCATGTCCCAGGTGATTGTCTCTTGGGCACTGGCGGTAGAAACGAAGGGAGCGGCGGCGACGCCGGCGGCACCGGCGCCCAGGGTCTTCAGAAAGTTGCGGCGTTGCATAAGGGCGTGACTCCGAAAAGCTTGTTATGTAAAGCCGCGCGGAATGACAGCGCGCGACAGTGTTCACCAGGTAGTATGCGCCAAGGCTGAATTGGCCCACAAGCCAACAGCCTCGATCAGAGCGGCGTCAGCTTGGCAAAGCCCAGCACCAGCCACTTGTCGCCTTCACCTTCGAAGCTGACATGGACCCGGGCCCGCTCACCTTCTCCCTCGGCGTTGAGAATCACGCCCTCGCCGAACACCGGATGGTGAACCCGCTGGCCCAGCGACAAGCTGGGCAGATCGCCGCCGCCCTCCACCGAGGTCTGGCGCAACCCGGGAACCGGCCGATTCGCGGTCACGGGCCGCGATATCTGTCCGCGCAGCCGTACCTCTTCCAGATACTGCTCTGGGATCTCGCGAAGGAAGCGCGACGCTCGCTGGAAGGTCTCCTTGCCATGCAGGCGGCGGATCTCGGCGTGGGTCAGGTAGAGCTTCTTCATGGCACGGGTCAAGCCCACGTAGCAGAGCCGGCGCTCTTCCTCCAGACGGCTCGGTTCTTCTGCCGACATACGGTGGGGAAAGAGTCCCTCCTCCACTCCGGAGATGAACACCACCGGGAACTCCAGCCCCTTGGCGGCATGAAGCGTCATCAGTTGGACGCTGTCCTCGAACTCGTCGGCCTCGTGCTCGCCGGCGTTGAGCGCCGCTTCGGACAGAAAGGCCTCCAGCGCTGCGGTGCCTTCGCCGGCCACCGGAGGATCGAAGGATTCCCCCTGGGTGAAGGCTCGGGCGGCATTGATCAGCTCTTCCAGGTTCTCGACCCGGGCCTGACCCTTCTCGCCGCGCTCGCCGAGGTGGTGAGCCACCAGCCCCGAGGCCTCGAGCGCCTGGTCGATGATCTCGTGGAGTGCCAACCCCGCGGTGTCGTTGTCGAGCCGCTCGATCATTTCAGCGAAGCCCTGCACGGCACTGCCGGCACGGCCCTTGAGTGAGCCGTCAGCCAGGCCATCATGGAGTGCCTGCCAAAGTGAGACGCCGCTCTCTCGGGCCCGAATGCGCAGAATCTCCACGGTGCGGGTACCGATGCCTCGAGCCGGCACGTTGATCACCCGCTCCAGGGAGGCGTCGTCGTCGCGGTTGAGCAGCAGCCTCAGGTAGGCCAGGGCGTTCTTGATTTCCAGACGTTCGTAGAATCGGTGGCCACCGTAGATGCGGTAAGGCACCCCCTGGCGGATCAAGGACTCCTCGATGACCCGGGACTGGGCGTTGGAACGGTAGAGGATGGCGATTTCGCGGCGATTGAACCCCTCCTCGACCTTCTCGCGAATGGTGTCGACGATGAAGCGGGCCTCATCCAGATCATTGAATCCGCTGAATACCGAGATCGGCTCGCCGCGGGAACCGGCGGTCCATAGATCCTTGCCCATGCGCTCGGTGTTGTGGCTGATCAAGGCGTTGGCGGCCTCGAGAATGGCGCTGGTGGAGCGATAGTTCTGCTCCAGACGCACCGTCTTCGTGTCGGAGAACTCGCGCTCGAAGCGGCGGATATTCTCCACCCGGGCTCCGCGCCAGCCGTAAATCGACTGGTCGTCGTCGCCCACCACGGTCATCGGCGTGCGCATGCCGGTGAGCAGCTTCAACCAGGCGTACTGCAGGGTGTTGGTATCCTGGAACTCGTCCACCAGCACGTGGGCGAAGCGTTCCTGGTAGTGGGCCAGCAGGGCGGGATTATCGCGCAGCAGTTCGAGGCTTCTTAGCAGCAGCTCACCGAAGTCCACCAGGCCACCGCGCTCGCAGGTGAGCTGATAGCGCTCATAGAGCTCCACCATCTGTCCCAGGTAGGCGTCACCATGGACGTCCACCTGGTGGGGGCGCAGTCCCTCCTCCTTGCAGCCGGAGATGAAGGACTGAACCTGCCGCGGCGGGAAGCGCTCGTCATCGACGTTGTGGTCCTTGATCAGCCGCTTGACCAGGCGCAGCTGGTCGTCGGAATCGATGATCTGGAAATGCTGAGGCAGGCGGGCATCCTGCCAGTGGGTGCGTAAAAGACGATGAGCCGTGGAGTGGAAAGTACCCACCCAGACGTGGCGCAGCGAAAGGCCGAGCAGCGCCTCGAGGCGAGTGCGCATCTCGCGGGCCGCTTTATTGGTGAATGTCACGGCAAGCACGGCGTAGGGAGAGAGCCCCTCGGCCTGCATCAGCCAGGCGATGCGGTGGACCAGCACCCGAGTCTTGCCGGAGCCGGCCCCGGCCAGCACCAGCATGTTGCCCTGTGGAGCGCTGACCGCCTCGCGCTGATGGGTGTTCAGGTCGTCGAGGATCGCCGTGACGTCGTCCATGGGGAGGGCATCGCTGCTTGGAAAATGGGCCAATAGCTTAGCATATCGCCCACTAACCCTCTTCGGGGAAACGCAGCGGCGTCAGGCTCTTCTTCACTTCCCTGAGCTGCTCGGCAAGCTTCCTCATGGGAGTGTAGATCTCGGTGTCCTCATGGACATCAATGTAGAGCGGCAGCGTCACCTCCTCGGCCAGCGGCGTGCCGCTGGGACACAGGCCAATCACCGTGGCGCCGGCTTCCCTTGCCAGGCGCACGCTGGCGACCAACGCCCGGGTGCGCCCGGTCTGAGAGATAGCCACCACCACGTCGCCCTCCTTGAGGGTCACCGCGGACATGTTCTGCATGTGAGGATCGGTGTAGGCCGCGGTAGAGATCTGCAGGCGGAAGAACTTGTGCTGGGCGTCCGAGGCTACCGCACCGGACGCACCGAAGCCGTAGAACTCCACCCGGTTGGCCATGGCCAGGGCATTTATCGCTCGGCTCAGCGCCTCGTTATCCAGCCGATCGCGCACCGATAGCAGAGTACCCACGGTGGAGTCGAAGATGCTCTGGGAGAATTCCGCCACCGAATCGCTGTCGTTCATGGAAAATTGGGCGAACTGACTGCCGGTGGCAAGCATCTGGGCCAGCTTGAGCTTGAAGTCCTGGAAACCGTTGCAGCCCAGAGCGCGGCAGAAGCGCACTACCGTGGGCTCGCTGACCTTGGCCTCGGTGGCCAGGTCGACGATGCGCATATGGATCACTTCCTCAGGGTTGCGCAGCACAAAGCGCGCTACCTTCTGCTCGGAGCGGCGGAAGTGCTCCATGCGGCGTCTCATCTCATCGAATAGAGCGCTGCTCACTGGGAACTCCTTGACTGGGGTATCGCCCCGGGCAACGACGATACGGGGAAACGGTGTCGACACAGTATGCCCAAGGAGCCAGGCGTTGTGCAGCGCAAGCTGTCGGCACACCTCCCGAAGCCAGCGTTTATCCTGCGTTGTAGCGAAAAACTCCCAGCGTCATCATTCTGTCAAGTGCCCTATAGTAATAATTGCAGCGTGGGCAACGAAGAGAGCCCCGCCGGAGCGGGGCTCACAGGGCTCTGGCTCAACCTTCAGAGTTCTAGCCCAGCCTCGGCCCATACGCCGGGAGCGGGCGCCTAAAGCAGGCCGGTGACGAACACCACAATGACGCCGATGGGGGCCACATAGCGCGCCACCAGGTGCCACAGACGCTCCTTGCCCTCGGCAAGATTGAGTTCGCTCGCGACGCTGCTGCGTTCCAGGCACCAGGCCACGAAGAGGATGGCCCCCAGGCCGGTCAAGGGCAGCAGCACTTTGCTGGTGAAGGTATCCAGCAGATCAAAGATATTCATACCGAAAATCAGGAAGCCATCCCAGACATTGAACGACATCAGCGCCGCAATGCCCAGTGCCCACACCGCTGCGCCGCCCAGCAGCGTGGCCGCTACGCGGGAGAGCGGGGTGCGCTCCTCCACCAGTTCCACCACCGGCTCCAGCAGCGAGATCGCCGAAGTGAGCGCCGCGAAGGTAAGCAGCAGAAAGAACATCAGGCCCAGGATGGTGCCGCCGGTCATATTGCCGAAAGCCAAGGGCAGACTGACGAAGATCAGCCCGGGCCCCTCGCCCGGGCTCATGCCGTTGGCGAAAACAATGGGGAAGATCGCCATGCCTGCCAGCAGCGCGATGACCGTATCCAGGATGATGACGGTGCGGGCGGTACTGATCAGGTTGACCTCCTCACCCAGGTAAGAGCCGTAGGCCATCATGATGCCCATGCCCAGCGACAGGGTAAAAAAGGCCTGTCCCATTGCGGCCAACACCACACCGCCGGTTACCGCACTCCAGTCCGGGCGGAACATGAACGCCAGGGCTTCGACGAAGTGCCCGGTGGTCATACCGTAGCCAACCAGCACCAGCATCAGGATCACCAGGGCCGGCATCATGGTGCGTACAGCACCCTCGAGCCCTTTGGTAACGCCGCGAGCAACGATGAAGACCACCAGCGCCATGAAGGCGGTGTGCCACAGGGTAAGGATGATGGGGCTGCCGAGTAGACCATTGAAGAGGGCGCCAATGCCGTCGGCATCCTGTCCGGAAAAAGCGCCGGTCACTGAGCTCAGCGTGTAGGAGAGCGACCAGCCGCCGATCACGCTGTAGAAGGAGAGAATCAGGAAGGCCGCCAGCACCCCACTAACACCAACCAGGGCCCAGGCCTGCGGCTTACCGTTCTTGCGCGCCAGATCGGCCATGGCGTTGATGGGGTTCTTCTGGCCACGTCGGCCGATCAGCCATTCAGCCACCAGGATCGGCAGCCCTACCAGGGCCACACAGGCCAGGTAGATGAGCACGAAGGCCGCGCCCCCGCTGTCACCCACCATATAGGAAAAACGCCAGATATTGCCCAGCCCCACCGCGGAACCCGCGGCAGCGAGCACGAAGGTCATTTTCGACGACCACTGCGCATGTAGTTGTTTAGACATGAAATATCCTGATTTTACGTGTCGCCATCGACCGGTCAGGTTCAATGACGGCTTGTGGTTGTCGTTGCCACGTCGAAGGCGCCATGGATCACAAGGCGCCTTCCAAAGCACGACGGGATCCGAACAGGATCGGTGCCGTCGCGGGGTCTAAAACTATCCGATCAAACGCTCGATGGCCAGCAGCGGAGAAACACGCCGGACGATCCGAGATCGGCCATCAAATACTGTTTAAAACAGCGAGGCCTGGGACTCGCCCGGGAAGTCCCCCAGGGGCGGCAACGAACAGGCCTCGGCGAGGCGTGCATAGAGGGATCTCGCCAGCGCTGGGGCCTGACGATTGTCGGGAGTATGCACCATCAGATAAGAGGTTTTCCCCTGATTTATCCACAGGGCAAGGCGCGGAATCCAGGCCGCAAAATAGCGTTCGTTGATCACCGGATCGAGATGCCCGATGAAACGCCGCGACTTATCAACAATCGGTTGAGGGCGATCTCGGCAGCCCCTTTGTGGAAGAATTCACTATGTCGAACCTCCACTGCACAGGGAATTCCCGCAGGCCAACGAGACAGCAGGGCTTCCAGCCTGGGAAGTTCCTCGACACCAAAATCCCTGGGCAATTGCACCATCAGCGGACCCAAGCGGTGGTGAAGCGGTGCCAGTGCCTCGAGGAAAGCATCCAACTCCGCCTCGATGCCCGCCAGACGCCGCTCGTGGGTCAGCGTCGCCGGCAACTTGAAGCAGAAGTGAAAATTCGGCGGTGTCTGACGCGCCCAGGCCGCCACCGTTTCGGTCCTGGGGGCACCGCTGTAAAAGGTGGTATTGCCCTCGACGCTGTTGAATACCCGGGCATACTCTTCCAGGCCGCCGCCGTGGAGCGGATAGAAGCTGCCGCGCCAGTCGGGATTGGCCCACATGGGTAGCCCCAGGTGTAGACGCGGCAGTTCGATGCCTGGCGTCACTCCACCGTCACGCTCTTGGCCAGGTTGCGCGGCTGATCAACGTCGGTGCCCTTGAGCACTGCCACATGGTAGCTGAGCAGCTGCAGCGGCAGGGTGTAAAGGATCGGCGCCAGGGCCTCGTGTACATGGGGCAGGCGTAGCACCCTCACGCCCTCCTCCTCGGCCATCGCCACTCCCTCATCGGCGAAGACGAACAGCTCGCCGCCGCGGGCGCGCACCTCCTGGAGGTTGGACTTGAGCTTGTCGAGCAGCTCATCGTTGGGGGCCACGGAGACGACCGGCATCTCGCTGTCCACCAGCGCCAGGGGTCCATGCTTGAGCTCCCCGGCCGGGTAGGCCTCGGCATGGATGTAGGAGATTTCCTTGAGCTTGAGCGCGCCTTCCAGAGCAATGGGGAAGTGCGCGCCGCGGCCCAGGAAGAGGGCGTGGTGCTTTTCGGCGAAGGCCATGGAGAGCGCCTCGATCTGCGGGTCCAGCGCCAGCACCCGCTCCACCAGCCGCGGCAGGCTGCGCAGGGCCGCCACCAGCTCCGCTTGAACGGCCTCGTCGAGCCCCTTCACCCGACCCAGCGCCAGAGTGAAGAGCATCAGCGCGGTAAGCTGAGTCGTAAAAGCCTTGGTGGAGGCCACGCCGATCTCGGGACCCGCCTGGGTCATCAAGGTGAGATCGGACTCCCGCACCAGGGAACTGCCCGGCACGTTGCAGATCGCCAGGCTGGCCAGGTAGCCCCGTTCCCGGGCGAAACGCAGCGCCGCCAGGGTGTCGGCGGTCTCGCCGGACTGGGAGAGGGTGACGAACAACGTGCCTTCGGGCACCACCACGTGGCGGTAGCGGTACTCGGAGGCCACCTCCACCTGCACCGGCACCCCCGCGAAGCGTTCCAGCCAGTAGCGGGCCACCATGCCGGCGTGGTAGCTGGTACCGCAGGCGACGATATGGATCTGGCGGACGCGACCGAACAGTTCTTCGGCGTCGGGGCCAAAACTCTCCACCAGCACCGACCGCTCGCCCAGGCGGCCCTCGAGTGCCGCCGCGATCACCGCCGGCTGCTCGTGGATCTCCTTAAGCATGAAATGGCGGTACTCACCCTTGCTGGCCGCGCCGTCGCCGTGCTCGAAGGTCTGCACCGCCCGCTCGACGAGGGTCCCCGAGGCATCGAAGACCTCGATGTGGCCGCCGGCAGAGAGGCGCACCATATCGCCCTCCTCCAGGTAGATGAAGCGGTCGGTGACCTGCAGCAGCGCCAGCGGATCGGAGCCCAGGAACGCCTCACCGATACCGACACCCACTACCAGCGGGCTGCCCTTGCGGGCGCCGACGATCACGTCGGGCTCGTCGGCGCTGACCACCCCCAGCGCATAGGCGCCATCGAGCTGAGCCAGCACGCGACGAACCGCCGCCAGCAAGTCCCCCGCCTTGCGGCTCTCGCGCTCGAGCAGATGGGCGACCACCTCGGTATCGGTCTCCGAAGCGAAGTCGTAGCCGGCCGCCTTGAGTTCCCGGCGCAGGGTCTCGTGATTCTCGATGATACCGTTGTGCACCACCGCCAGCCGCTCACCGGACTGGTGCGGATGAGCATTGGCTTCGCTGGGACGGCCATGGGTAGCCCAGCGGGTGTGGGCGATACCGCAGTGCCCCGGCAGCGGCTCTGCCTTCAGGCGCTCAGCCAGGGCGGCCACCTTGCCCACCGATCGGCAACGCTGCAGATGCCCTTCAGGCGAAAGGACCGCCATGCCGGCGGAGTCATAGCCGCGGTACTCGAGCCGTTTCAGCCCCTCGATAAGGATGCCTTCAACATTGCGCTCGGCAACTGCCCCGACGATTCCACACATGCTTTTTCTCCTTACTTGTCCTTGCTGGGGCGCAGCCAGTCGGCCTTGCTGATCTGGCGTCCACGAGAGACGGCCAGGGCGTTGTCCGGCACATCCTTGCTGATGGTGGAGCCGGCGCCCACCGTCGCGTTGCTGCCCACGCTAACCGGCGCCACCAGGGCCGTATTGGAGCCGATGAAGGCGCCGTCGCCGATCTCCGTACGGTGCTTGTGGGCGCCGTCGTAGTTGCAGGTAATGGTGCCAGCACCGACGTTGACGTCGCGGCCCAAGCGGGCATCACCTACGTAGCTCAGGTGGTTGATCTTGCTACCCTCGCCCACCACGGCGTTCTTGGTCTCGACGAAATTGCCGACCTTGGCCCCCACCGCCAGGCGGGTGCCGGGACGCAGCCGCGCAAAGGGGCCGACCTGGCCGCGACCGGCGATGACCACGCCCTCTATCACACTGTGGGATTCGATTCGTGTGCCGGCGCCGATATGGCTGTCGCGAATCACGCAGTGGGGACCAATGCGTACCCCCTCACCGAGCTCCACCTCGCCCTCGAAGACGCAGCCGACGTCGATCTCAACATCATGGCTGCAGGCCAAGTTGCCGCGGATATCGATTCGCGACGGGTCAAGCAGGGCGACGCCATCGGCCATCAGCTCTTCGGCGATGGCAAGCTGGTGGGCGCGTTCCAGGCGTGCCATCTGGGCCCGGTTGTTGACCCCCTCCACCTCCAGCGGATCAGCCGGCTGGGCGGTGACGATCTCCACCCCTTCGGCGGCGGCCATGGCGATGATATCGGTCAGATAGTATTCGCCCTGGGCGTTGTCGGCGGAGAGGCTCGGCAGCCAGCGGCGCAGCTGGGGAGCGGTCATGGCCATGATGCCGGTGTTGCACTCGTCAATCGTCCGCTCGCTTTCGGAGGCATCCTTGTGTTCGACGATAGCCACCGCCTGGCCTTGGGCGTTGCGCAGAATACGCCCATAGCCGGTGGGATCCTTCAGGATCACGGTCAGCAGCCCCAGGTGATTGTCATCGACGCACGCCAGCAGTCCCGTCAGAGTTTCACGGCGAATCAGCGGCACGTCGCCGTAGAGCACCAGCACTTTGCCCTCACCGAGGCCGTCGAGGGCCTGGGCCACGGCATGACCGGTGCCTTTCTGTTCGGCCTGCAGCGCGTAGCGCACCTTGCAGTCGGATAGCGCCTCGCGGACCCGCTCGGCACCGTGCCCTACCACTACGTGGGTGCGCTCGGCGCGAAGCCCTGTGGCGGTATCGATCACGTGACGCACCATAGGCTTGCCGGCCAGGCGATGCAGCACCTTGGGCAGGGTCGAACGCATGCGGGTCCCCTGTCCCGCTGCGAGAATTACCACGTCCAGCGTCATCATGACTCCTTGTCCAAATTCGTCGATCTCAATATTCCTAGGCTAAGTATCTGTCAGGGCCAGGGTCATTCCCCAAATCAGTGGACGTCCAGGCCAAGTTCCGCCACCAGCGCTTCACCGAAAACGTCGACAAAAGCCCTGCTGACACGGCTCGTCCAGCCGCCCTCTTCTTCGCGTACGATCATCAACACGCTGAGGTCCTGTGCATGGGCCAGAGCCATGCCCTCTTCCTCGCCGAGTACCATCAGCGCCGTGGCCCAGGCATCCGCCCAGGCATTGGAAGGGTGAGCCACCGTTACAGAGGCCAGGCGGTGAGTGATCGGCCGACCGCTGCGCGGATCAAGGGTATGCGAGAAGCGCTGCCCTGCCTCCTCGAAGTAGTTCCGATAATCACCTGAAGTGGCCACCGAGATGTCGTGCAACGGGAGAACATGACGGGCTTCCTGTCGATCCTCCAGCGGTGCCTCGATGCCGATGCGCCAAGGCTCGGCATCGCTGGCACTCACATCGCTACCGTCACGATAGCCGCTGGCGATCAGGTCGCCGCCCAGGTTGACCAGATAGTGCTCGATGCCCTCGCGATCGAGGTAGGCGGCCACCCGGTCGGTGGCATGCCCCTTGGCCACGCCGCCCAGGTCGACGAAGACGTCTCGCGTGCGGCGCGCCTGAAGTGTCGAGAGATCGAGCGCCACGGCATCGTAACCGACCACCTCGAGACGTTCAGCCAGGTCGTCCTCGTCCGGCACTTCGCGAGGACGCGCCTCGGCGCCAAAGCTCCACAGGTTGACCAGCCCGCCGACGGTCACATCGAAGGCGCCGTTGCTCTTCTCGGCCACCGCTTGACTGATCGCCAGCACCTCCATCAGCTCATCGGAGAGAGGTTGCCATTCGCCCACCGGCATCAAGTTGAAGACCGATAGCTCGGAGTCGTCGATATAGGTCGACATGGAAGCATCCACCGCTTCGAGCACCTCGAGAATGCCCTCCTCCAGCGCTCGAGCCTCGCCCTGAGTCAGGGAGTCGGCGATGGTTACCTGGTAGAAACTGCCAAAGATGGCGCCCTCGAAACGCACCGGCGACTCAAGGGGACGATCGCGCTCCGAACAGCCGGCCAGCAGAACCAGCCCGCATAGGAACCACAGGGGGTGGAGACGCCGAGACTTCATGATGACAGATACTCCCGTGGCGGATGAGGAATGGACATTACCAGAATAGCCACAGCAGCCAGCCCCCCAGCAACAGCCGATAAACCACGAAGGGCTGCATGCCGACGCGCTTGATGAAGATCAGAAAATAGTGGATGCACAGGTAGGCACTGATACCGGAGAGGATGGCACCGATCGTCACCGCTGCCCAGTCCACCTCGTGGGACTCGCGGATCAGGCCGACAATCTCCAGGCCGCCGGCCAGCGCGATCACCGGAATCGAGAGCAGGAAGGAGAAGCGCGCCGCGCCCTCCCGGCTCATGCCGAGCAGCAGCGCCGCGGTGATGGTGATACCGGAGCGCGAGGTGCCGGGGATCAGCGCCAGCGCCTGGGCGCCACCGATGATCAGCACGTCCTTGAGACCGAGCTGGTACTCGCTGCGCTCGCCACGTCGGCGCCAGTCCGCATAGCCCAGCAACAGCCCGAAGCCGATCAGGCTTACCCCGATGATGATCGGCGAACGCATGCCCAGCGCCACGACATCGCGGAAGGCGAAGCCGATGATACATACCGGCAGGGTGGCCAACAGCACCCACCAGCCAAGCCGCGCATCCTGGTCCTTTTCGCCGCCGCGCAGCGAGCCGACCCAGCTGCGGGTCATGCGCACGAGCTCCTGACGAAAGTAGAGCACCACCGCGGAGAGGCTGCCGATATGCAGCGCCACGTCGAAGGCCAGCCCCTGATCATCCCAGGCGGTGAGCACCGGCACCAGAATCAGGTGGGCAGAGCTGGAGACCGGCAGGAACTCGGTGACGCCCTGAACGATGGAGAGCAGGATGACCTGCATCCAATCCATGCTAAACCCCCGTCAGGATTGCCGTGGCGATACTGAAGTAGATCAGCACCCCCGAGGCATCGATAAGGGTGGTCACCAGGGGCGCCGACGCAGTGGCCGGATCCCAGCCCAACCGGTCGAGCAGGAAGGGCAGACACATCCCCAACAGGCTGCCGAACAGCACGATGATCACCATGCTCATGGCCACCACCATGGCCACGGCCTCGCCGCCGCGCATTACCCCGATGGGAGCCACCGCCAGCGCCATGGTCAGACCCAGCGACCCGGCCACCAGCAGTTCGCGCCCCAGCAGCTTGCTCCAGTCCTTGACCCCGACATCACCGGTGGCCATGCCGCGCACCATCAGGGTGGCGGCCTGGGCGCCGGCGTTGCCGCCGCTGCCAATCAACAGCGGCAGGAAGAATACCAGCGCTACCTGGGCCGCAATGGTTTCCTCGAAGTAGGCGATACCGGCGCCGGAGAAGAGGTTGGCAAACACTAGCAGCACCAGCCAGGTGACCCGCTTGCGGTAGAGGCTCCAAAGCGGTACCCGACTGACTCCGTCCTCCAGGGCGCCGATGGACATCCCCTTATGGAAATCCTCGGTGGCCTCTGACTCGGCAACGTCCATGGCGTCGTCGTGGGTGACGATGCCCACCAGACGCTCGTCGGCATCGAGCACCGGCAGCGCCAGCAGGTCGTAGCGGGCCACTATGCGGGCGACCTCCTCCTGCTCCTCATCGACCGCCATGCTGATCACATCCTTGATCATGATGTCATCGACCTTCGCCCCCGGCCTCGCCACCATCAATTGGCGCAGGGACAGGGTACCGGCCAGGCGTCCGTCGGAGTCGATGATGTAGAGCTGATAGACCGTTTCGGCATCCGGTGCCGTCTGGCGCACCCGCATCATCGCCTGGGAGACGGTCATGCCGGTGGGAATGGCCACATAGTCCGAGGTCATGATGGCCCCAGCGGTTCCCTCCTCGTAGCTGGCCAGGCGCTTGAGGTCCTCACGCTCCTGGCGAGCCATTCGCCTCAGCAATGCTTCACGGCGATCTTCGCCGAGCAGGTTGAAGAGGTCGGCGCGCTCATCGGAACCCATCTCCTCGAACAACGTGAGCAGCGTTTCGTCGGACATGGCGGCAGTGATCTCGACCTGCTCCTCACCCGGCAGGTAGCCCAGCACGTTGGCCCGCCGCTCCAGCGGCAGACGTTCGAGCAGGCCAACGGCCAACGGCAGGTCGTCGTCCTCCTCGAGGATCTCCTCGAGAATCTCGGCGATGTCCGCGGAACGCAACTCCGACAGCATCTCACTGACGCGCTCCCGGGCCTTCTCAGCCAGGGCCGCCAGCAATGCTTCTTTCTGTTCCAGCAGGTTATCGTTCAGTGACATGGCGTCCTCCTGGAAGACAAAAACGCCCCCCGAACCCGTCGTAGGACAGGATCGGGGGGCGCCTGAGAGGCTCGACCGGGGATCAGCCCTTGCCGGCCTTCTTGCGCAGCTGCTGAATGGTTCTCAGCTGAGCCACGGCTTCAGCGAGCTCGGCGGCAGCGCGAGTGTAATCCAGCTCCGCCGACTTGTCGCTGAAGGCCTTCAGCGCATGCTGGCGGGCCTCTTCGGCGGCGGCCTCGTCGAGATCACCGGCCCGGGATGCCGCATCTGCCAGGATCGTCACCACGTCAGGCTGAACTTCCAGGAAGCCCCCCGAGACGTAGAAATTCTCCTCACGCCCGCCGCCATGAATCACGCGAACCGGACCCGGTTGGAGTTCGGTCAGCAACGGAGCATGACCGGGCAAAATACCCAGATCGCCCATTATGCCGGACGCGACCAATTGCTCGATCTCGCCGGAAAAGACCGACGCCTCGGCGCTGACGATATTGCATGTGAAGCTGTTCGCCATAGCGAATCCCCCTGATGGACGGGATTACTTCATCTGGTTGGCTTTCTCGACGGCCTCGTCGATGGTGCCGACCATATAGAAGGCCTGCTCCGGCAGCTCGTCATGCTCGCCGTTGAGAATACCCTGGAAGCCACGGATGGTGTCCTTCAAAGACACGTACTTCCCGGGCGAACCGGTAAACACCTCGGCCACGAAGAACGGCTGCGACAGGAAGCGCTGGATCTTGCGCGCCCGGGACACGGCCAGCTTATCCTCATCGGACAGCTCGTCCATGCCCAGGATCGCGATGATGTCCTTGAGCTCCTTGTAGCGCTGCAGCACATTCTGCACACCGCGAGCGGTGTCGTAGTGCTCGTCGCCGACGACCAGCGGATCAAGCTGACGCGAGGTGGAGTCCAACGGGTCGATGGCCGGATAGATACCCAACTCGGCGATGGAACGCGCCAGTACCACGGTGGCATCCAGGTGCGAGAAGGTGGTTGCCGGAGACGGGTCGGTCAGGTCATCCGCGGGCACGTAGACGGCCTGCACGGAGGTGATCGAGCCGGTCTTGGT
>JAIVHL010000021.1:0-10420 GCA_020201075.1 Halomonas sp. | reverse complement strand
ACGTTGGATTCGGTCATCTCGTGATAGAAGTCGTTACCCTCACGGGTCCGCTCGCCCACGCCCGCAAATACCGAGTAGCCGCTGTGTTCGGTGGCGATATTGCGAATCAGCTCCATCATGTTGACGGTCTTGCCCACGCCGGCGCCGCCGAACAGACCGACCTTACCGCCCTTGGCGAACGGACAGACCAGATCGATGACCTTGATGCCGGTCTCGAGCAGCTCGTTGGACGCTGCCTGATCCGCATAGCCAGGTGCCTTGCGGTGAATCGGCATGCGCTCCTGCTCGCCGATGTCGCCGGCCTCGTCGATCGGCTCGCCGAGCACGTTCATGATGCGACCCAGCGTCTCCTTGCCCACCGGCACGGAGATAGCCGCACCGGTGTTGGTGACTTCCATACTGCGCTTCAGGCCCTCGGTGGAGCCCATGGCGATGGTGCGCACCACGCCGTCGCCCAGCTGTTGCTGAGTTTCAAGCACTGTCTCGACATTCGAGACCTTCAGCGCGTCGTAGACCTTGGGAACATCGTCCCGCGGAAACTCTACGTCAATCACCGCGCCGATGATTTGTACGATACGTCCGCTCATCTTGCGATCCTCTAAAAAACCTGCAAATGAAGCCTGTGTGCCGGGAGGGCCCCGCCCTCCCCGGCGCTATACGGCGGCGGCGCCCCCGACGATCTCGGAGATCTCCTGAGTGATGGCGGCCTGGCGTGCCTTGTTATAGACCATCTCCAGGTCGTCAATCAGACCGCCGGCGTTGTCGGTGGCACTCTTCATGGCGATCATTCGCGCCGCCTGCTCGCAGGCCGCGTTCTCGACCACCGCCTGGTACACCTGGGATTCGATGAAACGAACCAGCAGGCTGTCCAGCAGCGCCTTGGCATCCGGCTCATACAGGTAGTCCCAGCTACCGGGACGTTGATCCTCTTCGTCGTG
The DNA here is from genome assembly GCA_020201075.1 of Halomonas sp. Taxonomy (GTDB): domain Bacteria; phylum Pseudomonadota; class Gammaproteobacteria; order Pseudomonadales; family Halomonadaceae; genus Halomonas. The sequence goes on along the minus strand of JAIVHL010000021.1, from coordinate 9,482 downwards.
CGCATCCAACCCCATATCCGGAGACAAGGGCAGAAGCTGCCTGACCACCGGCTTCTGGGTCATGGTGTTGACGAACTCGTTGTACACCACGTAAAGCCTGTCCAGACGACCCTCGTCAAACGCGTCCAGCATGACCTTCACGCTGCCAATCAGATCTTCGACCTCGGGGGACTCACCCAGGCCACTCTTCGCCGCCACGAGGTTACCCCCGTACTTGCGGAAGAAGCCGCCGGCCTTGTTGCCCAACGCGCAGAAGTCCAGCTCGGCGCCCTTTTCACGATGCCCCATAGAGTCCTTGAGCACCGCCTTGAACAGGTTGACGTTCAGGCCACCGCACAGACCGCGGTCGGTGGAGACCACGATGTAACCTACCCGCCCGACCTCGCGATCGATCATGTAGTCGTGCTTGTACTCGGGATTGGCGTCCGCGATGTGGGCAACGACGTTGCGGATCTGACGCGCATAGGGCTGGCTGGCCTTCATCAGGTCCTGGGCCCGACGCATCTTCGACGCAGCCACCATTTCCATGGCGCTAGTGATCTTCTGTGTGTTCTTGATGCTCCCGATCTGGGTGCGTATCTCTTTTGCAGCTGCCATAGCGATCTACTCCGTTCGTGGCCCTCAGAAAGCTCCTGGGCCCGCCCCGAAGGCGGGACGGGCCAGCGGGATTACCAGCTCTGAGTGGCCTTGAACTTCTCGAGACCCGCCTTCAGACCGCTCTGAATCTCGTCGCTGTAGTCGCCGGTCTTATCGATCTTATCGAGAAGCTCGGCGTGCTCGGACTTCATGTAGTCGTGCAGCGCACGCTCGAAATCCAGTACCTTGCTTACGTCGATGTCATCCAGGAAGCCTTCGTTGGCGGCGTATAGGGTCACGCCCATCTCGGCCACAGACATCGGCGAATACTGCTTCTGCTTCATCAGCTCGGTGACACGCTGACCGTGCTCCAGCTGCTTGCGAGTCGCCTCGTCCAGATCGGATGCAAACTGAGAGAAGGCCGCCAGCTCGCGGTACTGGGCCAAGGCCAGGCGAACGCCGCCGCCCAACTTCTTGATGATTTTGGTCTGGGCCGAACCGCCTACGCGAGACACTGAGAGACCGGCGTTGATAGCCGGACGAATACCCGAGTTGAACAGATCAGTTTCGAGGAAGATCTGACCATCGGTGATGGAGATCACGTTGGTCGGAACGAAGGCGGAAACGTCACCACCCTGGGTCTCGATGATCGGCAGTGCGGTCAGTGAACCGGTCTTGCCCTTCACTTCACCGTTGGTGAACTTCTCGACGTAATCCACGTTGACACGCGCCGCACGCTCCAGCAAGCGGGAGTGCAGGTAGAAGACATCACCCGGGTAGGCCTCACGACCCGGCGGGCGACGCAGCAACAGGGAGACCTGACGATAGGCCACGGCTTGCTTTGACAGATCATCGTAGACGATCAGGGCGTCTTCGCCGCGATCACGGAAGTACTCACCCATGGTGCAGCCGGAGTAGGCCGCGAGGAACTGCATCGGGGCCGGATCGGCAGCGCCGGCGGCGACCACGATGGTGTGCTCCATGGCGCCATGCTCTTCCAGCTTGCGCACCACGTTAGCAATGGTGGACTGCTTCTGGCCAATGGCGACATAAACACAGGTGACGCCCTTGCCCTTCTGGTTGATGATGGCGTCGATGGCGATGGCCGACTTGCCGATCTGGCGGTCACCGATGATCAGCTCGCGCTGGCCACGACCGATCGGCACCATGGCGTCGATGGACTTGAAGCCGGTCTGGATGGGCTGGTCGACCGATTGGCGGGTGATAACGCCCGGGGCGACCTTTTCGACGGCATCGGTCATTTTGGCGTCGATATCGCCCTTGCCATCGATGGGGTTACCCAGAGCATCGACCACGCGGCCTTTCAGCTCGGGGCCCACCGGCACTTCGAGGATACGACCGGTACACTGGGCGGTCATGCCCTCTTCGAGCTGCTGGTAGTCGCCAAGAATAACGGCACCCACGGAGTCGCGCTCGAGGTTGAGCACCATGCCGAAAATGCTGCCGGGGAATTCGATCATCTCACCGAACATCGCTTCCTCGAGGCCGTGGATCTTCACGATGCCGTCGGAAACGCTAACGATGGTGCCCTGATTGCGGGCTTCAGATGCGACATCAAGCTTCTCGATCCGCTGCTTGATAATGTCGCTGATCTCGGAAGGATTCAGTTGCTGCATGCCATGTCCCTCAGACTCAGGCGGAAAGGGCTTCAGAAAGGCGGTTCAATCGACCGCGTACCGAGCCGTCGATGACGGTGTCGCCGGCACGCAGGATGACACCGCCAAGAAGCATCGGGTCCACCTGAGTGGTAATGGAGATTTCGCGATTCAGGCGCTTCTTGAGCGCATCGACGAGCTTCTGCTGCTGTTTCTCGTCGAGCTCGAAGGCCGAGACCACGGTGACGTCGACGCGCTTTTCATGCTCGGCGCGCAGCCGCTCAAACTGCTCGGCAATGGCCGGCAGAGCCGCCAGGCGACGCTTATCGCTCAGCGTATCGAGGAAGCGGCGCGCCGCGTCATCAACGCTGGCTTCAGCGACCTCGAGTACTAAAACCACCTTGCGCTCTTCGTTCAGCTTGGGGCTGGAGAGAAGCTTCTGCACGTCCTGGTTAGCCACGACCATAGCGGTCTTGCCCAGCCAATCGGACCATGCGTCCAGCGCCTTGTGATCGCGTGCGTACTCGAATGCCGCCTTGGCGTAGGGTCGAGCGACGGTTGACGTTTCCGCCATGGATCACCTCCTCAAAGTTCGGCAGCAAGCTTATCAAGCAGCTTGCGATGGGCCTTCTCGTCGATGGAGGCTTCCAGGACACGCTCGGCACCAGCGACCGCAAGAGTCGACACCTGGGCACGCAGCTCATCCTTGGCGCGATTGATTTCCTGCTCGATTTCGGCGCGGGCGTTAGCCACCAGGCGCTCGCCCTCGGCGCGAGCCTGATCGCGAGCTTCCTCGACCATTTGAGAGGACCGCTTGTGAGCCTGCTCGAGAATCTGAGAAGCCTGCTCTTTGCTTTCGTGCAGGGTAGCTTCCGCCCTTTCCTGAGCAAGTTCGAGATCACGAGAGGCACGGGTGGCCGCATCAAGACCATCGGCGATCTTTTTCTGACGCTCGTGGAGCGCATTGCTGATCGGAGGCCACACATATTTAATGCTAAACCAGACAAAGATCGCGAAGGCGATCGTCTGCCCGATAAGCGTCATGTTGATATTCACAGGACTGCACCTCTGACAGGTTCGTGGCAACCGGTAACAAGCAAACCGAGCGCTAAGCGCTCGGTGCTGTCGTTAACCGGCGACGACGAAGATCAGGTACATCGCGATACCAACACCGATCATGGGAACGGCATCGAGCAGGCCAGCCATGATGAAGGTCTTGGTCTGCAGCTGGTCGCCCAGCTCCGGCTGACGAGCGGTGGATTCGAGCAGTTTGCCGCCCAGGAGAGCGAAGCCGATACCGGTAGCCAGGGCGCCCAGACCGATGATGATGGCAGCAGCAATGTAGACCATTTCCATGATAGTACTCCTGATTTCAAGTTTTGGTTCAAGGGGTTACAGGTTAATGGAGTTGCAAGCGTTGCGCGGTTCTCAGTGGTGCTCGTGCGCGGCGCTCAAATACACGATGGAAAGCACCGTGAAAATGAAGGCCTGCAGAGTCACCACCAGGATGTGGAAGATCGCCCACGGCACGTCCAACAGCCAGATGGCCCAGAAGGGCAGCAGGGCAATCAGGATGAAGATCACCTCGCCGGCAAACATATTGCCGAAGAGTCGCAGACCGAGGCCAAGCGGCTTGACCAGCAGACCGATGACCTCGAGAACAAGGTTGAAGGGAATCAACGACCAATGATTGAAGGGCGTCAGTGAGAGCTCCTTGGCGAAGCCGCCAGCCCCCTTGACCTTGATGCTGTAGAAGATAATCAAGAAGAACACGCCCAGCGCCATGCCAAGGGTCGCGTTGGGGTCGGTGGTCGGCACGATCTTCATGTACTCGACTCCCAGGCGAGCGAAGAGCTCGGGGAAGTAGTCGACCGGAAGAATCTTGAGGCTGTTCATCAGCAGGATCCACATGAACAGCGTCAGCGCCAGCGGCGCAATGGCAGGATTCTTGCCTTGAAAGGCGGAACGAGTCAGGTTCTCGATGAATTCGACAACCATTTCGACGGCATTCTGCAGTCCGCCCGGTACTCCGGTTGTCGCCATCTTTCCCGCTTTGCGGAACAGCCAGATGAACAACATCCCCATGGCAATGGACCAGCCCATGGTGTCCAAATGTATCGCCCAGAACCCCATTTCGGTGGCTTCGGCGGAAGTGCCAGCCAAAGACCAACCGTTCTGCGGATGATAGCCGAAGGTCAGGTTCTGGAGATGGTGCTGTATGTAGTACGTCGCCGTGACTTCATTGCCTGCTGCCATGCGGAGCTTACCTCGGTTCAGGGGGTCGGCCTTTCAAGCAGCAGCCAAGGAGCCAGCCAATGCATGAGTTGAGCCGCCACATATGCGCTGAAGAAAAAAATCGGGTTTGAGGGGGGTACTGTAACGAACACCATCACAAAAAGTGCCACCGTCAAACCGAACTTTCCCGCCTCAGCGCGGTAAAAATTCACGACATGTTGCCTTGCCTGTCTACCACCACGAATGCCGACAAGCCGCCAGACAAAATAAACCTGGGGAAGCAGGCAAACCAGCCCTCCGGTCAGTGCAGACATCGTCGCAGCGCTTCCTGACACCACCCCAGCCAACAGGACCACCGCAAGGACCATCACCCCCTGTGCTCCGAGGAGACGACGAAACATCGGCCGCCGCCTGGCGGGAGACACTCCGCGCTTGCTTCTGATTCCGGAGTCCACTTTAGTCTGCCTGCCTTATCAAATCCCGATAGGCACAGGCAAACCACCGCGGATTATAGGGAAGCCCCCTCTGGCCTTCAACCGACGACATGCCTATTTGGGGCCCATTGCGTTCACCTTTCGACCAAAGGTGCAGATAATTTCGACAATCAACGCAATGCACGGCCGTCACTGGATATGCTCAAGAATGCCGTCGAGCTCATCGAGGCTGGTGTAGCGAATGGTCAGCCGTCCCTTACCCCCTCGACCATGCTGTATCTTAACCGGTGCTCCGAGCAGTTCACCCAAGCGGGTTTCGAGACTGGCCACATCGGGGCTTGAAGCCGGCTTCTCGACCCTCTCCGTTTCTCCGGCCACCAGGCGCTTGACCAGCGCCTCGGTGTCGCGAACGGTCAGGTCCTTGTTCACCACTTCGTGGGCCGCCTTGCGCTGTTTTGCCCCGGAAAGTGCCAGCAGCGCTCGGGCGTGACCCATGTCCAAGTCGCCGCGTTCAAGAAGAGTCTGTACCTCGGGGTCTAGTGCCAGCAGCCGCAGCAGGTTCGCCACCTGGGCGCGGGACTTGCCCACCGCGTCGGCAACCTGCTGCTGGGTAAGCTCGAACTCCACCAGCAGGCGCTTCAGCGCCATGGCTTCTTCTACCGGATTGAGATTTTCGCGCTGAATGTTCTCGATCAGGGCCAGGGCCAGGGCCACTTCGTCGCTGACTTCGCGAATGACCGCAGGAATCACGTCGAGCTCGGCTAGCTGGGCGGCTCGCCAACGGCGCTCGCCGGCGATGATTTCATAGCGATCGACGCCGGCGGGACGGACCACGATGGGCTGCATCACCCCCTGAGCGCGAATAGAATCAGCAAGCTCTTCCAGTGCCTCAGGCTGAATATCCCGGCGAGGCTGATATTTGCCGCGGATCAGCTGACCTAGGGGCAACCGCTCGAGGCGGTCTTCCGCATCCGGCGCAGCGGCCGGCGTCGCAGTATCCTCCAACTCGATGTCCACCTCGGGAAGGTCGAGGCTCTCGCGGCGGCGAGCGCCGGCCCCGATCAAGGCATCCAGTCCTCGTCCCAGAGCGCGTTTACGCGTCATCGACACTCCCTCATCACAGCGGTTACGACATGAGTTCGTTGAGTGATCATCACAACGACAGCCGGCGAATCAATTCTTTGGCCAGCACCCGATGGGCCTGGCTGCCCCGCGAGAAGCGGGCGTACTTGGTCACCGGCAGGCCGTGGCTGGGTGCCTCGGCGACCCGCACATTGCGCGGTATGGTGACCTTGAGCAGGGTATCCCCGAAATAGTCGCGCAGCTGCTTGGTCACATCCCGGGTCAGGCTGTTACGTGCATCGAACATGGTGCGCAAAATTCCGTACACCTCGAGCCCCGGGTTCACGTTGTCCTTGATCTGCTCGACGGTGTCGAGGAGTGCCGAGAGCCCTTCCAAAGCGTAAAACTCGCACTGCAGCGGAATAAGCACGCCGTTGGCGGCGGTCAGGGCGTTGACGGTGAGCATGTTCAGCGACGGGGGGCAGTCGATCAGCACCACATCGTATTCTCCGGCCACATCGGCCAGCGCCCGATCCAGGCAGCGTTCTCGGCCGGCCTCGCGATCCAGCAGCGCCACCTCGGCGGCGGTGAGGTCGCCGTTGCCCGGCAACAGGGTGTAGCCGGCCTCGGGACAGTCGACGATCACTTCCGCGGCGGTGCGGTCGCCCATGAGTACGTCCAGTACGCTTCCCTCGAGCTCATGCTTGTCCACCCCGCTGCCCATCGTGGCATGCCCTTGGGGGTCAAGGTCCACCAGGAGCACCCGGCGATCCAGGGCTGCCAAGCTAGCGGCGAGGTTGACCGCCGTGGTGGTCTTGCCGACTCCTCCCTTCTGGTTGGTCAAGGCGATGATCTTGGTCACGGACAACTCCCTTGCTGGGAAACGCGAATTATCATGGGCACGAGTCAATATCCTGGCGTTCTAGGACAACCAGTAGCCGGTTACCGACGTCGAAGGGCACCGCGATGCGGTGCCTGGCCACCGGCGCCACACCAGCCGGAAGGCCGGCTAGTTCGCCGTCTACGCCCGGCCCTTTCATGGCGAGCCACTGGCCACCTGGGGCTACCAGAGGCAGCGTTAGACTGACGAAATCACCCAGGCTTGCGAAGGCACGTGAAATCACCTGGTCGAAGCATCCTTCAAAGGCTTCGACGCGCGCCTGCACCGGGGTCACGTTAGCCAATCCCAGTTCCATCGCCGCCTGACGTTGGAACCGTACCTTCTTGCCGTTGCTGTCGATCAGGCTTACGGCGAGTTCCGGCTTGAGAATCGCCAGCACCAGGCCAGGGAAACCGGGGCCTGCGCCAACGTCGAGCAGGGTAGAACCCTTAACGAAAGGCAATACCGCAGCGCTGTCCAGCAGATGGCGAGCCACCATTTCTTCAGGCGAGCGTATCGCGGTGAGGTTATAGGCGCGGTTCCACTTGTGCAACAGCCCAACCAGGGCCAGCAGGCGCTGCCGCTGGTCGGCCTGTGCGTTGATACCGAGACGGTCGAGCCCCTCATCGAGACGCGACTCAACCGTTGATCCTACTGCCGTCATGCGCTGGCCGCCCGGTGCTCGTCGAGCAGACGACGCTTCTTGAGATGAATCAGCAGGATCGACACCGCTGCCGGGGTCACACCCGAAATCCGAGAGGCCTGGGCCAGGGTCTCGGGACGTACTTCGGCGAGTTTCTGACGAATCTCATTCGAGAGCCCTTCAACCCCTGCATAATCAAGATCCACGGGCAGCGGCGTCGCTTCGTGGCGCTTGAGTTTGTCGATCTCATCCTGTTGACGGCCTATGTAGCCCTGGTACTTGGCCTGGATTTGCACCTGTTCTGCCACGGTGTCATCGGCTACCGCTTCCCCCTCGATGCCGGGCAGACCAGCCAGATCGGCGTAGCCAAGCTCTGGACGCCTGAGCAGATCCATGAGGCTGTACTCACGTGCCAGCGGTTTCCCAATCTTTTCGGCTACCGCCTGAGCGGCTGCGGTGCCGGGCTGCACCCAGCAGGCCTTGAGTCGAGCGTTCTCACGTTCAATTGCTTCGCGCTTTTCACTGAAGGCCGCCCAGCGAACATTGTCCACCAGGCCCAGCTCACGCCCCGTCTCGGTGAGGCGCAGGTCGGCATTATCCTCACGCAGCAGCAGTCGATATTCGGCCCGCGAGGTAAACATCCGGTAAGGCTCCTTGGTGCCCAGGGTGATCAGGTCATCGACCAGCACGCCCAGGTAGGCTTCGTCGCGGCGCGGTGCCCAGGCCTCAAGGTCCTTGGCCCGACGAGCGGCGTTTAGCCCTGCCAGCAGCCCCTGTGCACCGGCCTCTTCATAGCCGGTGGTACCGTTGATCTGCCCGGCGAAGAACAGGTTGTGGATGAATTTCGTCTCCAGCGAGTGCTTCAGATCCCGCGGGTCAAAGAAGTCATATTCGATGGCATAGCCGGGTCGAGTGATATGGGCGTTTTCCAGCCCTCGGATGGACCGAACCACCTGCAGCTGCACGTCAAAAGGAAGTGAGGTGGAAATACCGTTGGGATAGAGCTCATGGGTGTCCAGGCCCTCGGGCTCGATGAACACCTGGTGGCTGGCCTTGTCGGCGAAGCGGTGCACTTTGTCTTCGATGGAGGGGCAGTAACGGGGTCCGACGCCTTCGATCACCCCGGAATACATCGGTGAACGATCGAGATTGGCGAAGATGATCTCGTGAGTGCGTTCGTTGGTGTGGCCGATATGACAGCTTACCTGGCGGGGATGCTGTTCACGGCTGCCCAGGAATGACATCACCGGAGTCGGACTATCACCGGGTTGTTCCTCGAGCGCCGAGAAATCGAGGCTACGCGCATCCAGCCTCGGAGGGGTACCGGTCTTGAGTCGATCGACCCGGAAAGGCAGGTCTCGGAGGCGTTCGGCGAGGCGATTCGAGGGCGGATCACCGGCTCGACCGCCGCGGCTCTGATCGAGGCCGATATGAATCACTCCGCCGAGGAAGGTGCCGGTGGACAAGACCACGGTCTCGGCGTGGAAGCGAATACCGGTTTCGGTGACGACGCCGCGTACGGTGTCGCCGTCCACGATGAGATCACCGGCTGCCTGCTGAAACAACGTCAGGTTGACCTGGTTTTCCAGCATTCCCCGGATGGCTGCCTTGTAACGAATCCGGTCTGCCTGGGCCCGTGTGGCACGCACCGCGGGTCCCTTTCGAGCATTGAGAACGCGAAACTGAATACCGCCAAGGTCGGTCGCCTTGGCCATGGCACCACCCAGCGCATCGATCTCCTTGACCAGATGGCTCTTGCCGATCCCGCCGATGGCGGGATTGCAGGACATTTGGCCAAGGGTCTCGATGTTGTGGCTCAGCAGCAGGGTTTGACAGCCCATGCGAGCGGAGGCCAGGGCGGCTTCGGTTCCCGCATGGCCACCGCCGATGACGATGACGTCAAAGCGGTTGGGGTAATCCAAGGTACACCTCGTTGGCGCCGCGGCGCCGTTTTCTCGTCGGGGGATGAAATCCGCCCGGCAGTATAAACCCCCTGTGGGTAATCGTCAGGGTTTTCCACACCGCCTTGGCCTTCC
>JAIVHL010000234.1 GCA_020201075.1 Halomonas sp. | reverse complement strand
CATCGCGGGCACCCGGTGCAGGGTCTGGGGGCCGAACACCATGTCCACATGGGGCGCTCGCTTGCGCAGGGCCTCCCCTTCCTGGCTCGCCACGCAGCCGCCGACGCCGATCACCAGGTCAGGATTGGCTTCCTTGAGCTTCTTCCAGCGTCCGAGCTGGTGAAACACTTTCTCCTGGGCTTTTTCACGGATCGAGCAGGTGTTGAGCAGGATGACGTCGGCCTCGCGCTCGTCGTCGGTAAGCTCAAGCCGGTGGGATTCGCCGAGCAGATCCGCCATGCGTGCGGAGTCGTACTCGTTCATCTGGCAGCCGTGCGTCTTGATGAAGAGTTTCTTCGCCATAAGAGTAGGGTCGTGGCGCCAGGCGCCCGACTTATGTCACCAGTGGATGAAAGAGGGGGATATCGTGAACTTCAGGCCTGAGCTACAGGCCGCGGGGCCGCGGCGGACCCGAAAAGTGATAACTATTATACGCGTCGCCCGGCGACGGGGCCAGCATGGGCCGCCGGCTGCGGGATTGTGCTACGCTTGCCCCTCTTGTCGGAACACCGGTTCGAGGGACACTCAGCACCATGGCGGCGAAGCCTATCTATCGGGTGGTTTTCCACCAGCAGGAAGAAGTGTGGGAGCTTTATGCTCGCGAAATCTTTCAGAGCGACCTGTGGGGTTTCATCGAGGTCGAGGAGTTCGTCTTCGAGGACGCTTCTCGACTCGTGGTGGACCCCTCGGCGGATAAGCTGCGGCACACCTTCGAGGGCGTTATCCGCAGCTACCTGCCCCTCAACGCCATTGTGCGTATCGATGAAGTGGAACGGGAAGGCTCGCCCCGAGCGGTGAAAAGCAGCAGCCGGGTGGCCGAATTCCCGCGTCCCTTTTCGCCGCCGCCGCCTCCTGAGCGCTGAGCAACGCTGGTCATGAAATGATCAGCAGGGGACAGGTCAGGCGTCGCGCCGAGGTTAGACGTCTTTCCAGTGGTTGTCCCGCTACTTGTCCACAGGAGCTGTGGAGAAGTCTCCGTCGGGAAACGTTCGATCCTTTTCGAGAGTGATCGGCCGTCTTAACGTAGCGGCCTCGGCAAGAAGCCGGCGCCCGACACAGATCGCGCCAAAGTGAAAATTCGCCAGCTTTAGCCAGGACAACGGCATGACACGACACGACATCAGACGACTCAGCATGGGCCTTGCCCTGGGACTTTTCGCCTTTCCCCTGCAGGCCCAGCAGAACGACGCGACCCACTGGGTCAGCGACTCTCTGACCACCTACGTGCGCAGCGGTCCCACCGACGGCTACCGCATCGTCGGCACTCTTGTCGCCGGCGAGCCGGTAACGCGGCTGGAGACCAGCGGTGATTATAGTCGCGTGCAGGACGCCGACGGCGACACCGTTTGGGTGCTCTCCCGCGAGTTGCAGGATTCTCCCAGCGCCCAGATGCGTGTGCCGGAACTTGAGCAGCAGGTGGCCGAGCTCTCCGCCGAGCTCAATGGTATCAATGAGCAGTGGGAAAACCGCACCTCCGCCCAGCGCGAGGCTCTGGAGAATCGAGAAGCGCTCATCGTTGAGCTCGAGGAACGCAATCAGGCGCTGGACACCGAGTCTGAGCAGTCGCGACAGGTCATTCGTCAGCTCCAGGCTCGCCTGGACACTCAGGAGGAAGATCTGCTGATGCGCTACTTCATGTACGGCGGTGGAGTGGCCGGGGCAGGCCTGCTGGTGGGGCTGATCGTTCCCCATCTGCCGCGCCGCAAGCGCAAGCGCGATCGCTGGTTCTGAGGAGCGGGGCATGGCCAATGAATGGCTTGAGCGCTGGCGTGAGGGGCGCATCGGCTTTCACCGAGATTGCCCCCATCCGCTACTGGAGGCTCATTGGCCGGGCCTGCAGGTCAGGCCCGGTGCCAAGGTGTTGGTGCCGTTGTGCGGCAAGAGTCTGGATATGCGCTGGCTGGCCAGCAGTGATCATCCGGTGCTGGGGATCGAGCTGGCACCGGAAGCCATCGAGCAGTTCGTGGCCGAGGGGCAGGGCGTCGTCACCCGCTACCATCAGGCGGGTTTTCAGATATGCCGCCAGGGCAACGTGGAGCTGTGGCAGGGGGACTTTTTCCACTTCCATATCCAGCAGGCGGCGGAGATAGGGGCTTTCTACGATCGTGCTTCGCTGATCGCTTTACCTCCGGCCACCCGTCAGCGCTACGCCTTTCACCTGGCCCAACTGGTGCCGCCGGGCAGTCGCGGTCTTCTGATCAGCCTCGAGCGCGCAATGGGCGACGTGGGTGGGCCGCCTTTCGGCGTGTCGAACGAGGAGGTGCAGGAGCTGTTCGAGCCTAACTTCCGGGTCACCTTGTTGGCACAGGGCGATCCGGAAGCGGGCAGCGGTTTTCGCGAGAGCGCCTGGGCGCTTGTGCGCCGCGGGCCCCTGGATTAGTTGAATTCATGAAGCCATCGAGCTCAGCGCGCCAGCAGGCGGCCCAGTTCAGGATCGCGGAAGGCACGGTCGAGGCCATCGGAGAGCAGGTCGTTGACCATGCGTGCGTTGGTGTCGCGATCCGGGCGCACGGCATAGCTCTGGGTGCGTCGCGACGTATAGGTGCCGGTGTAGGTGTTGCCGCCGTTGACCGCCTCGGCGGTGAGTACCGATACCAGGCGTGCCTCGTCGATCACCGGTCGGCTCTGGCCGCGCTCGTACCCCAGATGCTCCAGGGTGAGGGTCAGGCTGGGACGCCCCGGCGCATTCTCGACGGTGGGGCTGAAACCCATGTCGCGCACCGCGCGCTCCGTTTCGCGCTGCAGGTGCGGCACCAGCTCATGGGCGTTGACCGTAATGGTGGCGGTCGACATGGCGCTCCCGGTGCGAGTGCCGATCACTTCGCTGTCGCGGCCGTCCACGGCGATCACCGTGATCGCCTGGCCGTTGCCGGTGACCGGCACCTCGGCGCTGCGCTGAGGGTTGAGCTGCAGATAGTGGGGGCTGGCACAGGCGCTGAGCAGGCCTGCGGTCAGGAGT
>JAIVHL010000154.1 GCA_020201075.1 Halomonas sp. | reverse complement strand
GGATGGCCTGCCGCTGATTGAGGCGCCCTATGCTGCGGTGGCCGCGGAGCTCGAGCTCTCCGAGGGTGAGCTGCTCTACCGCCTGGAGCGGCTGCTGGAGACAGGCGTGCTCAGCCGCTTCGGCCCCATGTACCACGCCGAGCGTCTCGGCGGCGGCCTGACGCTGGCCGCCCTGGCGGTGCCCGAGGCCGATTACGAGCGGATCATTGAGGCGGTCAATGCCTTCCCCGAGGTAGCCCACAACTACCGCCGTGAGCATCCCCTCAACATGTGGTTCGTGCTGGCCACCGAGACCCCGGATCGCATCGGCGAGGTGATCGCCGAACTCGAGGCCGCCACTGGCCTGCCCGTCTACAACATGCCCAAGGAGGAGGAGTTCTATGTCCGTCTCCACCTGCCCGTCTGAGTCGCCTTCAGCCCTGGATGCCACCGATCGCGCCATCGTGCTGGCCACCCAGGCCGGCCTGCCGCTGGTGCCTGACCCCTGGGGGGCGGTAGGCAGGCCGCTGGGGCTCTCCGGGGAAGAGGTGCGACGCCGCCTGGCGCGCATGCAGGAGATGGGCATCGTGCGCCGCGTCGCCGCTGTGCCCAACCACTATCGGCTCGGCTACGTGGCCAACGGCATGACGGTATGGGACGTGGACGATGCCCAGGTGGACCGCCTGGGCCGCGAGGTGGCAACCATAGAAGGCGTCAGCCACTGCTATCGCCGCCCGCGGCATCTACCCCACTGGCCCTACAACCTGTTTGCCATGCTCCACGGCCGTAGCCGCGACGAGGTCGAGCGCCAGGCCGAGGAACTGCGCGCGCTGCTCGGTGGGGCCTGTCGCGATCACCGCATCCTCTACAGTTCACGCATTCTCAAAAAGACCGGCCTGCGATTGGCCGGCCGACCCGGTGCCGAGCGTCAGCCCGAGCCCAGGAGGTAAGCCATGTTTCGCGTCACCCGCTATATCAAGACTCTAATGGAACCGTCTCCGGTTGTACCGGCCCGCAAGCCGCCAGGTCCGGTGGTGATCTGGAACCTGATTCGCCGCTGCAACCTCACCTGCAAGCACTGCTATACCACCTCGGCGGATATCGACTTCGCCGGCGAGCTCTCCACCGCCGAGGCCCACGCGGTGCTCGACGACCTGCACGGTTTCCGGGTGCCGGCGCTGATCCTCTCCGGCGGAGAGCCGCTGATGCGACCGGACATCTACGAGCTCTCGCGCCGGTCTCGGGCGCTGGGCATCTACACCGGACTCTCCACCAACGGCACTCTGATTGATGAATCCAACATCGATGAGATCGCCGACATCGGCTACGACTATGTGGGCATCAGCATCGATGGCCTGGAGGAGACCCACGACGTCATTCGCCAGCGCAAGGGCGCCTTCCGCGAGTCGATGCACGCGGTGAAGCTTTGCAAGGAGCTCTCACCTCAATTACGGTGGGCGCGGCCACCGCCACGGCAAGCACGATGCCTGGCACCAGATGACCCGCGACGCCATGACCCAGCTGTTCGACCACTGTCGCGCGGAGCTTGAGCGCGGCGTGGAGCGCGAGTACGTGACCGGCAACAACGACGCCGACGGTCCCTTCCTGCTGATGTGGGCCCGGGAGCACTTCCCCGAGCAGGCCGATGCCCTGCGCCAGCGGCTGGTCAACTGGGGTGGTAACGCATCGGGCGAACATATCGCCAACATCGATAACCTCGGCAACGTCCACCCGGATACCTTCTGGTGGGATCACCACCTGGGCAACGTGCGCGAGCGGCCCTTCTCCGAGATCTGGCGTGATACCCGGGATCCCTTGATGCTGGGCATGCGCCAGCGGCCGCGGCCGCGGCCGGTGAAGGGGCGCTGCGCCGAGTGCCGCTTCCTCGATATCTGCAACGGCAACACCCGCGTGCGGGCCTGGAAGGTGACGGGTGACCCTTGGGAGGAGGATCCCGGCTGCTATCTCACCAACGAGGAGATCGGCGTCAGTGACGGCGGCGAGAGACGCGTGGCGGCACCCTACAAGGCCATTCAGGCCACCGAGCTCTGAGCGCCGAGCGAGACCCCAGACCGTGATGCTCCGGGAGAGCGACCCATGACAGCATTTCAACACAACCAGATTTGCCACTTCGGCCTCGACGAAGCGCCGCTGGCGCCGGGGGAGGTCGCCATCGCCGGCGCGGGGCCCGGCGACCCGGGCCTTCTGACCCTCAAGGGCGGTGACCCCTTCATCTTTGGCCGCGGTGGTGAGGAGGCCGAGTATCTGATCGAGCACGGCATCGGCTTCAGGGTGGTGCCGGGCATCACCTCGGCCTCGGGCTGCTCCAGCTATGCGGGTTTCCCGCTGACCCACCGCGACTATGCCCAGAGCGTTACCTTCGTTACCGGCCACTGCAAGGGCGACCGGGACCTGGAACTCAACTGGGCCGCACTGGCCGTGCCCCACCACACCACGGTGTTCTACATGGGCCTGGCCAACGCCGAGCTGATTCGCCGTGAGCTGCAGCGCCACGGCATGCCCGCCGAGACCCCGGTGGCCCTGGTGGAGCGGGGCACCACCCCGGAACAGCGCCACGTGCTGGCCACCCTGGGCGAGCTGGTGGAGGTGATCGAGCGCGAGGCGTTCCGCCCGCCGACCCTGATCGTGGTGGGCGAGGTGGTCAGCCTCGCCGAGACCCTGGCGCCGGCCATGACCCGGTTGGCGCGTCAACCGGATGACGCCTTGGCGTCCCGTGAGTCTGTCCCGGGGAGGGTGGCGCTATGAAGCGAGCCGCGATGACGTTGCGCACCCTGCTGCTGGGCGGCCTGGTGGGAATGGCAGCCTCCGCCCTGCCGGCCCTGGCCGACGAGCCCGACCCCCACGTGCTCTACAACCACCACTGTGCCATTTGTCACGGTGTCAGCCGTCTGGGCGGCATCGGGCCGGCGCTGCTGCCCGACAACCTCTCGCGGCTCAAGTCCGATGAAGCGGTGTCGGTGATCCTGGATGGCCGCCCGGCCACCCAGATGCCCGCCTACCGTGAGCTGCTCGACGAGAATGAGGTAGCGGCCCTGGCCGAGTGGATCTTCACGCCGCCGGAGCATGAGCCCAGCTGGGAGGAGGCCGACATCCTCGCCAGCCACGAGCTTTCCCACCCTTACGGTAGCCTGCCCGATGCACCGGTGTTCGAGGTCGAGGATCTCAAGAACCTCTTTCTCGTCGTGGAGATCGGCGACCACCACGTCAGCCTGCTCGACGGCGACAGATTCGAGCGCATCACTCGCTTCCCCAGCCGCTATGCGCTGCACGGTGGGCCCAAGTACAGCCCCGACGGCCGCTATGTCTACTTCGGCTCTCGGGACGGCTGGGTGACCAAGTACGACATCTACAATCTCGAGGTCACCGCCGAGGTGCGCGCCGGCATCAACATGCGCAACATTGCCGTCTCTGCCGACGGCCGCTTTGTGCTGGCGGGCAACTACCTGCCCCATAGCCTGGTGCTGTTCGACGCCCGCGACCTGGACCTGATCGCGGTGATCCCGGTGGAGGGGCTCAGCGGCGAGACCTCTCGGGTCAGCGCCGTCTATGCAGCACCGCCGAGAAACAGCTTCGTGGCCGCCCTGCGCGACATCCCCGAGGTGTGGGAGATCCGTTGGCCCGAGGAGCGCGCTGAAGGTGATGAGGCCATCGTCGGTGATTTCGCCCTGCACCGCATGGAGGCGCCGGACTATCTGGACGACTTCTTCTTCGACCAGGAGTACCGCTACGTGGTGGGTGCGGCCCGCGGCGGCAAGGGCGGCCAGGTGTTCGACCTGGACGAAGAGCGCAAGGTGGCCGATCTGCCCCTGGAGGGCATGCCGCACCTGGGCGCCGGCATCACCTGGGAGCTGGACGGCCGCCGGGTGATGGCGATCCCCCACATCGACAAGGGTCAGGTGTCGGTATTCGACATGACCGACTGGTCGCTGATCACCCATATCGAGACCGACGGCCCCGGCTTCTTTATGCGCAGCCACGAGAACTCGCCCTACGCCTGGGTGGACGTCTTCTTCGGCCCCAACCACGACCGCATCCACGTGATCGACAAGCAGACCCTGGAGATTGTCGAGACGCTGATCCCGGAACCGGGCAAGACCGCCGCCCACGTGGAGTTCGACCGCCGCGGCGAGACCCTGCTGCTGAGCATCTGGGACGACGATGGCTACCTGCTGTGGCTCGACGCTAATACCCTGGAGGAGCTGGGCCGCATGCCAATGAAGAAGCCCTCGGGCAAGTACAACGTCTGGAACAAGACCCAGTACGAGGAGGGCACCAGTCACTGAGGTGCGGTATAAGAAGCATTATTGATACCTGTCATGGCAACCAGGGACGCTGGGGGGGCACAATGGGTGACTTCTGAACTCAAGCCATCAGTGCCACCATCGGGATTCTCGCCATGCAGCCAACCCAACCCGAGCCGGCCGGGCCCCCCATCGCCCGGCTCGCCTTCCGCCCCTTCTTCCTGCTGGCCTCGCTGTTCAGCGTGCTGGCCATGGTGGTGTGGTTCGCCTTCTGGCACGGTGACATCCTGCTGCGCCCCCACGGCGGGCTGATGTGGTGGCACCAGCACGAGATGATCTTCGGCTTCGGCGCCGCCGTGGTAGTGGGCTTCCTGCTTACGGCGGTGCAAAACTGGACCGGGAAGCGCAGCCTGCATGGCTGGCCACTGCTGGGGCTGGTCGGCGTCTGGTTGCTCGGACGTTTGCTGATCGCCTTTCCCATGGGACTGCCCGCCGGGTTACTGCTGGCCGTCGACGTGGCTTTCCTCCCCCTGGCGGCCCTGGCCATGGGACGGCTGGTGGTCGATGCCCGCCAGTGGCACAACCTGATCTTCGTGCCGATCCTGCTGCTGCTGGCGGTGGCCAACCTGGCCATGCATCTGGGCGTGATGCGCGGCCAGCTGCTGCCGATTCGCGAGGGCGCCTATCTTGGCGTGCTGTTGATCGCGACCCTGATGGTGCTGCTTGGCGGCCGGGTCATCCCCTTCTTCACCTCGCTCAAACTGGGGCGTCCAAAGCCGGTCAACTGGCCGATGCTCGAGCGCCTCTCGCTGTGGTCTATCTACGCCGTGGTGGTGCTGCAGCTGGCGGTATTGCTTGCGGTCGAGCTGCCCTCCGGCCTGCTGGGCTGGGCCATGCTGGTGGCCGCCGCTGCCAACGCCGTGCGTCTGGCGCGCTGGGGGGGGTGGCACGCCCTGCACGAACCGCTGCTCTGGGGGCTGCACCTCAGCTACGCCTTCATCGTGGTGGGGCTGGTAATGTGGGCGCTGGCGCAGACCGGGCTGTTCCGGGTGGAGCTGGCCCTGCACGCCCTGGCCATCGGCGGTATCGCCAGCATGATGCTGGCAATGATGTCCCGAGTGGCGCTGGGCCATACCGGCCGGGAGATTCGTACCCTGCCGGGTATCGGGATCGGGCTTATGCTGATGTTTGCCGGGGCGCTATTACGCTCGCCGGTGCTGGCGATGTTTCCCCAGATCACCCACTGGACCTACAACTTTAGCATTCTGTTCTGGTGCATCGCCTATTCGATATTCCTGTTCCACTACACGGTGCCGCTGCTGACGACCCGCGCGGACGGCAAAGACGGCTAGGCTGTCGGCGAGGTACGTGATGATCGAGCACTACGTCCTGATCAAGCACCTGCATATCACCACCGCCACTCTGAGCCTAGTGTTCTTCATGCTCAGAGCCTGGTGGTCAGTGCGGGAGTCGCCGTGGCTTCAGCGCCGCTGGGTCAAGGTTCTGCCCCATATCAACGATACCCTGCTGCTGACGCTGGGCGTGCTGCTGATGGTGATGCTGTCGATGTGGCCCCACCAGCACCCCTGGCTTGCCGCCAAGCTCATCGCCCTGTTGGTCTATATCGGCCTAGGCACCCTGGCCATAAAACGCGGGCGAAGCCGCGCGGTGCGAGGGGTCGCGGCTCTGGCCGCGGTGCTCACCTTTGCCTACATGCTGGGGGCGGCGATTCGCCATGACCCGCTCTCCTGGCTTGCGGTCCTCTGATCCCCGGCATGACGCCAAGGGCCGGCATTCTCGATATGGCCGGTTATACTGCCGCCTGTGTTGTCGAACATCCCCACCACACGAGGAGAGATTAGATGAGCCAAGAGCAACTTCCCGCCGGCGCCGGCAAGGTCGCCAAGCAGTATCCCGAGGTGTGGGACGCCTATGCGGCCTTGGGCAAGGCCTGCGCCGAGGCCGGCCCCCTGGACGAGCGTACCCGCCGTCTGGTCAAGCTGGCGTTGGCCGTGGGCGCCCGTTCCGAAGGTGCGGTGCACTCGCATGCCCGTCGCGGTCTGGAAGAGGGCGAGTCCCCCGAAGCGCTGAAGCAGGTGGCCATGTTGGCCATCCCGACCCTGGGCTTGCCCACTGGCGTAGCCGCTTTGACTTGGATCGAGGACCTTACCGAAAACAACTGAGCCACTCCCGGGCGGCAGCCTGTCGCCCGCCTTCATTCCCCGGAAATTGACCGGCGTCAAAGCCCTATCCCGCGCTATGCTGCTACGCTTAACAGGTATATGTTATACATCTTAAAAAGACGCAGGGTCGCTTGCCGTAAGGGGTGGTGGCACTGCCACATAAGCAAGGGGGGTATGGTCCATGGCCGACGGTCTCACCAAGTCGGCGGCCCGCAACATCTTTTACGGCGGGTCGCTGTTTTTCTTTCTGCTGTTTGCCGCACTGACGGCTCACAGCCACTGGTACATGGTCAACGTTTCCACCGATAGCGCCGGGCTCACCGAGTCCGTCAAGCACGGTAAGGAAGTGTGGGAAAAGAACATGTGCATCAACTGCCACAGCATTCTTGGCGAGGGGGCCTATTTCGCGCCGGAGCTGGGCAATGTCTGGGAGCGCTACGGGGGCCATAAGAATCCTGATGCAGCCCGCGCGGGGCTTGCCGCCTGGATCCAGGCCCAGCCACTGGGGGGCAAGGGACGCCGTCAGATGCCGGCCTATGACTTCAGCGAAGAAGAGATGCAGTCGTTGATCGATTTCCTGGAGTGGACCGACGGTATCGATACTCAGGGCTGGCCGCCTCATCCCTCCGGTTGAGCCAATGCCTGCCGCTTACTCTGAGACCCGGTGGATGAAACAAGGAGAATAATCTCGATGAAATACGAAACACAGAAGGTGGCACTGCCCTTCTTCATGGTGGCGATGGCGCTATTCACCCTGCAGGTCGTCTTCGGCCTGCTGGCTGCCAGCGTCTATGCCTGGCCCAATTTCATGGCCGAGGTCATGCCCTTCCACATCATGCGCGTCAGCCATACCAATCTGCTTATCGTGTGGCTGCTGATCGGTTTTATGGGCTGCACCTACTACCTGATGCCGGAAGAGGCCGAGCAGGAGATCCACAGTCCCAAAATCGCCTACATCCAGCTGGCGATCTTCGCCTTCGCTGGGGCCGCGGCGCTGGTCGGCTATCAGTTTGGGATCCACGAAGGCCGCGAATTCCTGGAGCAGCCGTTCTGGGTCAAGGTGCTGATCACCATCTCGTTTCTGATGTTCCTGTTCAACACCAGCATGACCCTGATCAAGGGCCGCCGGACCGCGATCAACATGGTGCTGATGTTGGGCCTTTGGCTGGCCGCGGTGTTCTGGCTGTTCGCCTTCTACAACCCCACCAACCTCGCTGTGGACAAGCTCTATTGGTGGTGGGTGGTGCATCTCTGGGTCGAGGGCGTCTGGGAGCTGATTATGGCAGCGCTGCTGGGCTACCTGCTGATCAAGATGACCGGCGTCGACCGCGAGGTGATCGAGAAGTGGCTCTACATCATCGTCGGCCTGTCGCTGTTTTCCGGGCTGCTGGGCACCGGCCACCACTACTACTGGATCGGTGCGCCGAGCTACTGGCAGCCCATCGGCAGCATTTTCTCCACCCTGGAGGTAATCCCCTTCTTTGTCATGGTGGTGTTCGCTTTCACCATGTTCTGGAAAGGCAGCCGTAACCACCCCAACAAGGCCGCCATGCTGTGGGCCCTGGGATGCCCGGCCGTGGCCTTCTTCGGCGCCGGCGTGTGGGGCTTCATGCACACCTTGCACTGGGTCAATTACTACAGCCACGGCACCCAGGTCACTGCCGCCCACGGCCACCTGGCTTTCTACGGCGCCTATGTGATGCTGATTCTCGGCGTGATCACCTTCGCCATGCCGCACCTGCGTCGCGTCCAGCCCTACAACCAGGTGCTCAACATGTGGGGCTTCTGGATCATGACCGGCGCTATGTGCTTCATGACCTTCACCCTGACCTTTGCCGGTGTGGTTCAGACCCACCTGCAGCGAGTGCTGGGCATGAACTACATGGCGGTACAGGACCAGCTTGGCCTCTTCTACATCATGCGCCTGGGCGCCGGTGTCGCAGTGGCCATCGGCGCAATGATGCTGCTCTATGCCTTCTTCGGCCCGGTCCGCGAGCAGGTGCCGGGCGGTGGTACCCAGCTGACCGCAGGCCCCGAGCGAGCCTGACCCTCCGAGGGCCCCGGTCGGGGCCCTCTTTGGTTCATTGTTCTGTAAATCACCCTGACAGGAGTGATCTTTATGCCCCTCTCCTCCGTGGCCAACGAGGCCAGCGAGCAAGAGATTCCCTACTACGAGAGTGTCGGCAACGAGTGCTCGATGTTCGAGCAGGCCTTCCAGCAGCGCCTGCCGCTGCTGCTCAAGGGGCCGACCGGCTGTGGCAAGACCCGCTTCGTCAGCCATATGGCAGCTAAGCTCGGCAAGCCGCTGTTCACCGTCTCCTGCCACGACGACCTGACTGCCGCCGACCTCACCGGGCGCTACCTGCTGCAGGGCGGTGAGACCCGCTGGGTCGACGGTCCCCTGACCCGCGCCGTGCGCGAGGGCGGCATTTGCTACCTCGATGAGGTGGTGGAAGCGCGCAAGGACGTCACCGTGGTGATGCATCCGCTCACCGACGACCGCCGTCTGCTCCCACTGGAGCGCACCGGCGAGCTGCTCGAAGCGCCCGACGACTTCATGCTGGTGGTCTCCTACAACCCCGGCTATCAGCACATTCTCAAGTCCCTGAAGCCCAGCACCCGCCAGCGTTTCGTGGCGATGTCTTTCGACTTTCCCCCCCCGAAGGTGGAGCGCGAGATCGTGGCACGCGAGAGCGGACTCGAACCCGAGCGCTGCGCCGCCCTGGTCAACCTGGCGGCTAGCCTGCGCGACCTGAAAGGCCAGGATCTGGAGGAAGGGGTCTCAACCCGCCTGCTGGTCTACTGTGCGACCCTGATCCATGCCGGGATGCCGGTCCTCGATGCCGCGCGCGCCACCCTGGTGGAGCCGCTCTCCGATGATGCGGACGTCCAGGAGGGATTGATGGAAGCTATCCGGGCCACCTTCGGTTGAGGTATCCCTATGTCAATGCTTGATTTTCTCGAGGTCGAAGAGACTGTCGGCCGCGTCTGGCACCGCTGGGCCTCCGGCGCGGAGAGCTATCCGGACCACCCCGAGGCGGCGGTCAGCCTCGAGAGCCTGCGGCCCATGCTCGGCGTCTTCTTTCGCGCCGGTGGCGGCGAGGCGGGCATTGAGGTGGCCGCCATCGCCCGGCGCGGTTCTGCCCACCGACTGAGCCTGCGTCAGCGCCTGGGGCTCGACGAGGAGGCCCTCGACCAGGCCCGTCGCGACGAAGAGAATCTGCTGCTACCACCGCGCCTGGCGCTCTTCCCCGAGGCCGCCCTCAACCGCGACTTATACCTGTGGCTCACCGCCTTCCTGGCCGAGGCCCGGCCGGTGACGCTTCCTGTGGACCCGCTGCAGGCCGACCTGCAGCGCCTGCGCGAGGCGCGACGCACCACACGGGCCGCGCTGGCGCGCTTCCCTGGTCTCATCCAGCGCTATATACAGCTGTGCGGTGAACTACTCGCCATTCGTCCGCTGCGCAAGCATCTGCCACCCATGGAGGCGGCCTTGGAGACGGCGTTACGCGCCGAGCTGGGCGCGCCCGATCCTGAGTCGTCCTGGGCCGCGGCCATGCAGCGCGCCATTCGCGAGAGCGACTTCCCGCTGAAGGAGTTCCGCGCTCCGCGAGGCTACCGTCCGCCGTTACCGGTGCCGCTGTGGGGACAGGCGGTTACCCTGGGCACCCGCGACGGCGCCCGCGAGCAGAACGCGGACGACGACAAGGAGCCGGCTAGCGCCGCCGCCTCGCCCGAAGATGATCATGGCAAACGCCAGGCTGATCGCCGAGAACAGGACCAGGCCGATCGCGATGACCCTTTGATGCTCAACAACATGGAGAAGATGCTCTCCTGGGCCGAAATGGTGAACCTCAATCGCCTCGTGGATGACGATGAAGAGGAGGAGGCCAAGAAGGCTGCCGACCAGATGGACGAGATCGTTCTCAGCTCCAACCGCAAGAAGACTGCTTCCAGGATCAAACTCGACCTCGACCTGGCCCCCGACGAGGCCGTCGGAGGCCGACTCAAGGGAAAGCATCTCTATCCCGAATGGAACCACCGCAAGCAGGCCTACCTGCCCGACCACTGTCTCGTGTTGAGTGACGTGCAGAGCGAGGAGGGGGAGGACTGGGCGCCCGATGAGGCGACCCGCCGGCGTATCCGCCGGGTGCGTCGTGAGTTCGAGGCGCTGCGTCCTCGACGCGAGATCCTACGCGGCCAGCTGGACGGCAGCGAGCTCGATATGGACGCGGTTATTCGCTCGCGCTGCGACCTGGCCGCCACCGGTGAGGCCAGCGACCGCCTCTACATGGCCAGCCGCAACCAGGCCCGCGACCTGGCGGTATCGATCCTGGTTGACGTCTCGCTCTCCACCGAGGCGTGGCTGCAGGATCGCCGGGTGCTCGATGTGGCCAAGGAGGCACTGCTGGTGCTGGGTCACGGGCTGGCCGGCTGCGGCGATGACTATTCGATCCACAGCTTTACCTCCCAGCGGCGTCACAAGGTGTGGGTCAACACCCTGAAGGAGTTCAGTGAGCCCATGGGGGATCGGGTATCGCGGCGCATCTCGGCGCTGAGACCCGGCCACTACACCCGCATGGGGCCGGCGATTCGTCACCTGACCCGGCAACTGGCCGAGCGCCCCAATCGCCATCGGCTACTGCTGCTGCTCACCGACGGCAAGCCCAACGATAACGACTACTACGAAGGGCGCTACGGCATCGAGGATACCCGCAAGGCGGTGCTCGAGGCGCGGCGTCAGGAGGTGAAGGTGTTCGGCGTGACCATCGACCGCGAGGCGGGGCAGTATATTCCTCACCTGTTCGGCCGCGGCGGCTATGCCATCGTTCAGCGTCCCGAGCATCTCTCCCTGGCGCTGCCCGGCATCTATCGCCAGATCATTGCCAACTGACCATCGTCCGTCGAGGAGGTATTCCGCCATGTCATCCCGTTCACGACTTCTTGTCGCCCTGACGGCCTGGTGCCTGGTCGCCGTGGCGCTGGTGCTACCGCTGGTGTGGCTGATCAACAATCGAGACTGGGGTGTGGCGCTGATGCTGCTGGCGCCCTTCGTGGTCTACGGGCTGCTGCGCCTGGGGCGTGCCCTGGAAGATTGGGCGCGAGCAACGCCCCCGCCGAGTCATCAGGGCGCTCGAGACTGAGTCGTCCAGCGCACTACAACGAGTCATCTCTGGCGTAGATGCATTTCCCCGCCACGAAGGTCTGCTGCGGCTGGAGGTCGTCGTCGAGCAGGGTCACGTCGGCGTCATGGCCGACGGCCAAGCGGCCTTTACGTGCATCGAGCCCCAGCACCCGCGCCACGTTTCCCGAGATCAGCCCCAGCGCCTGCTCCAGTGGCAGCACCTCCTCGCGGACCAGCCTCTGCCAGTCCGCGATCAGGGTGCGGTTGCCCGCCACGCGCATGCCGATGTAGGCGCCCCGGTCGTCGAACTCCGGCAGGCTGCCGTTGCAGTCGGAACTCATGGTGATGCGCTCGACCGGGACGCCGCGCCGGAGCAGCCGCGATACGGCACCGAAGCCGCTCAGGTCGTCCTCGTCGGCGTCGTCGAAGGCGGTCACATCCACGTTGGCATCGAAGGTCAGCGCATAGTCGGCGGCCTCCTCGAGCAGGTCGCGATGGCGGTTCACGTGGGTCGGGATCACCTGCTCGGCGGGGATCTCGGTCTCGGTGAGCAGGCGGCGTAACGGCTCAAGCCCCCGCTTGCCATCACCAACATGGAAGTGACAGATGCCCAGCTTGCCGGCCAGCATGGCACCCACCCGCACCTCGCTGACCAGACGCTCGATTTCGTCCTGGCGAGGCTGGCTGGAGCGATGGTCCGAGATGGCGATCTCGCCCAGGCCGATGACCTCGGGGATCCAGGCCAGGTCGCGCTGTACGTCACATGCTGATCGATGAAGGCGGGTACGGCGGTGAGGTGGCGAGCCTCCACCAGGCGCACCGGCCAACCGTCCGGTATGGCGAGATCGCGACCCAGTGCCGCGATCCGGCCATCGGCGATCAGGATCTCGTTGGCCTCGAGGGGCTCCGGCGCGAAGATGCGCCCGACGCGCAGTAGGGTCAGCAGGGGGGCGTCCCGCTCATCGAGAGGCATCATGCCGGCTCGCCGGTGGGATCCGTCGATGCCGGTGGCGTGAAGCGCCGGCCCCGGAAGCGCTCGATGGCGCCTTCGACGTCGTCGATCAGCAGTACCAGCAGGTCGCCTGCGCTCGCTTCATCGAAGGCCCTGTCGACGGCCTGCGTCTCCTCCATGATGATCTCCACCCGGCAGCCGCTGCCCACCGATTCGGCACCGTCGCGGAGCAGGCCGGCGGCTTCGCCGATGGTGCGTCCGCGGGAGTCGGTCTCGTAGATGTAGACGACATCGTGCATCCGGGCGAGCAGGGTACCCAGCGTGAACAGGTCTTCGTCGCGACGATTCCCCGGGGCGCTGGCCACGCTGATTCTGCGCCGGGCCGAAATGCAGCCGACCAGCTCGGCGAGGGCCTCGAGCGCCGGCACGTTATGACCGTAATCGATGAGCACCTTGATACCGTCGGCTTCGATGAGGTTGGTGCGCCCAGGGTTCTGCCCCGGGGTGGGATGGAAGGTTTGCAGGCCCATCTGGATATCGGCGATGGAGAGCCCCAGGGCAAAGGCAGCGGCGCTGGCGGCCAGGGCGTTGGCGACATTGAAGCGGGCGTGTCCCTCGAAGGTGATCGGAACGTCCACCACCGGGATCACCTCGGCCTCGACCTGACCCTGACGCATCACGATGCGCTCGTTGTGGACCGTGAAGGCGACCCCTTGGTCGCGGACATGCTGGCGGACGGGACGCGAGTCGGGGTCCAGGGTGAAAAAGATGATGTCGCCACGGGCCCACTCCTGGCCGGCCAGCACCCTGGGGTCATCGGCATTGAGCACGGCCGTACCGCCCTGACGGACGGCGTCGATCACCACGGTCTTGCAGCGCGCCAGTTCATCGAGGGTATGGATGTCGTGTTCACCCAGGTGGTCGCTGGCGATGTTGAGCAGGACGCCCACATCGCACTCGTCGAACCCGAGGCCGCGGCGCATGATGCCGCCGCGGGCCACTTCCAGCACGGCGCACTCGGCCGTGGGCTCGCGCAGCACAATGGCTGCCGCCTGAGGCCCGCTGTAGTCGCCGCGCATGATGACGTGGTTGTCGATCTCGATGGCGCCGGTACAGGCCATGCCGACGTTGCGTCCCGCCTGGCGCAGCAGGTGTGAGATCACGCGCACCGTCGTCGTCTTGCCGTTGGTGCCGGTCACCGCAACGATGGGAATGCGCCCGTCGGCTTCGCTGTTCGGGAACAGCATGTCGATCACTGGGCGACCCACATCCCTGCCTTGCCCGTGGGTCGGCGAGAGGTGCATACGAAAGCCGGGGCCGGCATTGACCTCGACGACCGCGGCGGACTGTTCCTCCAGCGGCCGGGTCAGGGTCTCGGCCAGCAGGTCGATGCCGATGATGTCGAGCCCGACCAGGCGCGCGATGCGTTCCGCCGCGAAGCGTACTTCGGGATGAACGTCGTCGGTCACGTCCGTGGCCGTGCCACCGGTGCTTAGGTTCGCCGTCGGCTTGAGGAAGACCATCTCGCCGGCCGGGATGACGCTCTGCGGGGTCAGGTTCTGTTGGCCGATCATCCGCAGCGACTGCTCGTCCAGCTGGATCTGAGTGAGAAGGTTCTCGTGGCCGATGCCGCGACGCGGATCCCGGTTCTCCTCGTCGACCAGGGCCTGCAGGGTATCGATGCCGTTGCCGAGCACATGCGCGGGGCGACGCCTGGCGGCGGCCACCAGCTTGCCGTCGATGACCAGCAGGCGATGGTCCTCGCCGCGGATATACTGCTCTACGATCACCGAGGGGTTGCGATGGGAGGCAATATCGAAGGCATCACGCAGCGCCTGCTCGTCCTCGATATTGGTGCTCACGCCGCGGCCATGATTGCCGATCAGCGGCTTCACCGCGATGGGGTAGCCGATGTCTCCAACGGCTTCTAGCGCCTCGTCGAAGGAGTCGCATACCCGCCCCCGGGGTACCGGGATGCCGGCATCGCCGAGTACTTGCTTGGTCCAGGCCTTGTCGTCGGCGATGCCGAAGCTGATCAGATCCGTATGGCCGGTCACCGTTGCCTGGATGCGTTGCTGCCGATGGCCATGGCCGAACTGGATGTAGCTGTTTTCCTCGCTCAAGCGAGTATGGGGAATGCCACGCTGGTTGGCGGCGTCGACAATGGCGGCGGTGGAGGGCCCCAGCATGTTGGCGTCGCGCACCTGCTTGAGGCGGTCGATGATGGCCGGCATGTCGATGGCCTCACCGGCGAACAGTCGCTCGACCAGGTCGACGGCCTCGACCCCGGCGGCCAGACCACAGGCTTCATCCCGGTAGCGATAGACGACGTTATAGATGCCGGTGTCGTAGCTGTCGACGGTCTTGCCGTAGCCGACCGAGAAGCCGATCAGGTTCTGAAGCTCGATGGCCACATGTTCGACGACGTGACCGGCCCAGGTACCACGCGTCAGTCGTTCCAGGAAGCCACCGGGGCGGCCCACCGAGCAACGGTGCTCCTGCAGGGTCGGCAGTAGGGCCGTGATGCGCTCGACGATACCGGGGACGGTATCACTCGGCTGCTCCTCGAGATCACCGATGTCCAGGCGCATGTAGATCGCCGGATAGCGGCTGTAGTAGTTCGGGCCGCGCAGGGCCCGATGCTCGAGAATGTTCATATTCCCTCCGCGAGAACGGCACTGAGTTCGTCGGCGACGAGATAGCGTCTCGCCCCGACGTCGAACCCGTGGCCGCTGACCAGCGCATGCAGAATCATGTTCTCGACGGCCACCGGCTCACCCATGGACAGCTCGGCGATGTTCGAGCTCGCCAGGTCGCGGCTGTCGATCAGAATGACATGGCCCGGGCCGATGGCCTCGAGAATGCCATGGGGGTGAATGATCACCGCCGCATCTTCGCCAATCCCCACGCCCAGATGCTCCGGGTTACTCGCACCGATCTCCATCAGGCGCGTGAAGCGGCCACGCTCGAGGAAGTGGCTGTCGATGATCATGCCATCCACGAAGCCCAGGCCCAGGGTCAAGTTGACGGCCCCCTTGCGCAGGGCATCGGCGGCGGCACCGTTATAGATCATGGTGCCCGGCATGGCGGCCGCGCCGGCACTGGTTCCGGCTACCACCGCGCCCTCTTCGTGGCGCTGGCGGATGGCCGTCAGCACTGGAGACCCCCCCAGGACATTGGTCAGCCGCAGCTGGTCGCCGCCGGTGAAGAAGATGACACCGCTCTGCTCGATCAGGCGAACGGTGTCGGGGTCGGCCGCCTGGCGGCGGTCGCGGAGGCTCAGGGAGTGGACTCGACTGGCGCCCAGGCGAGAAAAGGCGGCTTCGTAGTCGGGTAGCACCTCGTCGGGAATGCTGCTTGCTGTTGCGATGACGGCGACCTCGCTATTGCCCTCGGGGGCCAGCGCAAAGACCTGTTTCAGGACCTCGAGATCTGAGGTCCTGTCCTCGGCCCCGCCGATGGCGACAATGCGTCCAGGTGCTACGGGGTGTTGAGAAGCCATAACCTGTTTATCTCCCGGCGACGCTTTTGAGCCAGCGCAGAAGCCACGTTCGCTTGAGTCACTTGCCGAATGGCGGGATACGTGTCGCCTAATCTTCATTTATAACAGGCATCCCGGTGCGGGGCACGTTCTCGCTGGCCTTCGAGTCACCGCAAAAGGCGATGCGATACCGCGGTTTTGTCAGGAGGTGCAAACGGGAGGCTCGCGCGCTCAAGGGATGCCTTGCGGCTGGTGTTGGCGTCAGCCAGCCAGCCGCGCCGTCAGATAGCCGCCGGCGATCAGCGCCAGCGTCAGTACCACCAGGCCCACGAAGGTACCCCGCCAGGCCGGAGTGGCGGCGCGAAGGTTGAGATAGACCATCAGCAGCCGCTGGGCCTTGAAGCCGGTGGCGGCGATCACCAGACCCGCGGACCAGAGCGGCAGGGCTTGCCAGCTGCTCTGGTCCAATCGCGCCGAGACAATCGAGAGCACCGTCAGGGCCATCAGTGTGGCCCAGGTGGTCAGCAGGCGTCGGGTGCCGGGGAGGGCGGTCATGGTCACCTCGGGAGGGAGCCTTCAGCGAAATAGTGAGCCTTCAGCGCAATAAATAGAGCAGCGGATAGAGCAGGATCCAGATCAGGTCGACCATGTGCCAGAAGGCAGCGGCAGTTTCCACGTTCTCGGTGGAGGTACGCCAGGTCACCAATGCCATAAGCGCCAGACCGAATAGCACGTGGGCGAAGTGGAAGGCCGTGAGCCCGAAGTAGAAACCGAAGAAGGCATTGGTCTCCGGGGTGATGCCGGCGGAGAACTTGCCGACGTACTCGATCCCCTTGATCACGCAGAACAGCACGCCCAGCACCATGGTGGCGCCGAGCCACTGGCGGGTTCGACGGATACGTTTGGCACTCACGGCCTCTACGGCCAGGGCCACAAAAAGGCCGCTGGTCAGCAGCACCAGGGTATTGAGCCCACCCATCAGCGGATCTAGCTGACGCTGGGAGGCGTCAAAGAGGGCTGTCGCTGCCACCCGTTCTGCGGAGTAGAGGGCAAAGAAGGCGCTGAAGACCAGCATCTCGCTGAGAATCAGCACCCACATCAGCGGGTTGCCGGGCAGCGCCGAGAGCGGCCCCCACCCCGGGTTGGGGAGTTCGCGGGAGGTCATCCGTCCGACAGGGTCACCCGAGCGCCGCCGAAGGCAAGGCTGCGCGGGTTGGCCACCGGCTGATTGGAGGTCAGACGGCTGATGCCCACGCCACAGCGCGCCACCATCCAGATCAGGCAGGCGGTGAAGTAAACATAGCCCAGCGCCCATGGCGCTACGGCAGGAACACCCACCAGCCCCAGAAGTTGCCAGGTGCCAACGAAGAGCCCCCCCCCCAGCATACCCAGCCAAAAGGTGCGGATCTGAAACTGCAGGTGGCTTTGCACCCAGGGCTCGGCGCTACGGCGCTTGACGTGAGCGATCAGCACGCCGATGGGTGCGGTGACCACTGCTAGTATGCTGCCCAGAAAGAGCATGTAGACGACGATGGCCGCACCGCGGCCGCGGGCGGCTTTGTCGGGGTTGTCGGGGAGTTCGTGGACCAGAGTATTGGACATGGGGGACACCTCGTATCCAGCAGTCAACTGGTTCCCGTCACCGGGAGTCCCAGCATATTAATGTATTTCATATGCCACTATAGCGCGAGGCGCGTTGCAGTTTCATGGCCTAAATCAAGTCTCGGCCGGCTAATGCCATGACTCTCGTCGTGGGTGAACATCGTCAGGCGGCGATCGGTTCCCCATCTCCGGAGGCTCGACATCGGCTTCACGCCGTACAGCGTCCAGGTCGTGATAACGATGGCGACGTCGCTGGCAGGGAGTCCCGATACGGTTTGAACCGCCGACTCATTAATGTGTAAAGGCCGATGGCCGGCACAAGGCCAGCCATCGGGTCGGAGCTCAGGTATTTCGGCGTCAGGACTTGCCTTTGGCCCTCACCCGCTCCTGCTCTTGCTCCTCGATCATCTTGTCCACGGAGGAGATATGGTACTCGTCGGCGAAACCGCTCTCCGGCTCCTTCAGCCAGATGAAGCAGACCACCCAGCTGAAGAAGGCACCCGCCGCTAGGATGTAGAAAAACTGGGTCGGGGTGACGAAGGTGAAGACGGTCAGGTAGACCACCGCCCCAACGTTGCCGTAGGCACCGGCCATGCCGGCGATCTGGCCGGTGATGCGACGCTTGATCGACGGGATGATGCCAAAGGTGGCGCCCTCCGAGCCTTGCACGAAGAAGGAGGTGAAGATCGTGATGGCGATGGCCAGGATCAGCGGCCAGGTCTCGTTCATCATCGCCATCAAGGTGAAGCCGATGCCGATGCCAAACATGTAGCAGAGCATCACGAAGCGCCGGTTGCCCATTCGATCCGAGACCGCGCCGCCCATGGGGCGAGCCACCAGGTTGACGAAGGCAAACGATGAGGCGATCAGGCCCGCTGCCGCAGCGGTCAGCCCCCAGGTCTGTTCGAAGAACATCGGCAGCATGGAGATGACCGCCAGCTCGGCGCCGAAGTTGGCAAAGTAGGTGGTGTTCAGCGCGGCCACGCTGTTGAAGTGGTATTTGTCGTCCTCCGGCACGCCTTTCTTCAGGAGCGGCACGTTGACGCGAAAGATCTGCACCACCTGGTAGATGACGATGGCCACGATGGCGAGGTAGGCGATCACTGCCGCAGTGACGGACATGAAGCCCATGTTCTGGATGCGCCACACCAGGATCGCCAGCACACCCACCAGCGGGATGGTCCACAGGATCAGCTTAACCATGTCGGCCCAGCTGCTGACCTCCATGGCCATTGCCTTGCGGGTCTTGCGGTGGGAGGTGGCATCTGGGCCATCGGTGATGGCGAACCAGTAGTAGACGCCGTAGGCGGCCATCACGAAGGCGCTCTGAGCCATGGCCCAGCGCCAGCCTTCGTCACCGCCGTACATGGTGATGGCGATGGTGGGCAGGGTCATGGCGGCGGCGGCGGAGCCGAAGTTGCCCCAGCCGGCATAGAAGCCCTCGGCGAAGCCGATGTGCTTGGGCTTGAACCACAGCGCGGTCATGTGGATGCCGACCACGAAGCTGGCGCCGATGGAGCTCAGCACCAGGCGTGCCACCAGCAGCTGAGTCATGCTGTTGCCGAAGGCGAACACCAGGGCGGGAATCGCCATGACCACCATGAGGATGGAGAACACCCG
Organism: Halomonas sp.; assembly: GCA_020201075.1. Lineage (GTDB taxonomy): Bacteria > Pseudomonadota > Gammaproteobacteria > Pseudomonadales > Halomonadaceae > Halomonas. Next base: position 12,342 of record JAIVHL010000154.1, on the reverse strand, counting down.
GCGGGGGCCGAAGCGGTCCAGCGCCATGCCGACGATGATGCGCGCCGGAATAGTCAGCGCCACGTTGCAGATGGCAAACAGGCGGATATGGTCCTGGGTCAGCCAGTCGACGTCACGCAGTATGCTGGAAGCCAGCGGCGCCATGTTGAACCAGACGTAGAAGGTGATGAAGAACGCGATCCAGGTCAGGTGCAGGGCCCTGATCTCCGGAGAGCGAACCTTGAAGAGGTCAGCGACTTTCATGGAAAGGTCATCCTTTTCGCAAGGCGAGCGGCAGCGATCAGCTGGGGAGAATCAGGAGCGGACATTCGGCGCGGCGGGCCAGGAAGGAGCTGACGCTGCCGAAGGTCATGTAGTCGAGCTCGTCGACAAAGTAGCTCAGCGACTGGGCGATGAATCCACCGTCGGGCTTCTGGCTGTGTCGAGCTATCACCAGGATGTCCGGCGTGAGGCGCTTGGTGGCATCCAGCAGCATCTTGCGGGGATCTCCCTCGGCGATAATCAACTTGGCGTCGAGGCCTTCCTTCACGATGACTTCGACTCCTTCCTCCAGGTCAGCCTTGAGCTCCCGGTACTCCTCTTGAAAAAGGTCTTCGTTGGCATCGGTGGTATCCCTTGGGTTCTCGGCGACACCGACGAGCACGATCAGCGGGGACATGGGGCGGAACAGGGTGACGACCTGAACGAGGGCCAGCTTGGCATTTCGCGAGCCGTCATAGGCGACCATGATCTTCATGCGGTTCTCCTACACAAGGGGCAGGGGCGGGGCGACCGGTTGGCTGGGAGCCTATCGCCGGTCGCCGTGCAGTGGGCGATGGTTCAGGGGTTCTTTACGTAGGCGTTCTTGCGTAGATAGAACCACCAGTTGATTACCAGGCAGAGCGCATAGAAGATCGCGAAGCCGTACATGGCCATCTCCGGGGTGCCGGCCTGGATCTGCTCACCCATCACCCGCGGGGCGATGAAGGCACCGTAGGCGGCCACGGCGGAGGTCCAGCCAAGCACCGGGCCCTTCTGCTGGGCGTCGAAGATCACGCCGATGCTGCGGAAGGTTGAGCCGTTGCCGATGCCGCTGGCGGCGAACAGCACCACGAACAGGATCATGAAGATCGCAAAGTAGCTGTTGGGATCGCTGGAGTTGTAAGCCAGCATCATCACGTAGCCGGTCAGGGTGGAGGCCACCACCATGATCACCGAGATGATCTGGGTGACGATGGAACCGCCCACCTTGTCGGAGATCCAGCCGCCGATGGGACGGATCAGGGCGCCAACGAAGGGTCCGATCCAGGCCCAGGTCAAGGCGCTTGGTGCATCGGGGTTGGCCACACGAGTGATAGTGCCGTCGGCGGCCACTTCCATCATGTTGCCGAAGATGACGTTGATGGAGAGCGGCAGCGCGGCAGAGAAGCCGATGAAGGAGCCGAAAGTCAAAATATAGAGGACCGTCATCGACCAGGTGTGCTTGTTCGAGAAGATCGCGAACTGCTTCTGGATGTTGGGCTTGATGTCGCCGGGAATCATGCGCAGCGCGAACACGGTGAGCAGGATGGTCAGCGGCAGGGCGATCCACATGTTGAGCCACACCAGGGCGCGCCTCGATGCGTCCGATCAGGGTGCCGCTGGCGCTTTGCAGCTCAAGGGGCCCGCCGGCGATGGCGCCGAAGATCCCGACGGTCATCACCAGCGGAATCAGGACCTGCATGGTGGTGACGCCGAAGTTGCCGAGGCCGGCGTTCATGCCCAGGGCGTAGCCCTGCTGCTTCTTCGGGTAAAAGGTCGAGATGTTGCTCATCGAGGCGGCGAAGTTGCCGCCGCCGATGCCCGAGAGCAGCGCCAGGGCCTGGAACACCCACAGCGGCGTCTCCGGGTTCATCAGCGCGAAGCCGGTCCCGGCTGCTGGGATCATCAGCAGGGTGGTGGTCAGGAAAACGGTGTTGCGTCCGCCGGCGATGCGGATCATGAACGAGGCCGGGATGCGCAGGGTCGCCCCGGAAAGGCCCGCCAGCGCGGTCAGCGTGAATAGCTCACCGATAGTGAACGTGAAACCGAGGTTCTGCATCTGGGTGGTGATCATTCCCCACATCAGCCAGACGGCAAAACCCATCAGCAGGCTTGGGATGGAGATCCAGAGGTTGCGGGTGGCGACTTTCTTGCCCTCCTGCTTCCAGAACTCCTCGTTCTCGACATCCCAGTTTTCGATGTCGACATTTTTTCTGGTCATGGTCTTTCCCCCTTGAGGTCCAGCGGTATGCTCACGTCGCCAGGCATCGGTTGATCGATATCAAGGCGAGCAGTCTTGGGGGGGAAGATACGCCTGACCGGAAAGGCGCGAAACGTGCCGAAAACGCCCCTAAAATAGCGAAGTACCTCCAGGGAGGTAGAAAGGAGGGGGTTGTAAAATGCTGTTTATAAAAGATTTTAGCCAGGCTTGAGCCGGAGATGAGAGCTGATAAGGCGGCTCCGCGGTGAGGCTCTCGCTGATCACCATGCGCCCCAGCGAGACCTGACGCATCTGGCGCACCAGCTCGTCCGGGTCCATGTCCTTGAGCAGGTAGCCATCGGCGCCCGCCTGGAGGGCATCCACCACGTCCTCCTCGTGGTCGGAGACGGTGAACATCACTACCCGGCCGGCGAAGCCCTCCCCGCGCAGACGCTTGAGGGTCTCGATGCCGTTCATACCGGGCATGTGGAGGTCGAGCAGCACCATGTCCGGGTCGAGCTCGAGCGTCAGACGAATCCCCGCCTCGGGCTCGCCGGCTTCGCCGACCAGCTCGAGATCGTCTTCCAGCTCCAGCAGCTGGGAGACACCGCGACGCAGCAGCGGGTGGTCGTCGATGATCAGGATGCTGGCGGGGGTATCGGGGGTCTTGTCGGTCATTCTGGCTTATTCCCTGTTCCCGTGATGGTCAGTGGCGATGGCGTCGACCAAGGTGTCGATGGGAGTGGCGGGGCGGCTGTCTGCCCCGACGTGCTGGCTGATCAGGCGGGCTGTCTGCGGGGTGAAGACCAGCGCCACCCGGGTGCCGCCGCCTGCGCGGTTGCCCAGGGACAGCTCGCCGCCTAGGGTCTCGGCGCGGTCACGCATGATCACCAGGCCATAGTGCATGGGCGGTGAGCTGTCGCTCTCGAGGCCCACGCCGTCGTCCTCGATGATGACGTCCAGGCGCGCCGCACGAAAAGTCACCGTGACCTCCACCCGATGGGCGTTGGCATGCTTGACCACGTTGGCAAGCGCTTCGCGAACCACCTGCAGCACGTGAATCTCCTCGTTGGGACTGAGCAGGTGGGGCGGCAGGTCGAGACTCAGCGCCACGCGGATGCCGAGGCGCTTGCCGAACTCCTCGACGGTCTGGCGCAGGGCGCCGTCCAGCCCCGGCCCCTCGAGCTTGAGGCGAAAGGTGGTGAGCAGCTCGCGCAGCTGGCGGTAGGCGCTGTCCAGCCCGCTGCGTAGTTCGTCGAATACCGGCGCCTGTCCCTCCTGGGGCACGCCCTTCTCCTGCATGCGTTCCAGCCGCGCCACCTGTATTTTCAGGTAGGAGAGCGACTGGGCCAGAGAGTCATGCAGCTCTCGAGCGATAGTGTTGCGCTCGTTCATCAGCGTGATCTGCTGCTGCTCCTCGATGCGCCGCTGCAGGTAGACCGCCGTGGCCAGCTGGTCGGCCAGAGCGTTGAGCAGGCGCTTCACGCTGTCGGTGAGCGGCGTGTGCTTGGCGTACCAGACTTCCAGGGTGCCGAGCATCAGGTCGCCCACGCTGACCGGCAGCAGCTGGCATTCGCCGGCCTCGGTCGCCTTCAGCGTCAGCGGCTGGGGGTCGATCAGGCAGGCGTTGCAGTCCTGATCGCGGCAGTACTCGGGCCGGCTGGCCGAGTGGGTTTCCAGTATGGGAATCTCGCGGTCGTCGTGATAATCGTGGAGCGACAGCCGGATGGGGCCGATATCCAGCAGCTGCTCCAGGTGGCGCAGCATGGGGGCGGCGCTGGCGCAGAGGTCGTTGCCGCCGCCATAGAGGGCGCGGCTGCCCTCATGCAACACCTGCATGGCACGGTTGCTGCGCTCCAGCTCCGCCTTCTTGCGCGAGACCCGCGCCTCAAGTTCGGCGTAGCTGGCGCCGAGCTCCTCGGCCATGGCGTCGAAGGTGCGACCGAGGAGTGCCAGCTCATCGTTGCCGGAGAACCTCGTCCGGTGGCCGAAATTGCGGTGGGTGGCCTCTCGAGCCAGCACCACCAGCTGGCGCAGCGGCAGCACCAGGTTGTGGCGGATGTCGTAGAGGGCGATCACCATCACCACGGCGGTGATGGCCAGGAAGAGGATCTGCAGGGCGCTGAGCAGCTGTATCTTCGACTCGCTGTTCTGCTCGAGCAGCGTGACCAGGCCGTCGATATCGTCGACCAGGTCATCGAGGGTCATGCGCAGGGCGTCGGGTTCCACGCCGCGGCCGTTCACGGCCAGCGTGACCTGAGGGGCAAGCTCCTGCTCCCAGCGCCCCATGATCAGCCGGTACTGGCGCTGCAGGGCGTGGTCCTCGGCGGCGGGCAGGGCGCCGGTCAGCTCGGGGCTGGCCAGGCGCTGTGCGAGGCGCTCAGCCAGTTCGGCCACGCGAGTGCGTGTCTCCACGCCGGGCTGATTCTCGTAGCGCTGCAGGGCGGCCACGATCTGGTAGGTGTTCATGCGCAGCGAGCCGGCCATATTGATGGCGGCGGCGTCGCCGCGGCTGCCGCTGGCCACGGTCATGGTCACCACGATGCTGACCAGTGCTATGGCGCTGATGGCAAGCAGCGAGGCGATTATCCGGGCTACCAGGGAGTGTCGCAGCAGTGTCATGGCGCCTCTTACTCGTTCATGGGGCCACTTCAGTCTACTACCTACTACACCCTAGGGGGTAGAACGTATACCTCCTATGCCCCTTTGACCGCCGTGGCCGGGGTCCCGAGACTCCTTTGTACCCTTTCCGTTTCTCGGCCCTCAATGATGCCAGCCGCCAATGCCCTCGATCAGGACCTCGACCAGGACCCGACAGGGGGCTATCGGCCCCTGGTCGTGGTGCTGCTCTCGCCGTTGGCCTTTGCGCTGGTGTTCGCCAGCTGGACCGGCGCCGGGTCGCTGGCGGCGGGGCTGGTCTACGTGGCGGATCTCTGTCCGCGCCGGCATGCCGGCCTGGCGCTGGGTCTCTACGGCGCGGGGATGGTCGGGGCCGGGCTCAGCTACCTGCTGCTGCCGCTGATCAGCCAGGCCTACGGCTGGCGAACCGCTCCGCTGTTCTATCTGCTGCCGGTGCTGCTGGTAGCTGCGCTGCTGTGGCTGTTTGCCGACGACCGCATCGACGAATCTCCGCGGCCGCAGATCGGCGCCCGCGCCCGGCGCCGGTCGTTGCGCGCCGCTCTGGGGCGCCTGGCCTGCTGGCGGCTATGGCGCCTGGCGCTGGTCTACAGCTTCTTTTATGGCACCTTCGTGGCCCTGGCGCTGTGGCTGCCCGGCTACCTCAGTGCCCAATACTCACTGTCCCTCAAGGAGGCGGCGCTGGCCGCCCTGCCCTTCACCCTGGCGGTGGGCCTGGGTCAGGTGGCCGGCGGCATCTGGGCCGATGCCCGCGACTTTCGCGCTCTGCGCTGGTGGGTCAGTGCCTTTGTGCTGGTCTGCCTGTTCCTGCTTTCCTACCCCCCTTTCGCCATGCAGATCGAGGGCGTCCACGGCGCGATCAATCTGCGCTACGAGGCCCCGCTGTGGGGCTTCCTGTCGATGTTGACCGTCATGGGTCTGGCCATGGGCGTCGGCCAGGGCAGCCTGATGCGCCTGATTCACCGCGACCACGGCGATGACATGCCCCTGGTGGGCGGGCTGGCGCTGACCCTGGGCGGGCTCTTCGCTGCCCTGCTGCCGCTGGTCTTCGTGGTAGGCAACGAGTGGCTCGGCATCCGCACCGTTGGCTTCATGTTCCTCTATGCCTCGCTGGTCGTCTGCATGCTGGTGATGCTCTGGGATTACGCCAGCGGCCGCTCGGCGAGTGCCTGATTCGGGGGGCTTATCCCCCCGGTTCGCCGGACCTATCACCTTGGGGGTAGAGGGGCGGTATATGGAGGTAACCAGGCAGTAATCTGCCGCGCGATCCTCCAGAATCCTCAGCAAGGTTCCTGCCTGGCGTGCGGTCCACTGCGTCACGCCGCACGGCAGGCCGGGTGGCCCAGGGCGGTCACACCCACTTTTCAAGAAGCCTGGAGATCGACCATGAGTCACTTCATTGATCGGCTGAACTTCTTCCGCAAGACCCGCGAGCCGTTCGCCAACGAGCATGGCGAAACTCGTGAGGAGTCGCGCGACTGGGAAGGCAGCTATCGTCAGCGCTGGCAGCACGACAAGGTCGTGCGTTCTACCCACGGCGTGAACTGCACCGGCTCCTGCAGCTGGAAGATCTACGTCAAGAACGGCCTGGTCACCTGGGAGACCCAGCAGACCGACTACCCGCGCACCCGCCCGGACCTGCCCAACCATGAGCCGCGCGGCTGTCCGCGGGGCGCCAGCTACTCCTGGTACATGTACAGCGCCAACCGCCTCAAATATCCGCTGGTCCGCAAACCGCTGCTCAAGCTGTGGCGCGACGCCCTGAAGGAGCAGAAAGATCCGGTGGATGCCTGGGCCTCCATCGTCGAGGATCCGGCCAAGACCAAGCAGTACAAGACCGTCCGCGGCATGGGCGGCTTTGTGCGTGCCAACTGGGATGAACTCAACGAGCTGGTCGCCGCCTCCAACGTCTATACCGCCAAGCAGTACGGTCCGGACCGCATTCTCGGCTTCTCGCCGATCCCCGCCATGTCCATGGTCAGCTACGCCGCGGGCAGCCGCTACCTGTCGCTGATCGGCGGCGTCTGCATGAGCTTCTACGACTGGTACTGCGACCTGCCGCCGGCCTCACCCATGACCTGGGGCGAGCAGACCGACGTGCCGGAATCGGCCGATTGGTACAACTCCGGCTACATCATCGCCTGGGGGTCCAACGTGCCCCAGACCCGGACCCCGGATGCCCACTTCTTCACCGAGGTGCGCTACAAGGGCACCAAGACCGTCTCGATCACCCCGGACTACGCCGAGGTCTCCAAGCTCACCGATGAGTGGCTCTCCGCCAAGCAGGGCACCGATGCCGCCCTGGCCATGGCCATGGGGCACGTCATTCTCAAGGAGTTCCACCTCGACAAGCCCAGCACCTACTTCACCGAGTACGTGCGCCAGTACACCGACATGCCCTTCCTGGTGGAGCTGGAGCCCCGCGAAGACGGCAGCTACGCCCCCGGCAGGCAGCTGCGCGCCAGCGATTTCGACGCCAGCCTGGGCCAAGAGAACAATCCGGAGTGGAAGACGGTAGCGTGGGACGAGACCCGCGACCAGCTGGTGGTGCCGCGTGGCTCCATCGGCTTCCGCTGGGGCGAGACCGGTGACGAAATCGGCAAGTGGAACCTCGAACCGCTGGACGCCGAGGGCACCGAGATCAAGCCGCTGCTGACCCTGGCCGACCACCACGACAGCGTCGCCAGAGTGGCGTTTCCCTACTTCGGTGGGATCGAGCATGAGCACTTCGAGCATGTGAAGGGCGAAGGTTTGGGCGCCGCGGATGACCTGCTGTTCCACAACCTGCCCGTCAAGCGGATGAAGAAAGCCGACGGCAGTGAAATGCTGGCGGTCACCGTCTTCGACCTGATGTGCGCCAACTACGGCATCGACCGTGGGTTTGCCGGTGATGGCGAAGATGACGGCGCGACGTCCTATGACCAGGTCCGCCCTTATACCCCGGCCTGGCAGGAGAAGATCACCGGCGTCTCCGCCGAGCAGGCCACCCGCATCGCCCGTGAGTTCGCCGACAACGCCGACAAGACCCGGGGTCGCTCCATGATCATCGTCGGTGCCGGCATGAACCACTGGTACCACATGGACATGAACTACCGCGGCCTGATCAACATGCTGGTCATGTGCGGTTGCATCGGCCAGAGCGGTGGCGGCTGGGCCCACTACGTGGGGCAGGAGAAGCTGCGGCCCCAGACCGGCTGGACCCCGCTGGCCTTCGGCCTCGACTGGCAGCGCCCGCCGCGCCACATGAACTCCACGTCGTTCTTCTACAACCACTCTTCCCAGTGGCGCTACGAGAAGCTGGAGATCAAGGAGATTCTCTCGCCGCTGGTCAAGGTCGAGGACTATCCGGGGAGCCTGATCGACTTCAACGTGCGCTCCGAGCGTATGGGCTGGCTGCCTTCCGCCCCGCAGTTGAACACCAACCCGCTGGGCCTGGCGAAGAAGGCCGAGGCGGCCGGCATGTCCACCAAGGACTATGCCGTTCAGCAGCTCAAAAGCGGCGAGCTGGCGTTTGCCGCGGAAGACCCGGATGCCCCGGAGAATTTCCCGCGCAACATGTTCATCTGGCGCTCCAACCTGCTGGGCAGCTCGGGCAAGGGCCACGAGTACATGCTCAAGTACCTGCTGGGCACCCGCCACGGTATCCAGGGCAAGGACCTGGGCGATTTCGGCGGCCAGAAGCCGGAAGAGGTCAAGTGGCACGACGAGGCGCCCGAGGGCAAGCTCGACCTGGTAGTGACCCTGGACTTCCGCATGTCCACTACCTGTCTCTATTCAGACATCGTGCTGCCCACGGCCACCTGGTACGAGAAGAACGACCTCAATACCTCTGACATGCACCCCTTCATCCACCCGCTGACCGCGGCCACCGACCCGGCGTGGGAGTCGCGCAGCGACTGGGATATCTACAAGGGCATCGCTAAGGCGTTCTCCAAGGCCTGCGTGGGACACCTGGGCGAGGAGACCGATCTGGTCACCCTGCCGCACCAGCATGACTCCCCCGCCGAGCTGGCCCAGCCCCAAGTGCTGGACTGGAAGAAAGGCGAGTGCGAGCCGATTCCCGGCAAGACCATGCCGGCGCTGATCGAGGTCAAGCGCAACTACCCCGAGACCTACGAGCGCTTCACCTCCGTAGGCCCGCTGCTGGAATCCATCGGCAACGGCGGCAAGGGCATCAGCTGGAACACCGAGTCCGAGGTGGAACTGCTCGGCAAGCTCAACCACCGCAAGCTGGAAGGCTCCTCCAAGGGTCGTCCGCTGATCGAGAGCGCCGTCGATGCGGCCGAGATGATCCTGACCCTGGCCCCGGAGACCAACGGCCAGGTGGCGGTGAAGGCCTGGGAGGCACTCTCCAAGATCACCGGGCGGGAGCACGCTCACCTGGCGCATCCCAAGGAAGACGAGAAGATCCGCTTCAGCGATATCGTCGCCCAGCCGCGCAAGATCATCTCCAGCCCGACCTGGTCCGGCCTCGAGGACGAGCATGTCTCCTACAACGCTGGCTATACCAATGTCCACGAGATGATTCCGTGGCGCACCGTCAGCGGCCGCCAGCAGTTCTACCAGGATCACGCCTGGATGCGCGCCTTCGGCGAGAGCCTGCTGGTCTATCGTCCGCCGATCGATACCAAGGCGGCCAAGGGCTTCAAGCTGCCCGAGGACAACGGTAACCCGACCAAGGCGCTGAACTTCATCACGCCGCACCAGAAGTGGGGGATCCACTCCACCTACAGCGACAACCTGATGATGCTGACGCTCAACCGCGGCGGCCCGGTGGTCTGGCTCTCCGAGCCCGATGCGGCATCGATCGGCATCGAGGACAACGACTGGATCGAGCTGTACAACGCCAACGGCGCCATCGCCGCGCGGGCGCTGGTCAGCCAGCGGGTCAAGGACGGCATGGTGATGATGTACCACGCCCAGGAGCGCAACGTGAACGTGCCGGGCTCCGAGATTACCGGCACCCGCGGCGGTATCCACAACTCCGTGACCCGGGTCTGCCCGAAGCCGACCCACATGATCGGCGGCTATGCGCAGCTCTCCTACAGCTTCAACTACTACGGCACCGTCGGCTCCAACCGCGATGAATTCGTCCTGGTTCGCAAGATGAAGCACATCGACTGGCTGGATGAAGAGGGCAATGACACCGTGCAGGAGGTGGTGAAATGAAGATTCGTTCCCAGGTTGGCATGGTTCTCAACCTCGACAAGTGCATCGGCTGTCATACCTGTTCGGTGACCTGCAAGAACGTCTGGACCAGTCGTGAAGGCGTCGAGTACGCCTGGTTCAACAACGTCGAGACCAAGCCCGGCATCGGCTATCCCAAGGAGTGGGAGAACCAGAAGAAATGGAAGGGCGGCTGGATGCGCCGCAAGGACGGCAAGATCGAACCGCGCATCGGCGGCAAGTGGCGGGTGCTGGCGAACATCTTCGCCAACCCCGACCTGCCGGAGATCGACGACTACTACGAACCGTTCACCTTCGACTATGAGCACCTGCATACCGCCAAGATCGGCAAGCACCAGCCGGTGGCGCGTCCGCGGTCGCTGATCTCCGGCGAGCGCATGCAGAAGATCGAATGGGGGCCGAACTGGGAGGACATCCTCGGCACCGAGTTCGCCAAGCGCCGCAAGGACATGAACTTCGAGAAGGTGCAGGCCGATATCTACGGCCAGTTCGAGAACACCTTCATGATGTACCTGCCGCGTCTGTGCGAGCACTGCCTCAACCCGACCTGCGTGGCGTCGTGCCCGAGTGGCGCCATCTACAAGCGCGAGGAAGATGGCATCGTCCTGATCGACCAGGACAAGTGCCGTGGGCCGGCCAGCCGACCATCTGCTCGGAGACCTGTGTGGGTCGCATTCGCTACCTCGGCGTGCTGCTCTACGATGCCGACCGCATCGAGGAAGTGGCCAGCTCCCCGGACGAGCGTGATCTCTACCACCGCCAGTGCGAGATCTTCCTGGACCCCAACGATCCGGAAGTGATCGCCCAGGCGAAGCAGGACGGTATTCAGGACAACGTGATCGCCGCCGCCCAGGCGTCGCCGGTCTACAAGATGGCCATGGAGTGGGGCCTGGCCCTGCCGCTGCATCCGGAATACCGCACCCTGCCGATGGTCTGGTACGTGCCGCCGCTCTCGCCGATCCAGTCCGCCGCCGAGGCCGGCAAGATCGAGTTCGACGGTATCCTGCCCAAGATCGAGTCGCTGCGCATCCCGGTACGGTACCTGGCCAACATGCTCACCGCCGGTGAGGAGGCCCCCGTGGTGCTGGCCCTCAAGCGCCTGATGGCCATGCGCGTCTACATGCGCGGCAAGCACGTGGAAGGCAAGCCCGATGCCGAGGTCCTGGAGGAAGTGGGCCTGAGCGTGGCCCAGGTGGAAGAGATGTATCGCTACCTGGCCATCGCCAACTACGAGGATCGCTTCGTGATCCCCACCAGCCACCGCGAGATGGCCACCGAGGCCTTTCCGGAGCGCGGCGGCTGCGGCTTCACCTTCGGCGACGGCTGCCACGGCGAGAGCAAGCCGAGCCTGTTCAACGGCCGCTCCCAGACCACCACCCTGGTCAAGCCGGTGGAATCCTATGATCCGCAAACCGAGGAGGCTCGCCATGACTGATGCCGCTCTCAAGATGGCCGAACCGGCCGTCGGCATGCGCAGCCTGCGCGTGCTGGCCCGCCTGCTCGACTACCCCACCGAGGAGCTCCAGGCTGCGGCCGGCGAACTCATCGAGATCATTGACCAGGAGCGTCGGCTGCCGGCGGCGCTGCGCACCGCCCTGATGGACTGGTGCCAGCGCACCGCCGACGGTGATCTGCTGGAACTACAGTCCGAGTACGTGGCGCTATTCGACAAAGGGCGCGCCACCTCGCTGCTGCTGTTCGAGCACGTTCACGGCGAGTCCCGCGACCGCGGCCAGGCCATGGTCGACCTGATGGACGAGTATAAGGCCGCCGGCTTCGAGCTGGACGCCCGGGAACTGCCGGACTATCTGCCGGTGTTCCTGGAGTACCTCTCTACCTGCGAAGACGCCGAAGTCGGCCGCTGGCTCGGCGAGATCCGCCATATCCTCGGCCTGCTTACGGCGCGTCTCGAGGAGCGCGATGCCGATCATGCCCTGGTGCCGAGGGCGCTGCTGGCGCTGATTGGCGCCGAGGCCGAGGTGGATGCCCACCGCGAGGAGGTCAAGGGCGAGAAGCGTGATGACACGCCCGAGGCATTGGATGCGGTCTGGGAAGAAGAGGCGGTGCGCTTCTCCGCCGAGTCCGACGAGGATTGCGCGCTTCAGTCCGCCGAGGGACGGCGGCTGGCGGAGCGCAAGAACGTTACCCAGAGCGAGACGGTGAGGGTGCTTGACCCCGCCGCTCCCGCCCGGAAACATTGAACGGAGACCCGTCATGAACTATCTCAACACACTGCTTTTCGGGCTCTACCCCTACCTGGCCGGCACCATCTTTCTGGTGGGTAGCCTGCTGCGCTTCGACCACGGCCAGTACACCTG
>JAIVHL010000233.1 GCA_020201075.1 Halomonas sp. | reverse complement strand
GGCTGGCGGCAGCCGAGCCGCTTGCTGGCTGCATGACCGAGATAACCCGCTGCCGCGCCGCGACACGCAGAGCAAACGTCAGGGCGAGGGCGAGCCCGCTCTGGACAGCCCCCGGGAGACAACCCGATGTGCCGGATGCAACCTATTCAGACCGGGTCTCGCCAGACCGGGCAGATCGCAACCGCCGAGAGCGGTGAGGTACTGCTGGAGGCCACCGACCTGGCGCGCCATTTCGATGTCTCCAAGCCCTGGCTCAACCGGGTGCTGGAGCGTGCCGAGAAGCTGACACTGAAAGCGGTGGACGGGGTGAGCTTTACCATCCGCCGCGGCGAGACCGTTGCCCTGGTGGGCGAGTCCGGCTGCGGGAAATCCACCGTAGCGCGGCTGATAGTCGGGCTCTACGGCCTGACCCGTGGCCGGCTTATCTTCGATGGCCAGGACATCAGTAACCTCGCCGGGCAAAGCGGGCGCCAGTCGGCGGCGATCCGCCAGCGCTTCCAGATGATCTTCCAGGACCCCTATGCCAGCCTCAATCCGCTATGGCGGGTCGGCACCATCATCGGCGAGCCGCTGCGCTTCTTCCGCCCGGAGATGGGCGGTGCGGACCGCCGCCGCCGGGTGGGTGAGCTGCTCGAGCAGGTGGGCATGTCGCCGGCGGATGCGCTGCGCTACCCCCACGAGTTCTCCGGCGGTCAGCGCCAACGCATCTCCATCGCTCGGGCACTCGCCAACGAGCCGGAGTTCATGGTCTGCGACGAACCCACTTCGGCGCTGGATGTCTCGGTGCAGGCGCAGATCCTCAACCTGATGAAGGACCTGCAGCAGCAGTACGGCCTGACCTACCTGTTCATCAGCCACGACATGGCAGTGGTCAAGCACATGGCCGACCGCATCGCGGTGATGTATCTGGGGCGCATCGCCGAGATCGCCCCGGCCGACCAGCTTTTTGCCACGCCTCACCATCCCTACTCGCGGATGCTGCTGGCGGCGGTGCCTTCGCTGGAGGGCGAGGGCCGCGAGCGCACGATGATAGAAGGGGAGGTGCCCAACCCCGTGCATCCTCCCTCGGGCTGCGCCTTCCATCCGCGCTGCCCCCACGCCGAGGCGCGCTGTCGGGCCGAGGTGCCATTGATGATCGCAAGAGACGACGGCAGCGAGGTGGCCTGCCACGCGGTGGAAGAGGGGCGCATCGTCGGGTGAGGGGTAATCCATGATGGCGCTGCTCGAGCTGCTATCTCCGCTGTCGGGTGGCGTCAACGCTCTGCTGGTGCTGGCCGCGGCGTTTACCTCGGCGGTGACCGCGGCTGTCGGAGTGGGCGGCGGACTGCTGCTGATCATGGCGCTGGCCCAGGTGATGCCGGCGGCGGCGCTGATCCCGGTGCATGGCATGGTGCAGTTTGGCTCCAATGCCGGGCGGACTCTGCTTACCTGGCGCTACGTGGACCGGACCTTGCTGGCGGCCTTCCTGCCGGGTGTGGTGCTGGGTGCCCTGATCGCGGCCTGGCTGCTGGTGCGGTTGCCCCCCGGGGTGCTGGAGCTGTGCATCGCCGCCTTCGTGTTCTATAGCTGCTGGGGGCCGGGTCTGCCCAAGCGCGCTCTGGGTCGTGTCGGTACCCTGCTGGCGGGAGCGGTGACCACGCTGCTCTCCAGCCTGGTGGGGGCCAGCGGCCCCATAGTGGCGGCCTTCATCAAGCAGGGCGCCGAGGGGCGGCTGGGCAAGGTGGCGACGTTTTCCGCCTGCATGAGCGCCCAGCACCTCACCAAGGCCTTCGTGTTCGGGTTGGCGGGCTTCGTGTTTCGCGACTGGCTGGCCTTGATGCTCGCGATGGTGGCTTCGGGTTTCCTTGGCACCTGGCTGGGCCTGCGTCTTCTGCATCGGCTCTCGGAGCACCGTTTCGATAGCCTTTTCAAGTGGGCGCTGACCCTGCTGGCGCTGCGCCTGACCTGGCTGGGATTGGAGCGCCTGTTGGGCCAGGGTGGCTAGCCGCGAGAGCGGCTTGCGCATCGCTGTCGGCACGGCGAAGGCCAGGAGAATTGTGAAAGCGAATAAAAACGCCGCCTTTCCTGACATGGCGCCCTGTACAGTCGGAGTTTCCCGTTCATAATGCTTAGAGAGGTTGTGCCGCCCATGCGGCACGCAGGGGAATAAAGAGGTAACGCAGATGGTGACCGCAACCATAATCAGAATTCGGCGCCAAGGCATTGGCGTGATCGCGCTGCTGGCGTGTCTGGCCATCGTTATGGCCAACCCGGCTCAGGCCAATCCGCGCTACGCTGCCATCGTGGTTGATATTGAAAGTGGCGAGGTGTTGCACGCCGCGAATGCCGATGAGACCCGCTATCCGGCATCGCTGACCAAGATGATGACGCTGTATTTGTTGTTCGAACAGCTGCAAAGCGGGCAGTTGCGTCTCGATTCACCGCTCCAGGTCTCCTCCTATGCGGCGTCCAAGCAGGCTTCCAAGCTCTATGTGAAGGCGGGTTCGACCCTTCCGGTGGAGACCGCCATCGAGGCACTGATCATCAAGTCAGCCAACGACGTGGCGGTGGTGGTGGCCGAGGCCTTGGGCGGGAGCGAGGCAAATTTCGGCCGCATGATGACCGACAAGGCGTGGCAGCTGGGCATGTCTCGCACTACCTTCCGTAACCCCAATGGCCTGCCTGATGCCGGCCAGACCACCACCGCTCGGGACATGGCGACCCTGTCGATCCGCCTGATGCAGGACTATCCCCAGTACTATCCCTACTTTTCACGCACGAGCTTCAGCTGGCAAGGCAAGAGGATCACCGGCCACAACCGTCTGCTTGGCAGCTATGCCGGGGCGGACGGGATGAAGACCGGCTTTATTCGTGCCTCGGGGTTCGCATTGGCGTGATCGCGCTGCTGGCGTGTCTGGCCATCGTTATGGCCAACCCGGCTCAGGCCAATCCGCGCTACGCTGCCATCGGCTCAGCCCTCGCTTCCGCAGATCGCACAGGGCTCCGCCGATGACCCGATCCGCGAGTTGATCACGCGTGCCCAGCCTCCCAGCGCCCAGCGCAGCGAAACCCTGCACCGCCTCGAGCCGATAGGCTCAAGCGCCAGCTGGGGCGTTCAGGTCGGAGCCTTCTCCAATCCCGATAATGCTCGCCAGCACGCCAGCCATGCTGCCGGCCGGCTCAGCCAGGAACTCTTCAATGCCCGGGTGAATATCGATGAGGTGAACGGCTCCCAGACCTTCTTCCGTGCCCGCCTGGTCAACCTCGACGAGAACCAGGCCTACCGCGCCTGCCGCAGCCTGGCGAGAGAGGGAATGGACTGCATGGTGGTCAATTTCTAGCCTTGTCGTTCACGCGCTAACCTTCTAACCTGTCCGATACTCCCACCCCGCCGGCCTCTGGTCGGCGGGGTGGTGTTTTTGGACCCGGGTCAGGGTCGACACGGAGGGGGAATATGTCACCGTCGTTCAAGGGAATCGGGTTCATGTGCCTGGGCGTGCTCTGCCTGGCCATCGGTGACGCCATCGCCAAGTGGCTGGGCGAGGTGCACTCGCCGTTGCAGATCATCTTCTTTCGCACCCTGGTCTCGCTGCCGATGATCGCGCTGCTGGCCTACTTCGGCGGCGGCCTGCGCAAGCTGCGTACCCGCCGCCCCGGGGTGCACCTGCTGCGCGGACTGATCTACGCCGGCACCATGTTCTGCTTCGTGCTGGGCCTGACCCTGCTCCCACTGGCCGAGGCCACGGCCATCGCCTTTGTGGCTCCGTTGTTCGTCACCCTGCTCTCGGTGCCGCTACTCGGTGAGCGTATCGAGAAGCCCGTACTGGTGGCGTCGCTGGTGGGCTTCGTGGGAGTGCTGATCGTGGTGCGGCCGGGCGGCGCGGCCTTCGATATCGGTGCCCTGGCGCTGATCGGTGCGGCGGTCTTCTATGCGCTGATGATGGTTACCGCACGTCGCTGGGGCGGCAGCGAGCATCTCTGGGCCATGGTCTTCTACATGACGCTGGTGCCTTTCCTGATCACGGCCCTGGCGCTGCCGTGGGTGTGGCAGACGCCCCATCCCTGGCATTGGCTGGCCTTCGCGGGATCGGGCGTTTTCGGCGTGGGGGCCACCGCCTTCATTACCATGGCCTTCCGCCATGCCCCGGCGGCCATCGCCGCGCCCTTCGACTACACCGCCATGCTCTGGGCGGTGCTGCTGGGCTGGTGGTTCTGGGGCGAGATGCCGGATATCTGGGTCTTCGTTGGCAGCGCCTTGATCATCGGCAGCGGCCTGGCCATTGCCTACCGGGAAGGCCGCACCACCCTCAAGCGCCGTCCCACCTCCTGATCGGTATCAGCTAAAGAAGATGCGCGCGGCGGCCTCCGGGTCGGGTTGGCCGCAGATCCCCGAGATCACCGCCAGGCCGCCGGCGCCAGCCTCTCGCACTGCGGCGACGTGCTCGGCCTTGAGCCCGCCGATGGCCACCGTCGGCAGGGGGCTGGCCGCCACCAGTGCGGCCAGGCCCTCGAAGCCCAGCGGTTCGGCGTGGTCATGTTTACTGGGTGTGGCGAACACCGGCCCCAGCCCCAGATAGTCGAGGCGTTCGATATCCACCCGGGCGAGCTGTGCCGGGGTCTGCACGGAGAGGCCGAGCAGCGCCCGCTCCCCCAGCGCCGCGCGGGCGGCGGCCACGTCGCCGTCGTCCTGGCCGATATGCAGGCCATCGGCGCCGCTCTCCACCGCTACCGCCAGGCGATCGTTGATGATCAGCGGCACGCCGCTGCCGGCCAGCACTGCCCTGAGGCGGCGGGCCTGGTCGATCATCTCGCCATCACTGGCGTGCTTGTCGCGCAGTTGAACCACCGTCACCCCGCCGCGCACCGCGGCCACCACGGTCTCCACCAGGCCGTGTCCGGTGCACAGGTTCGGGTCGGTGATGAGATACAGGGAGAGATCAAGTCGCATCGGTTATCTCCAATCGCAGGCGGCCGTTCAGGGTTTCACCATCCAGGGCATACAGGGCGTCGAGGAAGGCCACGGCGAAGCTGCCCGGGCCCAGGGCGCTCTCGCCGGCGAGTTCCCCGGCCGCGGCGTAGCAGGCCAGGGCCGCCACGGTGGCCTCGAAGGGATCCTCGGCGCCGGCCAGGAAGGCGGCCACCACCCCGGTGAGCGAACAGCCCAGGGTGGTGACGCTTGGCATCAGCGGATGCCCGCCGGATACCCGTGCCAGGCGCCGGCCGTCGGTGACCCGATCCACCTCGCCGGTAACGGCCACCACGCAGCCGATTCGGCGGGCCAGACGAATGGCGGCCTGCTCGGCGGCTTCTGCCGGGTCGCTGCTGTCGACGCCGCGCCCACCCGTACCACGGGCCTCCAGGGCAATGATCTCCGAGGCGTTGCCGCGAATCACCGTGGGCAGGCGCTCCAGAAGGCGCGCCCCGGTCTCACGTCGGTAGGCGGTGGCGCCCACCGCCACCGGGTCCAGCACCCAGGGTTTACCCAGCAGGCGAGCCGCTTCTGCGGCTTCGATCATCGCCTCTACCCAGTGGGGAGAGAGGGTGCCGATATTGATCGTCAAGGCGTGGGGCATGCGTCCTCCCGGGCGCGGGAGGTGCAGGCTGGCGCCAGGGCCGAGGCTGCACGACTCCCTACGCCGGCATTATCCGGGTCAGGTTCAAAGGGTACCTCTCAGCCGCAGTCACTCTTTTCCGCGGCGCCCCTGTCGTCAGGACACACTATCCACGCACCAGGCAGGGCTGTAAAGGCTGGGTAACGACTCTGGCGCAGCGCTCAAGATGCGGGGATCACGCCATCAAATGGAAGCCCGCCAGGGTGATCAGGCTGGCCAGCAGCAGGCTGTCGAGGCTCTCGCGGGCCTCCTCCTGTTGCCAGCGCTCGGGGCGCAGCAGTGCCAGGGCCGCCATGCCAAGGGCGGCGAGCCCCAGCGGCAGCTCGATGGGCTCCCAGCCGGCGGCCAGCACACCCAAGGCCAGCAGCCCCAGGCCGATGAGCAGTAGCGGTACGATGGCACGGTTCTCGGTGATGGGCGTGTCATCGAGTATCGGCATCGGGCTATGGGTCATGTCGTCGCCTCGCGTTGGGGTCCTGTCATCAATCCTGACTATGTCGCCCTTTCCTTAAGGATTGCTTAAGGTGGCATGACCAGAGCGTCCTGACGGACCTCGCTCTCCACGCCAAGCAGGCCCAGCATAAGTGGCAGATCGGCCATGGCATCGTCTTGCGGAGGAAGACTACGATGCCATCCTGAGGCGTTAACCTTACTGCAGGCTTATGCTGCGAGATCCGCCATTCAGGCTTTTTCGCGGAAGTGTCACCTCGGCGCGCAGGCCGCCGTCGGGGGCCTCGGCCAGGGTAAGCCTGCCACCGTGGCGCCGCAGCAGGCGTTCGACGATGGAGAGCCCAAGGCCGGCGCCGGCGCCCGGTCCGGCGCGGTGGAAGCGCTCCACGACGCGCTCGCGCTCTGCGGCGGGAATGCCGGGGCCCTGATCGTCCACCCGCAGGGTCAGTTGCTCACCTTCTGTCGCCAACGCTACCGTGATGATGCTGTTTTCCGGAGAGTGCCTCAGGGCGTTGCCGACCAGGTTCTGGACCAGGGTGTCGATGGCGCCGGGTTCGGCCCTGAGTTGCCAGTCGCACGCCTCATCGGCCGCCAGGTCCAGCGCCTGGCCGCCCTCGATGGCCAGCGG
>JAIVHL010000153.1 GCA_020201075.1 Halomonas sp. | reverse complement strand
CAATATCTCCACCGACGACATCATGCCGGCCGGGCAGCGGGTGATGCCTTACTGGAGCAGCGTCTACGCTTCGGCGCCCTTTACGTTCGAGGCAGTGGACCCCGACTATGCCCGCCGCGCCGAGGCGACACGCAAGCTGGGCGGCCACGCCATCGTCGGCGGCCACAACTACGGCCAGGGGTCGAGCCGCGAGAACGCCGCCCTGGTGCCGCGCTACCTGGGGCTGCAGGTGGTGCTGGCCAGGAGCTTTGCGCGCATCCACTGGCAGAACCTGATCTGCTTCGGCGCCCTGCCACTCACCTTCGTCAATCCGGTGGACGCCGGTCGTCTGGAGCAGGGCGATAGCCTGGTGATTCGCGACCTGCACGCCCAGCTCGCCGCCGGGCCGGACCTCTCTGCCGAGGTGGTGGGGAAAGGGCATTTCCGCCTGCACCACGGCATGAGCCACCGCCAGCGCGAGCTGCTGGCGGTGGGCGGGGTGATCAACCTGCTGCGGGCGCGCCGGGCCGAGGTGACGGCGGTCCACTGAGTCGCCGGGTCAGCGGGCTAGTGCCGCCTCGACCAATTCGAGGCGGTCCTGGCCCCAAAAGGGCTCGTCGTCGACGCTGTACCAGGGGGCGCCGAAGCAGCCCTCTACCAGCGCGACCCGGCACGTCTCGTCGAGACGGGCCTGTGCCTCGGGTCCTTCGGACTCGGCGTGCAGGGCCCGGCCATCCAGTCCCACGGCGTCGGCGATCTCGCGCAGGGTGCTGGCCTCGGCGATGTCCCGTTCCTCGACCCAGCAGGCCCGCATCAGCGAAAGCGACAGCTCGGCGATATCGTGCCCGTGGGCCTTGGCCGCCAGCGCTAGCCGCGCCGCGGGGCGGTCGTCGGTGGGGAAGTGCTTTGGCTCTACGTTGAGCGGCAGGCCCAGCCGCCGGGGCCAGCGCCTGAGCTCTGCCAGCCGATAGGCCTGGCGGGCCGGGGCGCGCTTGGCGAGGGGCAGGCCCCCGGTGCGCGGGAAGATCGCCCCGAGGGTGATCGGTACATAGTCGACCGTGGCGCCGTGGCGGGCGGCGATCTCGCCGAGCCGGGCATGGCCTAGGTAACTCCACGGGGAGACATGGGTGTAGTAGTAGGTGATCTGGCGGGCCATTGGCTCTGTTCCTCGTCGTTTCAGCGGTAGGTGTCCTGGAACTGCTTGCGGAGCTCGTTCTTCTGCACCTTGCCCATGGTGTTGCGGGGCAGGGTGTCGGCGAAGAACACCTTCTTGGGCTGCTTGTACTTCGCCAGCCGGCCATTCAGGTGGGCGAGCACCCCGGCTTCGTCGATCCTTGAGCCGGCCTGTCGCACCACCACGGCGGTGACCCCCTCGCCGAAGTCGGGATGGGGCAGGCCAATCACCGCCGACTCGTAGACCTCCTCCAGTTCGTCGATCAGCTGCTCGACCTCCTTGGGGTAGACGTTGTAGCCCCCCGAGATCACCAGGTCCTTGTCGCGGCCGACGATGTGCACATAGCCCTGGTCGTCGACCATGGCCAGGTCGCCGGTGATGAAGAAGCCGTCCTCGAGCAGCTCTTCACGGGTCTTCTCGGGCATGCGCCAGTAGCCGATGAAGACGTTGGGACCGCGAATCTCCAGCATGCCAATCTCGCCTTGGAGCACGGGCTCCCGGGTCTCGCGGTCCATAACGCGGAACTCCACGCCGGGCAGCGGCATGCCCACGGTCCCGGCGCGGCGCTCGCCGTCGTAGGGGTTGGAGAGGTTCATGTTGGTCTCGGTCATGCCGTAGCGCTCGAGAATGGCATGGCCGGTCTTCTGCTCGAACTCCCGGTGGGTCTCTGCGGTGAGCGGGGCCGAGCCGGAGACGAACAGGCGCATGGTGGCGGTCATCTCCGGCGTCAGGCGTTCGTCGGCCACCAGGCGGGTGTAGAAGGTGGGCACGCCCATCAGCACGCTGCCGCGTGGCATCTCCTCGAAGATCACATCGGCGTCGAACTTCGGCAGCAAGAGCATGCTCGAGCCGGTCATCAGGGTGACGTTACAGGCCACGAAGAGGCCGTGGGTGTGGAAGATCGGCAGGGCGTGGATCAGCCGGTCCTCGGGGGTGAAGTGCCAAGCCTGGCGCAGGGTCTCGGCGTTGGAGCCGAGGTTGCGGTGGGTCAGCATGGCGCCCTTGGAGCGCCCGGTGGTGCCCGAGGTATAGAGGATCGCCGCCAGGTCCCGCTCGCCCAGGGGCACGATATCTTCCCGGGGCGTGGCGGCGGCGGCCTTCTCCATCAGGCTGCCGTCGGCGGCGGTGCCCAGGGTCTCCACCGCCGGGCAGCCGGTCTCGGTTGCGATACGCCGCGCTTCGTCCAGTACGGCGGCACGGCAGACGAACAACGCCGGCTCGGCATCGGAGAGGAAATAGCGGATTTCCTCGCCGGTGTAGCCGGTGTTGAGTGGAAGATAGACCGCGCCGATGCGCAGGCAGGCCAGATAGAGCAGGATGGCCTCGGGGCTCTTGTCGACCTGGACGGCGACCCGATCCCCCTGCTGTACGCCGAGCCCGGTCAGCGCACCGGCCAGTCGAGCGCTGGCGGCCAGGGCGTCGGCATAGGTGTAGCGCTGACCCTCGCGGGTGATGATGAAGTCGGTGTCGTCGCGTTCGCGCATGCGCTCGGCGAAGGTTGCGAAGAGGTTGTGGTTCATTTGCTGCTCTCTCCCTTGGCCATCTTCCGAGCCTTGCGGGCGAGGTCTCGGACTTCGCTCGAGGAGGCCACGGTGGCGTTGGCGGTATAGTTTTCATGATTGCGCTCGATGTCGTCGAGCACATAGAGGTAATTGACCATCAGGCCGGCGGCCTGCTTGAGCCCCTTGGCCGAGACGTCACCCAGCCAGTTGACCCGGTGCAGCTCGGCGCCGTTGCCCAGGTGGAAGCGGGCCACCGGGTTGAGCGGCTTGCCGCGCGCGTTCTTCTCGTGGACCAGGTAGCGGGCGGCCAGCGGCTTGACCACCGACTCGAGCTTCGCCGCCCGCTCGGGCTCCCGCTGCCACTCGGCCGCGTCGAGTTCGCCGAGGGTCTCGCGCAGCGCCTTGGGCAGGCTCTCGTCGTGGCGGCGTTCCTCGAGCCACTGGCGAAAGCCCGGCACCGGCGACAGGGTTACGAAATACTTGAGTTGCGGCAACTCGTGCTTGAGCTCCTGGACCACCTGCTTGATCAGGAAGTTGCCGAAGGAGATGCCGCGCAGGCCGGTCTGGCAGTTGCTAATGCCGAAAAAAGCGGCACTGTCGGCATCCTCGGGGTCCTCCACGCCGCCGTCCTCGCCGGTAAGTATCGGCTGGATGCGGTTCGGCAGGCCCTTGCACAGCGCCACCTCTACGAAGATCAGCGGCTCATCGCCGATCGCCGGGTGGAAGAAGGCGAAGCAGCGGCGGTTGCGGGCGTCCAGGCGGCGGCGCAGGTCGTCCCAGTCCTGGATCTCGTGGACCGCCTCGTAGCGAATGATCTTCTCCAGGATCGAGGCCGGAGTGTTCCAGTCGATGCGCTTGAGCACCAGAAAACCGCGGTTGAACCAGGAGCCGAACAGGTGGGCGAAGTCCCGGTCGATGCCGGTGAAATCGGACCGTTCGCGCAGCAGGGCGAGCAGGTCCTCACGCATCTCCACCAGGGCATGGGTGCCGTCGCTGGCCAGGTTGAGCCGCCGGAACAGCTCCTGGCGGCGCGGCTCGCAGGCCAGGAACAGCGCCTGCAGGCTGTCGTTGTCCCGCGCCTCCCGGTAGGCGGCATAGGCGTCGTCGATGGATTCGGGCTCGGCGGCGAAATCCGCCGCCAGGCGTTCGAAGAATGCGACCTTTTCCTGTGGCGAGAGCCCCTGGTAGAGCGCCAGGGCGCGGCTCGCCAGGGCGATGCTCGAGGCCTCACCGTCGCTTGCCAGCAGCGCCGCGCAGGCCTCGACCACTTCGCCATTGAGAGGTGGGGGGGCACCGGCGCGGCGTCGGCGGCGCAGGGCATCCCGCCGTGTGATGGTGGTAAACAGTTCCTGCAAAAAGCTCATGTTCATGATCTCGTCTCCGTTAGCCCATGATCAGGTTGGGCAGCCACAGGGCGATGCCCGGGAAGAGGCACAGCAGGAGAATGCCCAGGACCATGCAGAGCGCGTAGGGCAGGCTGCCCATGAGGATATCGCGCAGGGAGATATCCGGCGCGATTCCCTTGATGATGAACAGGTTGAGACCCACGGGTGGCGTGATCAGGCCGATCTCCAGATTGATGGTGAGGATCACCGCGAACCAGTAGGGGTCGAAATTGGCCGCCAGGATGATCGGTAGCAGGATCGGTGCGGTCATCACGATCACCGCCACCGGGGGCAGGAAGAAACCGGCTACCAGCAGGAAGACGTTGATGATGCCCATCAGCACCCAGCGGTTAACGTCCAGGTCGGCGATGGCACCGGCCACGGTCTGGGTAATGAACATGGAGGAGAGGGCGTAGGCGAACACCTCGGCGCAAGCGATGATCAGCATGATCATTACGCTCTCACGCAGCGAATCGCGCATGATCAGCTTGATCGGGTCTATTCGCCACATGCGGTAGATGAGAATCGCCAGGGCCAGGCACAGGAAGGCGCCGACGCCCGCGGCCTCGGAAGGGGTCGCCACGCCGCCGTAGAGAGCGAACAGGATGCCCGCCACCACGGCCAGAAAGGGCAGCACCCGCACCAGCGCCTTGAGATTGGCGTCGACGTTTTCCTTGACCGTCTGCTTCATGCGCTCTGCCCGCTGCGCCATGGGGTTGTTGTAGCCCCCGGCCAGGCGGCAAGCGATCATCGTCCAGGCCATGAACAGTCCGGCCAGCATCAGGCCAGGTATCACGCCGGCGATGAACAGACGGCCGATGGAGGTCTCGGTGGAGATACCATAGATGATCATGGTCACCGAGGGCGGAATCAGGATGCCAAGGGTGCCGCCTGCAGCGATGCAGCCGGCCGCGACCCCATCCGGGTAGCCTCGGGTGCGCATCTCGGGGATGCCCATCTTGCCGATGGCGGCACAGGTGGCGGGAGACGAACCGGATAGGGCCGAGAAGATGGTGCAGGCGCCGATGTTGGAGACGGCCAGGCCCCCGGGCAGACGCCCCATCCACAGGTCCAGGGAGCGGTATAGGTCGCGCCCGGTGGGGGAGGACGCCACTGCGGCGCCCATCAGGATGAACATCGGGATGGCCACGAAGCCGAATTCGGCGATCCTGTCGAAGAAGGTCTCGCCGAAATAGGTCAGCTCCGGCAGACCGCGGTCATAAAGCAGCGCGACCAGCGAGACGCCGCCCAGAGCGAACGCAATCGGGGTGCCGATCGCCATCAGCACGATCAGCGCGATGGCAACGATGATTCCCAGGGTGATCGGATCCATGTTCAGTTCCCCCCGCGCAGGATTTCGGCGACGTACTGCAGACTGAGAAGCGTCGCCCCGATGGCCATCGGCATCAGGCCTGGCCAGAGAGGAGGATTCCATACCGTTCCGGTGGTCCAGCCGCCTTCCCAGGCTTCCCAGACATAGATCCAGGCGGCGTAGGCAAGGGCGCTGCAGAAGGCCAGTCCGACCAAGGCGGCGACCAGCCGCATGGCCTTGCGGGCCAGGCCGCCAAGAGCGTCAGGCAGGATGGTGATGGCGACGTGGCCGCCAGTCATCAGCACATAGGGGCTGCCCAGCAGCATGGCGCCGGTGACGGAGAAAACGGTGAACTCGGTCTGCCAACTGGTGCTCATGCCCAGCAGGTAGCGGGTGAAGACCATCTGGCAAATAACGACGACACCGGCGATGAACAGAAGAGCCGCCAGGTAGGCCGTGGCTCGCGATGCCCGATCCATCAGGCGTATGTAGCCGCCGATCGGGCCGCGGCGAGCGGCGATCTGGTGTGAGGAGGAGGTTGCCATGATTCCCTCGGGAGTGAGGTGGAGGCGGCCACCCCGCGGGGTGGCCGGTCAGTCGGTGGTCACTCGACGGCTTACTCGACGGCCAGGGCGGCGTCGATGATGGCCTGGCCGTTGGGTACGTTTTCGGCGAAGTTCTTGTAGGAGGTCTCCCGAGCGATATCGAGCCAGGCGTTGTAGTCGTCCTCGCTCATGCGCACTACCTCGACGCCGTTCTCTTTGTAGACCTCGACCATCTGGCGGTCGATGTTCGCCGCCTCGGCGGCGAAGAACGCCTCGGCAGCCTGGCCGGCCTCGCTCAGCGCGGCCTGCTGCTCCTCGGTGAGGCCCTGCCACACCTGCTCGGAGATCAGAATCGGTTCATACATGAACCACAGGGCAAAGTCACCCGGCTCGGTCAGGCAGTCCACCTGCTCGTAGAGGCGGAAGGAGACGAACGACATCGAGGAGGTGTTGGCGGCGTCCAGAACGCCGGTCTGCATGGCGGTATAGATCTCCGATGACGGCATGGAGGCGATGGAGGCGCCAGCGGCTTCCAGCATCTGCTCGAAGGCGGGCCCGGCGGCACGGAAGTTCTGGCCCCCGACGGTGTCGGGGGACGTGATGCAGCGCTCGCTGGAGGCAAAGCCGCCCGACAGCCAGGCATCGGACAGCACGCGGGCGCCGCCGTCGAGAATCACCGCCTTGATCATCTCCATGTACTCGGAGTCGTTGAGGCGGGCGGCGTGCTCATGATTGCGCACCAGGCCTGGCATCAGGGTGGCGGAAAACTCCGGGTGGCGGCCGCTGGCGTAGTCGAGAGGCAGGGAGGTGATATCCAGGCGGCCACGGGTCAGGGCGCCCCACTGCTCACGGGCCTTGAACAGCGACTGGCCGGGATAGACCTCGATTGTGAGGCCAACGTCGGCGTCTTCCACATGCCTGGCCATCATCTGAACCATTTCATCCCGGACGTCACCCTGGCCCCCGGGGAACTGGTGGGAGGCTCGCAGGACGGTGTCGGCCGAGACGGAGCTGGCAGCGATGGCGAGGCCCAGGGCGGCAACGGCGGGCAGGGTATAGCGATTCATTGGGCGTCTCCAGCATTGTTGTTGTGTGCTTGATATTTTTGTGATGTTTATCAGCGATGCTGATGTATATATCAATAGTCTTGACATATGCTACTGTCAAGCTAGTGATAGGTATTTCGGGCCCAAATACGCTTATTAGGCCCTGCGGCTTGATCAAGGGAGGTGTCGCATGACGGGTGCCAAGCGCTCCAGCGCACAACGACTCAGGGACGCACTGGAGGATGACATTATCAACGGGCGCCGAGCGCCGGGAGAGCGCCTCGACCCCGAGGCGCTGGGGCAGGAGTTCAGTGTCTCGCGCACACCGGTGCGCGAGGCAATCCAGCAACTGGTGGCGAGCGGACTGGTGACGGTATCGCCCAAGAAGGGCACTTTCGTGGCCCGGGTGGGGATCGAGGCACTGATCGAGATGTTCGAGGTGATGGCCGAACTGGAAGGAATGTGCGGTCGCCTCGCCGCGCGGCGCATCAGCGAGGTGGAGCTCGCTGCCCTGAAGGAGGCCCACGCCCGCTGCGATGCCGCCGCCCGGGCGGGTGACCCCGACGAATACTACTACGAGAACGAGGGGTTTCATGCCTGCATCTACGCGGCCAGCCATAACGGCTTTCTGGCCAGCGAGGCCCGCCAGCTCAAGCAGCGGCTGAAGCCCTACCGGCGCTTGCAGCTGCAGGTTCGCCACCGGATGAACACCTCGCTGGACGAGCACCAGACCATCGTTGATGCCATCTCCGGCGGGGAGGCCGAGCGCGCCGAAGCGCTGCTGCGTGAGCACGTGCTGATCCAGGGCGAACGATTCAGCGATTTTGTGGCCAGTGTGCGTCGTTTCGAGAACCCGCTCAGCGGCACGGGGTGAGCACCCCGGGCGCGAATGGATGCCATCAACGCCCGGCCTGCGGTACTCTTTCCAGCCCGACAACGAAAAGGGTGGGCCGACTGCAGGGCTCGCCCACGCTGGACTGACACGAGGCCTCCATGAACCGCATCAAGACGCTGACCCTGGCAGTGGCCGCTACCGCACTGGCCGCTTCTTCACTGACCGCGCAGGCAAGGGACTTCCGCCTGGGGTTGATCACCCCGCCGCAGCACCTGTGGAGCACCGAGGCTAAGGCTTTCGCCGATAGCCTCCACGAGCGCTCCGATGGCGAGCACAGCGTCAGCGTGTTCCCGGCCCAGCAGCTGGGCAACGAAGCGCAGATGGTGCAGCAGCTGCAGACCGGGGCGCTCGATATGGCCTTTCTGACCATCGCCGAGATCTCCAACCGCATCCCTGACTTCGGCGCCCTCTACGCCCCCTACCTGGTGGATGGCGTGGACCACGCCGCGCGTCTTCTGCGCTCTGACACTGCCGGCGAGCTGCTTGAACTGATGCCTGCCGAAGTCGGCCTAGTGGGGGTCGGCTACGGCATGGTTGGCATGCGTCAGGTACTCAGCCGCGACCCGATCACGAGCATGGACGACATGCGCGGCCAGCGTCTGCGCATCACCCCCTTCGAACCGATCCGCGACTTCTATACCGCCACCGGTGCGGCGCCGGCGCCCATGCCGCT
Source organism: Halomonas sp. (assembly GCA_020201075.1). Taxonomy (GTDB): domain Bacteria; phylum Pseudomonadota; class Gammaproteobacteria; order Pseudomonadales; family Halomonadaceae; genus Halomonas. The sequence goes on along the minus strand of JAIVHL010000153.1, from coordinate 3,308 downwards.
GCTCGAGGTCTATGACGCGCTGGCCAACGGCCAGGTCGATGCCATCGACATGGACTTCGATTCGATCCTGATCCTCAAGTTCTATGAGCAGGCCAACAACCTGTTGATTTCCAACCATATGATGTTCCCTATGGTGGGAGTGGTCTCAGGTCGGGTGTGGCGCGAACTCTCCGCCGAGGACCGCGAGCTGATCGAGACCACCATGGCCGAGCACCTGGAAAACGTGCTGTCCGGCTTTCAGGAGATGGACGCCGCCCAGGAGGAGGAGATCCGCGGTCTGGACCTCAATATCGTCGAGGCCGACGCCGAGTTCTTCAGCGAGGCCATCGCCGAGTGGGAGGCCACCTGGGCCGAGAAGGCGCCCATGCTCGAGGCGCTTCGCGAGGAAGCCGAGCGTCTGCGCCAGTAAGTGGAAGAAGAGCCTATGCTGTCACGCCTCTCCGACCGCCTGGCCCGTCTGGAAGAGATCGCCGCCGCCGCCCTCGCAGCGGCGGTCACCCTGCTGATTCTGGTCAACGTCGCCTTTCGCGCCGCGGGCAGCCCGCTCTACTGGATCAGCGAGCTCGCCATCTACGCCATGATCTGGATGACCTTCCTGATCGCCGGGGCAGTGCTCAAGCGTCGCCGGGGCATTGCCGTCACTCTGGTGGCCGATGCCCTGCCGGGCTTTGGCCGCCGGCTGCTGATGGCCCTGGTGGATCTCGCCGTATTCGTCTTCGCGGTGCTGCTGCTATGGCTCTGCTGGCGTTGGTACCAGCCGCTGGAACTGGCCCGGCTGGGCTTTGACTCTCGGGCCTTCCAGGGCGAGACCTTCAACTTCATCTATGCCGAGAATACCTCGACGCTGGGCATCAAGAAGTTCTGGGTGTGGCTGATCCTGCCCTGGTTCGCCCTGTCGCTGACTTTCCACGGGCTGGTCAACCTGTGTTCTGCCCTGCGCGGGCTGGGTGATCCGATCGAGGCGCCCGAGGCGCCAGAAAATGAGCCGCCGGGGGCCAGCCGATGACCGTCGCGGTCTTTGTGCTGCTGTTGCTCGGCGCGGTGCCCATCGCCTTGGTGCTGGCGCTGACCGCTATGGCCTATATCCAGGTCTCGGGCAACAGCGTGCTGTTCGAGTCTTATCCCCAGCAGTTGTTCGCGGCGATAGAAAGCTACGGACTGCTGGCGATCCCGCTGTTCATGCTGGCCGGCGAGCTGATGAACGAGGGTGGCGTGACTCGGCGGCTGATTGACCTGGCGCGTCTGCTGGTGGGCGGCTTCCGCGGTGGGCTGGCCTATATCAACCTGGTGGCCAACATGATGATGGCGGCGATCATCGGCTCAGCTGCCTCGCAGATCGCCATCATGTCGCGTGCCATGGTGCCGGCCATGGAGAAGGAGGGTTACAGTCGCTCCTATGGCGCGGCGATCACTGCCGCGGGTGGGCTGCTCTCGCCGATCATTCCGCCCTCGATGCTGTTCGTGCTGTTCGGGGTGATGGCCCAGGTACCCATCGCCGAGATGTTTATCGCCGGCATCCTGCCCGGGCTTCTGCTGGGCTTCAGCTTCTTCCTGACCATCGCCGTGGTGGGGCTGATTCAGCAGTATCCGAAGGGACGCTGGCCCAGCCGCACCGAGGCGATGCGGGCGCTGGCCATGGGACTTCCGGCGCTGTCCATTCCGCTGATCATCATCGGCGGTATCCTGCTGGGCCTGGCCACGCCCAGCCTGGATCGCCGCGCTCACTACCGACCCTTTCCTGTTTCTGCTGCTGCTGATCGGCGTGCTGCTGCTGGTGGGGATGATCATCGACGGCATCGCCGCTCTGATTCTGGTGGTGCCGATCCTGCTGCCCATCGCGACCCAGCAGTTCGGCATCAGCCCCTACCAGTTCGGCGTGGTGGTGTGTCTGACCCTGGTGCTGGGGCTGCTCACTCCGCCGGTGGGGGCGGGGCTCTATATCGCCTCCTCGATGACCGGTGCCTCGCCGATGCGCATCTTCCGCTCGCTCTTGCCCTTCCTGCTGGCCAGCCTGGTCACTCTGGTGCTGCTGGCCTGGCAGCCGTGGCTAACCACTGCGCTGATCGGGCGCTGAGCGTCGTTCACCGGCTCGCGGTCATGCTGCCCGCCACCACCAGCACCGCGGCCAGGGGCAGCCGCCAGTCCGGCGTGGCGACACCCGCCAGCACCAGGAACAGGGTGGCCAGCACCGGCACCGCGTGGGCCAGGTGGCCAACGCGGTGGGCCTCGGGCTCGTTAAGCGCGCGGTCCCAGGCCAGCATGGCCAGCCCGTAGGGTCCCAGCCCCAGGGCAGCAGCGGCGCCAAGCGCTGCCGAGGAGAGCAAAAAGGTAGTGCCTTCCAGGGCCAGGCTGGCGCCGCCGACGATAACGCTGGCGACCAGCAGCAGGTGTGGCATCCGCTCGCCCAGTTGCCAGGCGGGGACCTGGCAGGCCAGTGAATAGAGCGCCCAGCACAGCGCCGCGGCCAGGGCCAGCAGGTAGCCGCCCCAGGCGCCCGACACGCCTCCCGCCAGCGCCTGAGGCGCTACCAGCAGGGCGGCGCCGGCGAAGGCCAGCAGCGCACCGCCCAGCGTCGAGATCGGCAGCCTGCCCAGCGCCAGCCGGCGACTCGCCAGCAGGAAGAGCACCGGCCAGGTGTAGAGAATCAGCGCCGCCTCGGCGGTCGGTGCCCGGTTGAAAGCGGCGAAGCTGGCGCCCACCGCGCCGGCCATCAGCAGCGGCATGCCCAGGTGGACCGCCAGGCGTTGCGGGCCCGGCAGTGTCGCGTCGCGTCGTCCTCGGCGACGGGCCATGGGCAGGGTGCCCAGGGCGCCGGCCAGCAACGCCAGCGCCGACAGGCGCAGCGGTGGCAACTCGCCCGCCTGCTCGACCAGCAGCGGCACCAGCGCCCACAGCACCACCGCCAGTCCCGCGGCGCCGATACCATGCCAGGGGGAGCGAACGAGCCGAGGAGCCAGGATCTGCATGCGCGTGACCTCCGATTATCGTGTGGACGAGTGCGGGTGGATGACGGCGGCATGCTATCCGGTCCACACTCATCACAATAACGATCTTTCTTGATGCAATTCATCAATAATAGTGATGTAACGATGCGTGTCCCGACTCTCGACCTGAGCCTGCTGCGGACCCTGGTGGCCATCGCCGATACCGGCAGCGTTACCGCCGCGGCGAGGCGCATGGCCTACACCCAGTCCACCGTTAGCATGCAGCTCGCCCGCTTGGAACAGGCGCTCGGGGTGGTGCTGCATGAGCGGCAAGGACGGCGCATCCGCTTCACGGCCGAAGGGGAGCGGCTGCTGGGCCACGCC
>JAIVHL010000152.1 GCA_020201075.1 Halomonas sp. | reverse complement strand
CTTTTCGACCATGGCTTGATCAGCCACGGAGCGACTGTCATCAAACTCAGATACGGCCTGGTTAGCAGGATTGACCGACTCGACAGCGTCAGCATTAGCGTCAGTATTAATTGTCTTAGTCGCAATTATCTTAGTCGCCGCCGAATAAGCCGCCGGGGAGCGAGTCATGTTGAAGGCCGCCAGCTCCTGAACATAGTTCCTGCCCAGCTGGAGCCCTTTCTTTTCAAGTACATCAATGACGTACTCTAGCTCTCGCCCACTGTTATCGACCAGTAGCCATTGACGAGAACGATTGAAGTCATCCATCTCATGCTGACTATCGATGTTGGGTGCCTGCAGAGTGAGAGAAGTCTCATCGGCTACAAAAACCAAGACATGGGTATCACTGGTGTCGAGGAACTTATTACCGGCAGCGCCTCTGACCTCAGCGGAATACTCCACTGCTAGCTGCGTCTTCCCGTCAGCGACTTTCAACTCTTTGTTATCACCTGCTTCAAGACGTTCCGTCACCATATTCCCATTAACGGCAATAATCCTGACGCCATCACCGAGGCTCAGACTGACGTCTGCCATCACCGCCATGGGAAGAAGTACTGTCACGGCCATACACAGCTTTAATAAATAGTTCATAATTCAGCTCAGCGAAGCCAACCATGGAAGATGAGCAAAGCGTATCCACCATTTGCTACAAAAATGTTAAAGAAAATGGAAGCTCTGTTTTTTTTCAAGTTAATAACTTCTGGATCAGTGAGACTAGGCCCCTAACACGCTTATAATCCGCTGATGCGCATGGCAATAAAGCGGCCGTTGCCCTTCGCTCAGACAGTCCCATGCCCACCGTCAAATTCGTTGCCGGTCCCGCTACTCATCAGCCATGCCGGATTGTCGATCATCGGCCAGCGCCCTGAGATTGCCGGTGTCGACAGCCATCCTTTAGCCTCTGTGTGATGCGTCGGTCGGCGTAATTGGGCTCGAGGTCGCCGCTGGGATGGTTGGGGAGCGAGATCACCACAGCGGCATCGCGCCCGGACATCTTGCCGACACATAACTGACACAGTTCATCTCTACGGTTATTCCCACTGCTGAAAATCACCCGGTCATTTCCAATGGGAGCAAGTTGAGATGAAAACTCTTCTGTGTACCACCTCCATCGCTCTGGGCCTGGCCCTGAGTGCCCCCGCATTTGCGCAGGCCGAGAATAATACCGACCTGACGAGTGTCTGCCCGAATCCGATTCGTATGGCCGACACCGGCATTGAGGGCATGGGCCAGTTGCGCGATGCTTTCGGTCCGTTCAGCGAAGTCTTCGAGGAAACCACGGGGCTGGAGCTGGCAATGTTCTCGCTGAGCAACCGCACCGCCGCCGGCAATGCCTTGCAGTTCGACGATGTGGAACTGGTCTTTGCCGGTCCGTCTGAATTCGTGCTGTACAACGACCGCCAGCCAGTGGAAATCCTGTTTTCCATCGAGCGTCCGCACTATGGCAGCAGCTTTTACGTGAAGGCCGACAGCGACATCCACTCGCTGGAAGACCTGAAAGGCCACCGTGTTGCCCTGAAGGATGTCGGCTCCACCAGCGGCCACATCATCCCCAGCCAGATGCTGGTCAACGCGGGCTTGGACATAGACCGTGACCTGGATATCGTGATGGCCGCTGATGCCCGTGCCGCCGTGCTGGTCAACGGGGACGTCGCAGCCATGGGCGGTGGACACAGGGATATCGACAAGATAAAGGCGCTTGACCCGGACGGGGACTACCGCGTCATCGCCAAGAGTGAGCGACTGCCGGGTGACCCAGTCGTGATGCGCGGCACGCTGGCAGACGACTGCAAGTCCGGACTACGCGAAGTGCTGGCTGATAACACCGACGCGCTGTGGGAAGCCCTTATTTCTACGGATCGCAACCAGGACAAGTTCCTTAACCGCGACTCCTATATGTCATTCGACGGTCAACCGGAAGACTACGATGTCATCCGTCAGGCTTACACGGCCGCTGGCATCGACCTGAACTAACCATTGTCGTGATACCGCTGTTTACTCGTTTTCCTCACCTGGCAAAGCCGGGTGAGGCTTTTTTTGGCGAGGAGTTACGCATGAGTGATCTGAGCGTAATCGGACTGCACAAGTACTACGGAAAGCTACATGTACTTCGCGGGTTGGATCTGCACATCAAGAGCGGTGAAGGCGTCGTTCTGCTGGGCGCCAATGGCTGTGGTAAATCGACGCTGATGCGTTGCATGAATGGCCTCGAGACGGTCCAGGCCGGCGACATCAGCATTGGTGATCAAGTTGTCACCCAGACCGGTGGCCGCGCCTTGCGTCATCTACGCCGCCGTGTCGGGGTGGTCTTTCAGCAATTCAATCTGGTGGAAAACCTCTCGGTGCTGCAGAACGTGCTCTACGGTGCCATGGGCCGCTACCCCGGCGGCATACTGCGCGTCTGGGCCAGTATCGCGCCGACCGAGTTGCGCTCCAAAGCCATGGACTGCCTGGAGCGGGTAGGCATGGCCGATAATGCCGGCAGCCGCTGCCGCGAGCTCTCCGGTGGCCAGCAGCAACGGGTCGCCATCGCCCGCATGCTGATGCAGGAGCCCGACGTCATCCTCGCCGATGAGCCGGTGGCAAGCCTGGACCCCAAAGCCGGCCGCGAGGTCATGGACCTGCTGTGGGAAGTGGTGCGTGAGCGTCGGCTCACCGTCTTTTGCACCCTGCATCAATTGGAACTGGCCACCGCATATGCCGATCGCATCGTCGGCATGAAGGCCGGCGAAATCGTACTGGACAGCAAAACCGAGGCGGCCGACTCCGAACACCTGGCCGATCTGTATCGTGGCAATACCCGAGTGGATGCCCAGCCTGCTACAGCGATGGATGACACACCCAAAAACGGCATCACCGCCCACGATCTGGAGGCCTCATGAGCGAAACCTCCTCCACGCCGCCAACCAAGCATGTCAGTGCACCACCTCCCCGGATGAGTTCTCCCTCCTGGTTCGCCTGGCTGATACTCCTGGGCTTCGGCTTTCTCTTATTTCAAGGCGTGCAAACGGCCGAAATTTCCGCCGAGCGACTCTGGCGAGGCATGAACAACCTGGTGATCTTCCTCGCCCAAGCCGTGCCGCCTGATTGGTCCGACCTGGATGTGATCGCCTCCGCCATGCTGGAAACCCTCTACATGGCCGTTGTCGGCGTCACCGCGGGCATCATCCTGAGCCTACCCTTTGCTCTACTAGCCTCACGCAACACCTCGCCATACCCTGTGGTTCGAGTGGTCGCGCGCTTCATGATTGCCACCATGCGCACCATACCGGACCTGATCTGGGCACTGATTTTTGTGGTCGCGGTCGGCCTGGGTCCCTTGGCAGGCATCCTGGCCATCGTGCTGGACACCATCGGCTTTGCTGCCCGCTTCTTCTCCGAACGCATCGAAGAGGTCCGGCCCGGGCCGAGTCAGGCGCTAACGGCGAGCGGTGCCGGACGAATTTCGGTGATATTCGGCGCCATACTGCCGGAAACCCTGGCGTCCATGGCGGCCACCAGCCTTTACAGTGTTGAAAAGGCCATTCGCTCCGCGGTGACCCTGGGCCTGGTCGGTGCCGGCGGTATCGGGGTGGAACTTTCTACCTCCATGCGGCTGTTTCAGTACGACAAGGCCTTCGCCATCATCCTCATCGTCCTTGTCGCCGTCATTGGCTTCGAGCAGATATCCTCGGCCATCCGTAAGCGCGTGATATGAGAGAATTCACGGTGTTATGCTGATCCTGAACCACCCTGAAATTCAGTCTAGCGAGCAGGGCTTCAGGCGAGGGCTATCGATAAGGTGAGAGATCGGGGTGAGAAATAGCGGCGAGAAATAGCGGCGAGAGGTGATGAATGGCAGACCAGCGGGCTCCACACCTGGTGGTGTTCACCGGGGCGGGTATCAGTGCCGAAAGCGGTATCCAGACCTTCCGGGCCGAGGATGGCCTGTGGGCAAATCACCCGGTGGAGGAGGTGGCCACGCCTCGCGCCTGGCGGCGAGATCCGGAGAAGGTGCTGGCGTTCTACAATCAGCGCCGCGATCAGGTGCGCCGTGCCCGCCCCAATGCCGCCCACAAGGCGCTGGCGGCACTGGAGAAGCAGGGTTTCCGGGTGAGCATCATCACCCAAAACATCGATGACCTTCATGAGCGGGCCGGCTCTCGCCAGGTGCTGCACCTGCACGGTGAAATTCTCAAGGCGCGCTCCACGGTGGACCGCCGCATGCATTACCCGCTGCCCCGTGGCGGCATCGAACTGGGCGACATCTGTGACAAGGGTAGCCAGCTCAGGCCTGACGTGGTCTGGTTCGGCGAGGAGGTGCCCCACTTCAATGATGCCTGTGAGTTGGTCAGCGAGGCGGACCTGCTGCTGGTGGTGGGCACATCGCTTGCTGTGATGCCGGCGGCGTCGCTGTTGCAATATGCGCCGCTGGCTGCCCCCTGCGTGCTGGTTGACCCCCAGGCGGAGCTGCTAGCGCCGCCGGGCGTGACCCGGCTCAGTGAGCCCGCCGGCAGGGGGGTGCCGGCACTAGTGCGTCATTGGAGTCGTGAGGGGCGGCTCTGGGTGCCGGAGACGTTAATGGAGTGACAGTGGCGAAGAGTGAGGAGCGCCGGGGGCAGGCCGAAGAGGAGGTCCGTGGACCAGGGATGGTCTAGGTAGCCTCCAGGGAAGGATTAATGGCGCCTCCTCGCAGGGCCTGCTGACGGATCAGCTCCGAGCTGGCCCTATGCTAGAATGCGGCGCCTCTTCCAATGCGGTAGCCGCCATGCAGCACGAGACTCTCGACACCTGTACCGATCGTCCTCTGGACGGGGCGCTTTCCCATGACCCCGCCACGGGGCATCCGCGCCCGCCGCGGCGTGAGTTCAAGTCCCGCGGGAGCTTCGTCGAGCGCTGCCCCGGCTGCAACCTGCCCGAGCTGAACTGCCTCTGCCCCTATGCGGTGAAGGCAGAAAGCGAGGCACGGGTGTGGCTGATCACCCACCCCATGGAACATCACAAGCCCACCAACACCGGCCGGCTGATCCGCGACGTGCTGCCGGACACCGAGGTCTTTACCTGGTATCGCACCGCGCCGGACGAGCGGCTGCTGGCGCTGCTGGAAGACGAGCGCTACGCACCCTTCGTAATCTTTCCCGACGACCAGCCCGACTACGCCGAGCGGGTGGTGGGCATCGAGGCCGTCGAGGAAGTGAAGCGAGAGGGTAGGGTTCCGGTGCTGATCCTGTTGGACGGGACCTGGCGCCAGGCACGGCGCATCTTTCGCAAGAGCTCCTACCTCGACCGGCTGCCGGTACTGCCGCTGCGCACCGAGCGGCTGACACGCTACCGGCTGCGAAAACCCGCCTCCGCCGAGCATCTCTGCACCGCCGAGGTGGCCGCCGAGCTGCTGCGCCAGGGTGGCGACGTCGACGCCGCCCAGGTCCTGGACGACTACTTCGACGCCTTCAACGACAGCTACGCCGCCAGCCGAGGCTTCGTGAAGATCGAAGCGCCGACGGCGGCAATGCAGCGCCTGCTAGCCCGCAAGACCTGATCGCCTCAGGCCGTACCGCTACCGAACAACGCCCCGGCGATCCGGAAGCCGGCGATCCAGGTGCCAGCAGCGGAACCCAGGGTGGCCAGCATGAACACCAGCAGGGTGCGCGAGACCCGATTTCGCCACCAGCCCGCAAGCGAAGTGACGTCGTGGCGCAGGGTGGTGAAGTCGCGCACCTTGGGCTTGCGCAGGTAGAGCTCCACCCCCGCGGCCACGAAGCCGGCGCCGATGGTCGGGTTCAGCGAGGTGAGCGGTGCGGCGAAGAAGGTCGCCGTTATCGTCAATGGGTGAGCCATGGCCACCAGGGTGGCGCCCGCCGAGAGCACGCCGTTGATCAGGAACCACTCGCCCACCAGCTGCCAGCCGAGCTCGGTGTTACGCGAAAAGCCGATGGCGAAACCGGTCAGCACCAGCACGGTGATCAGCCAGGGCAGCGTTTTCCACAGCTTCGACGGCGGCGGGGTGACCTCCAGCGCTTCACGCTCCGGCGTCGGGGCTTCGGGCAGGGGGGCCGCGAACTCCTCGGCCATGCCTTTCATGTGTCCAGCACCGATCACCACCAGCACATGGCGGTAGCGTCCCGGGGGCGCATCCTCCGCCAGGCGAAGCACCATGTAGCGATCCCGTTCGCTGATCAGCGGCGTGAAGAGGGTCTTGGATTCGGCGGCGAACTCGCTGAAGGTGGACTCCAGCACATCGCCCTCCTTGAGCCGCTCGATCTCCTCGGCGGAGACGTCCTGGCGCGACAGTACGCTGCCCAGCAGGCCTGAGAACAGCGAGAAGCGCTGCCACCAGGGCACGTTGTGGTAGATGCGCTTGAGGGTAACGCCGACATCGCGATCGATCAGCAGTAGCGGCAAGCCGGCATCGCGGCTCTCCTCCAGAGCGGCGCGCATCTCGGCGCCGGGCTCGATGCCAGACTGCTCGGCCAAGCGCTGCTGGAAGGCGCCCAGCGCCAGGCTCGCCGCCACCATTCCCGCCTTGCCCTGGCGGAAGATCTCGAACAGGTCCTGATTGTGCATGGCGTCCGGGTTGGCGAGGCTCTGGTGGCGTGAGTCGCACAGCTCGATGGCCACGGCGTCAAACTCGCCTGAGCGGATCAGCGCGCGCACGTCCTCGGCGCTTTCGGCGGAGACGTGGGCGGTGCCCAGCAGGGTGTAGCGGGTCTCGCCCACCTGTATGACGCGGCGCGGGCCGGTGACGCCGGGCTTCGAGTCGGTGGGCATCGCGGTGTCCTGGGAGTCGGTCATGGACGCTCGGTATGAAGGAGTGAGAAGAAGGGATTATCCACGATGGACCCGAGCGGGCCAAATTACCTTAGCGCCGCCAGAAGGCCGGGGTGAACAGCACCAGCACGGTGAAGATCTCCAGGCGGCCGAGCAGCATGGCCATCACCAGGATCCACTTGGCCAGATTCGGCAGGTCGCCGTAGTTGCTGGAGGCCTCACCCAGCGCCGGGCCCAGGTTGTTGAGCGCCGAGGCTACGCTGGACCAGGCGGTGACCTGGTCGACCCCGGTGGCCATTACCCCCACCAGCATCAGGAAAAACAGCATTACGTAGACCGAGAAGAAGCCCCATACCGCCTGGGCGATGCCGTCCGGCACGCTTACCCTGCCCACTTTTACAGCGATCACTGCGTTGGGGTGAATCAGGCGCATCACCTCGCGCATGCCCTGCTTGAGAATCAGGATGATCCGGATCACCTTCATGCCGCCCCCGGTAGAGCCCGAGCATCCGCCGACGAAGGCCGCCATAAACAGCAGGAAAGGCAGGGCACCCGGCCAGGCCGAGAAGTCGGCTACGCCGAAGCCGGCAGTGGTGGCCACCGAGACGACCTGGAAGATGCCGTGGCGCAGGCCGCGCTGGGTGTCGTAGGTATTGGTGAGCCACAGCGAAACCACGGTGATCACCGCTAAACCCAGGAGGAAGAGCAAGAGGAAGCGCGCCTCGGGGTCCTGAAAGTAGTGGGTCACGCTGCGCTCTCGCCAGGCGACGAAGTGCAGACTGAAGCTTACTGCGGAAACGATCAGGAAGAAGACGCAGATCATCTCGATCACGGCGCTATCGAAGTGGCCGATGCTGGCGTCGTAGGTGGAGAAGCCGCCGATGGCCACGGTGGAGAAGCTGTGGCCCAGGGCGTCGAACCAGTTCATGCCGGCGGCCATATAGGCCAGCATGCAGGTTACCGTGAGGGAGGCGTAGATATACCACAGCGCCTTCGCAGTCTCGGTGATGCGCGGGGTGAGCTTCGAGTCCTTGAGCGGGCCCGGGATCTCGGTGCGGTAGAGGGCCATGCCGCCGACGCCGAGGGTCGGCAGGATCGCCACCGCCAGCACCACGATCCCCATGCCCCCCAGCCACTGCAGCTGCTGGCGGTAGTAGAGGATCGATTCCGGCAGGGTCTCGATGCCGGTGATCACCGAAGCCCCGGTGGTGGTCAAACCCGAAAAAGACTCGAAGACCGCATCGGTGATCGAGAGCGCCGACTCGCTGGCGAGCATCAGTGGCAAGGAACCGAACAGCGCCAGCACGCTCCAGAACAGCGCGGCGATCAGGAAGCCGTCGCGGGTGCGCAGTTCCTTGCGGGCACGGCGGTTGGGCAGGAACATCAGCGCGCCGGTCACCACCGTGATGGCAATGGCGATGGCGAAGGCTTCCCACTGGCCGTCGCCGAACAGCAGCGAGATCAGGATCGGCGGCATCATGGTCAGGCTGAACAGCATCAGCAGCAGCCCCAGGATGCGCAGGATCATGCGCAGGCTCATCGCGCGAGATTCCCCATGGTTGTCTGGCTAGAAGAAGGTCAGGCCGACCTGGAACAAGCGTTCCACGTCGCGCAGGCGGCGCTTGTCGATCACAAACAGGATGACGTGGTCGCCGGACTCCACCATGACGTCGTCGTGGGCAATCATCACCTCCTTGCCGCGCACGATGGCCCCGATGGTGGTCCCCCGCGGCAGATCGATCTCGCCGATGGCACGGCCCACCACCTTCGACGACTGGGTATCGCCGTGGGCGATCGCCTCGATGGCCTCCGCCGCGCCGCGGCGCAGCGAGTGAACGTTGACGATATCGCCGCGGCGCACATGGGTCAGCAGGCTGCCAATGGTGGCCTGCTGGGGCGAGATGGCGATGTCGATCTCGCCACCCTGCACCAGGTCCACGTAGGCGGCGTTATTGATCAGCGTCAGCACTTTCTTGGCGCCCATGCGCTTGGCCAGCATCGACGACATGATGTTGACCTCGTCGTCGTTGGTCAGCGCGCAGAAGATATCGCACTCCTCGATGTTCTCCTCCTCCAGCAGCCGCTTGCTGGTGGCGCTGCCGTGCAGGACAACGGTGCGGTCGAGGCGTTCGGAGAGCACCGTGCAGCGCTCCAGATTGTGCTCGATGATCTTCACCTGGTGGCTGTGCTCCAGATGCTCGGCGAGGCGCTCGCCGATATTACCGCCTCCGGCGATCACCACTCGCCGGAAGTTGCTGTCGAGGCGGCGCAGTTCGCTCATTACCGCGCGAATGTCTCGGCGAGCGGCGATGAAGAACACCTCGTCATCGGCCTCGATCACGGTGTCGCCGCGCGGGATGATCGGCCGGTCGCGGCGGTAAATGGCGGCCACTCGGGTATCCACGCTGGGCATGTGGCGGCGCAGGAAGGCCAGGTCCTGGCCCACCAGCGGGCCGCCGAAGACCGCCTTGACGGCCACCAGCTGCACCAGGCCGCCGGCGAACTCCAGCACCTGCAGGGCGCCAGGGTGCTCGATCAGCCGGCGGATGTGGTCGGTGACCACCTGCTCGGGGCTGATCAGCACGTCGATGGGCACCGCTTCGTGGGCGAACAGCCCCTTGCGGGTCAGGTAGGCGGTAGCGCGCACCCGGGCAATCTTGGTGGGAGTGCGGAACAGAGTATGGGCGACCTGGCAGGCGATCATGTTGACCTCGTCCTGGCTGGTCACCGCGATCAGCATGTCGGCGTCTTCGCAGCCTGCCTGGCGCAGCACCATGGGGTAGGAGGCGGGGCCCACCACGGTGCGAATGTCGAGCTTGGTGTGCAGTTCGCGTAACTTGTCGCCGTTGGTGTCCACCACCGTGATGTCGTTCTCCTCCCGGGCCAGGTGTTCGGCCAGGGTGCCACCGACCTGGCCGGCGCCGAGAATGATGATCTTCATGGATGTCGATGTCCGCTGTCAGCGAGCACGGCGCAATATGTGCGCCGCAACAAAGTGGCGGCAAGCCTAAACCAGCCGCCGGGAGAAGAACAGCGCGCCATCAGTCCAGGGTAAAGCCGACCTTGATGGTGACCTGCCAGTGGGCCACGCGGCCGTGCTCCAGGTGGCCGCGGGTGTCGGTGACCTCGAACCAGCGCATGCCGTGCAGGCTCTCGCTCGCCTTGGTGATGGCATTCTGAACGGCCGCCTCGATGCTCTCCTCGGAGGAGCCGGTCAGCTCGATATGCTTGTAGGTATGGGTGCTCATGCGGACTCCTGTCTCTGGCGAATAATCATCTCGGATGGGGCGATGGCTCAGCCCAACCGCTTTTTCAGTCTGGCATAGAAGAAGCCATCGTGGCTGTCGATCTCCGGCAGCAGCTGGCGGCCGGGGCCCGCCACCGGGATGTCACTCGGGCGGCGCAGGCGCTTGATGTCGGGGTGGCGGCGGATCACCCCGCTGCCGGTGCAGGGGGCATCGAGCAGGATGGCATCATAGGGAGCGCCGTCCCACCAATCCCGGGCGGTGGCGTCTCCGTGGGCCAGGCGTGCCGCCAGCCCGAGCCGGCCCAGGGCGTCTTCGACCCGTGCCAGGCGCTCGGCATCGCTGTCCACCGCATGCACCTCGATGTCGAAAAGTTCGAGCAGGTGACCGGTCTTGCCCCCGGGGGCGCAGCAGGCGTCCAGTACCCGGGCGCCGGGGCGGGGTGCCAGCGTCGGGCCGAGCAACACGCTGGTCAGCTGGGCGGCCTCGTCCTGGACGCTGACGTCGCCGTTGGCGAAACCGGGAAGGAGTTGGACGTCGCAGGGAGTCTCCAGGGTGACACCGTCCGGGGCGTGCAGGCAGAGTCGCGCCTGGATGCCGGCGGCGGCCAGCCTGTCCAGGTAGGCCTCGCGGTCGCCGTGGCGGCGGTTGACGCGCAGGGTCATGGGGCCTGGCATGTTGTTGGCATCACAGATGGCGCGCCAGTCATCGGGCCAGGCCTGTTGCAGCATCTTGAGCAGCCACTTGGGGTGCAGCAGGGCTATCGCCGGGTCCTGATCCACTTCGTCCTGCAGCCCGGCGGCCTCCCGCTGCAGGCGGCGAAGACAGCCGTTGAGCACGCGGGTAGCCCATTCCTTGCCCAGCAGGCGGGCCGCGCCGGCGGTCTCGCCCACCGCGGCATGGGCCGGTATGCGCAGGTAGAGCAACTGGTAGATGCCCAGCAGCAACAGCGCCTGGACGTCGGCATCGCGCACCTTCAAGGGTTTGACCAGCAGCTTCGCTGCCAGCGCCTCGAGGCGCGGCAGGGTGCGACATACGCCATAGCAGAGCGCCTTGAACAGGGCGCGGTCACGGGCGACTACCTGGTGGTCATCGAGGCCGGTGAGCGAGCCCTTGCCGGTGATGACCGGCACCAGGGCACGGGCGGCAGCGGCTCGGACGGCCAGGCCGCCATCGTTTTCCAGGCCCCGCTTGCGTTGCCGCGGTTCGCGTAGCTGATGTTCGGGGGGCTGGCTCATGCGGAGGCCTCTTCGTCTTGGCGGCCTAGGCGCAGGCCAGTCGTGAATCTCTCGGCCCGGGCGCGCAGCAGGTCACTTACCGGGAGCGCCTTGCCGCCGGGCAGCTGAGCCTGAGTCACCCGGAGCACCTCGCGGCCCTCGGGGCCGCAGGCGATTCGCAGCGCCTCACCGTCGTGGTCGAGCAGGGCCCCGGGGGCAGAGTGGGCCTCACCAGCGGCGAGTTCGCCCGCGTCGGCCATCAGCAGGCGCAGGCGATCGTCATTGAAGGTACACCAGGCGACCGGCCAGGGGTTGAAGGCACGCACTCGGGCCGCCAGGGTGGCGGCGGGCTCATGAAAGTCCAGCTCGGCTTCGGCCTTGGATAGCTTGGCGGCATAGGTGACGCCAGTCTCGGGCTGGGGCGTAGCGGGCAGTCCCTCGCCGGCAAGGGCGTCCAGCGCCTCGACGATCGCCTCACCGCCGAGCTCAGCCAGACTGGCGTGCAGGTCACCGCTGGTCGTGGTCGCGGTGATCGGGGTGCGCCGCACCAGCAGCATGGCGCCAGTGTCGAGTCCCTCATCCATCTGCATGATGGTGACCCCGCTTTCGGCGTCGCCGGCCTCGATGGCGCGCTGGATGGGCGCCGCGCCGCGCCAGCGCGGCAGCAGCGAGGCATGGACGTTGAGGCAGCCCCGCCGCGGGATCGCCAGCACCGCCCTCGGCAGGATCAACCCGTAGGCCACCACCACCATGATGTCAGCGTCCAGGGCGAGCAGTTCAGCCTGGGCCTCGGGCGCCTTGAGCGTCTCCGGCTGATAAACCGAGATGCCATGCTCGAGGGCGAGACGCTTGACCGGGCTCGGTGTCAGCTTGCGGCCGCGCCCCGCGGGGCGGTCTGGCTGGGTGTAAACGGCGATGACGCGGTGGCGGCTGTCCAATAGCGCCTGCAGACTCTCGGCGCTGAAGTCGGGCGTGCCGGCGAAGATGACGCTGAGGGAATGAGAGTCGTGGGGTCGGGGCATGGTTCGGGCCTGGCCAGGGAGTGGATGACCTCAATGATAACGGAGCCGACCGGAAACGACGAAGGCCGACGCATTAACGTCGGCCTTCATGTTGGGGCGTGGCGCATTCAGGCTGGCTGCATCAGTTTGTGGCGCTTCTGCATTTTCTTCAAGATCCTGTCGCGCTTCAGCGGCGACAGGTAGTCGACAAACAGGACACCTTCGAGGTGATCATGCTCGTGCTGAATACAGTGGGCCAGCAGGCCGTCGGCCTCAAGCTCGTAAGGGTTGCCGTCACGTCCAAGCGCCTTCAGGTGAACTCTAAGCGCCCGAGGGACTTCGGCGTAGTATTCGGGGATCGATAGACAGCCCTCGGACAGCAGGTCTCGTTCAGTTCCGACGGGGGTGAACTCGGGGTTGATCAGCACCAGCGGTCGAGACTGGTTGTCGCTGACATCCATCACGATCACTCGGCGGTGGACGTCCACTTGAGTAGCGGCCAACCCAATCCCACTGGCGTCATACATGGTCTCGAGCATGTCATCGACCAGCCGGCGGACCTCATCGTCGACCGAGTCAACCGCGGTTGCTTTTGTACGCAACCGCTCGTCGGGGAATTCGAGGATCGGTAATTTGGCCATGGCGTTGGTTCCACCGTTATGCTGTCATTTACAGAATGACACTATTCTAAAGAGACGACGTCGGTAGAGAAACCGCCGAACGCGTATTACATCCATAATCTCAGACTATAGCACGCCGGTCAGGTTCGATGAGAGCGACCTGATCCAGGCCATACGACCCGGGGAGAGCAGGGATGAAGCAGACGAACGAGGGCAAGGTGCAGCGCCGCTGGCGGCCCAGGGCAGTGGTTCTGTTGAGTGTGGCGGTGGCCCTGGGTGGTCTGGCTGGTGGCGCCCTGGCCCAGGGGCTCAGCTGGGCGGATGGCCTGAGGGGTGACGCCCCGGAGCGCTACACGGTTGTGCGTGGCGACACCCTGTGGGATATCTCGGGCCGTTTCCTGAGTCATCCCTGGCAGTGGCCCGAGGTGTGGCAGGTCAACCCCCAGATCCGCAACCCGCACCTGATCTACCCCGGCGACGTCGTCTATCTTTACGACTGCAACGGTCGCCCCTGTCTGGGGCTTGAGCGCGGCCAGGGCCAGGTGCGGCTCTCTCCGGAAATGCGCACCATTCCCCACCGCGAGGCGATCGAACCGATCCCCCTGGAGGCGGTACGCCACTTCCTTCGCGATCACCGCATTATTGACGACCCCGAGTCTCTCGATGAGCTGGCCTATGTGGTCGGCGGCGATGACCGCCGGTTGATGAGCGGCGTGGGTGACCGTCTCTATGCTCGCGGCGAGGTGGAAGGCAGCGGCCGGGTCGGATTCTACCGAGTCGGCGAGCGCTTCCTTGATCCGGCCAGCGGCGAACTGCTGGGCCTGGAACTGGAGAGCGTGGGCCAGGCGCGCCGAGAGCGTCAGGAAGGCGAGATCGTGGTGATGGAGGTGACCTCCTCGCGCCAGGAGGTTCGCAATGACGATATCGTGCTGCCGCTGGAGGTGCGTGACCTTGTCACCGAGTTCTATCCTCGCGCTCCGGAGCGCGAAGTGCAGGGAACGATCCTGTCGGTGCCCGGGGGTGTTCAGTTCATCGGCCGTCTCCAGGTGGTGGCACTCGATCGCGGCCGCCGAGACGGCCTGGAACCGGGGCATGTGTTGATGGTCGAGCAGCGTGGCGAACTGGTCAGCGACCCGCGCACCGGCGAATCCCTGCGTCTGCCCGGCGAGGATGCCGGACTGGTGATGGTCTTCCGGCCTTACGAGAAGATGAGCTACGCCCTGGTAATGAAGGCCAGCCGTTCGCTCTCGGTGGGCGACCGTGTGCATACCCCCGAGCGCGCCCTGGGCGCCGCTCTACGCTGAGGTCATGCCATGACCGCCCGGCGGCTCGGTTCCCGGGAGTGGCTGGTCCTCTCCAATCTGCCCGGTCTGGGGGCGGCACGGCTGACCGAGTTGGCCGCTACGGCCAAGGCATGGCCCGACGGCTGGCTGGCGCTGCTGCCCCGGGAGGCCGCCACGTCGCTGCGAATGTGGCTGGACCATCCCGGGCGCAGCCCGCTGAGTGACGAGATTGCCCGCGCCGAGGCGTGGCTCGCTGAGATCCCCGACCCACCGCCGCTGCTGTGGGCCTGGGGCGATCTCGCCGCACTCGCACCGCCCAGGCTAGCCATAGTGGGTGCGCGTCGAGCCACTCGCGAAGGGCTGACCAACGCCGCCGCCTTTGCCCGCGAACTGGCGGGTCGCGGCTGGTGCGTGGTGAGT
The DNA here is from genome assembly GCA_020201075.1 of Halomonas sp. Lineage (GTDB taxonomy): Bacteria > Pseudomonadota > Gammaproteobacteria > Pseudomonadales > Halomonadaceae > Halomonas. The sequence continues at coordinate 1,765 of JAIVHL010000152.1, read as the reverse complement.
GGCATGGCCTTGGGCATCGACGCTGCCGCTCAAGAGGCGGCACTGGACGCCGGCGGCCCCAGCGTGGCAGTGCTCGGCTGCGGTGTTGATGTGGCCTACCCACCGCGGCATCATCGCCTGCATGCTCGGCTGCGCGAGCCCGGCGGTCTGCTGCTCGCCGAGCACCCGCCGGGTACCCGCGCACGGCCAGGTTTTTTTCCTCGGCGCAATCGTATCGTCACCGGTCTCTCCTTCGGCGTGCTGGTGGTGGAGGCGGCCGAGCGCAGCGGCTCACTGGTCAGCGCCCGTCTGGCCGGAGAGCAAGGGCGTGAGGTGTTCGCATTGCCCGGTTCCATCCACAACCCCCAGGCCCTGGGCTGCCTGCGGTTGATCCGTGATGGGGCCGTACTGGTGCGCGATGTGGACGATATTGTCGCCGAGCTGACCCAGTGGCTGCCCGCTTCGAGCCCCCTGGCGCTCCCCGGCCAGGCCCATGCCGAGGACGAAGCCTTCCCCGGCGACCCTCTGCTGTCGTGGTTGAGCGGTAATCCAACCCCGGTGGACACCTTGGTGGGACTCTCGGGTCTGGGCATCGCCGAGTGCCAGCGGCGCCTGCTGGAGCTGGAACTGGAGGGACGGGTGGCCCACGCCGCCGGCGGCTGGGTGCGGCTCTCGGGGGCGTGATAGAATTCTCGAAAATTCATGCACACAGACGTGTCCATCGCCGAGGAGCCCCCATGAGTCAGGCCAGTCGGATCGCCCACGCCGTTGACGTCTTGCGCCGTGGCGGAGTGATTGCCTACCCCACCGAAGCGGTGTGGGGGCTTGGCTGCGACCCGGACAACGACGCGGCGCTGACGCGGCTGCTGCGCCTAAAGCAGCGCGACCCCGTCAAGGGGGTGATTCTGATAGCTGGCAGCATCGCTCAGTTCGCGCCCTGGCTGGAGGGACTGCCCCTCGAACTGCACGCGCCTCTGGCGGCCAGTTGGCCGGGGCCCAATACCTGGCTGGTACCCGACAACGGCCGCAGTCACGGCCTGGTCCGTGGCGGCCACGCCAGTGTGGCGCTGCGGGTCAGCGCCCATCCGCTGGTGTCAGCTCTATGCGATGCCTTTGGTGGGCCCATCGTCTCCACCTCGGCCAACAAGGCCAGCGAGCCGCCGGCCATGAATGCCGACCAGGTTCGCAGCATCTTTGGCGACGAACTCGATGCCATCGTCGAAGGCGAACTCGGTGGCCTTGAGCGCCCCAGCACCATCCGCGATCTGGTTACCGGCCAGCTGATGCGCCCCTGATGACTGTTAATCAACCGCCTTGCACCAGGAGAACGCTTTGGCTCCCGACCGACTCGACGACGTCAAAACCTACCTGCTCGACCTTCAAGATCGCCTTTGTGCGGGCCTTGCCGCCGAAGACGGCGGCGAAGGCTTCCGCGAGGAGGCCTGGGACCGCCCCGAAGGCGGTGGCGGGCGCTCCCGGGTGATCGAGGGCGGCAGGGTGTTCGAAAAGGGCGGGGTCAACTTCTCCCACGTCTTCGGCGAGCGGCTACCGCCGTCGGCCACCGCTGCCCGGCCCGAGCTCGCTGGGCGCAGTTTCCATGCGGTGGGCGTCTCCTGGGTGCTGCATCCAGAGAATCCCCATGTGCCCACCAGCCATGGCAACATCCGCTTCTTCATCGCCGAGAAGGAGGGAGAAGAGCCCGTCTGGTGGTTTGGCGGCGGCTTCGACCTGACCCCTTTCTATCCGGTGCGCGAGGACGTGGTGCACTGGCACCGGGTGGCGCGGG
>JAIVHL010000232.1 GCA_020201075.1 Halomonas sp. | reverse complement strand
GGCATTCCCGCACCGCTGGGTCTCGGCCAGGTGGAGCTGGCCAGCGGCGAATGGAAGACCGGTTTCATCTGTGCGGCAGGGTTTGTTCATGAGCCCGATGAGGCAAGGAATTTAACCGAGTACGGTGGCTGGCGGGCCTGGCTGGCCCACCAGCAGAGGTAGGCCTCAGGCCAGCGACGCCGCGGTCACATTGGGCGCCGGTGCCTGGGAGGAGAGGTACCGGTTGATGGCGCTCATCACGCCCTTCATGGAGGCGCTGGTGATGCTCTCGTCGGTCCCGACACCGAACACCGCCTTGCCATCGATGCGCACTTCCACGTAGGCGATCGCCTCGGCGTCGGCGCCCTGGCCGCGTGAATGCTCGTGGTAGTCGATGATCTCGACATCGTGACCGGCACCGGCAAGCGCCTTGATGTAGGCCGCCAGCGGACCGTTGCCCTCGCCCTGAATGGTATGACGCTCGCCGCGCTCCTCGATGGTCGCCTCCAGGCTCACCTTCGGGCTGTCCGGCTCCGAGGAGAGGCGATGGCTGACCAGCGCGTAGGGCATTGTCTGCCCAAGGTACTCGTCGGCGAAGGCCTGATAGATCATCTGCGAAGTGATCTCCTTGCCCGTGCGATCGGCCACCTCCTGCACCACCTGGCTGAACTCGATGGAGAGTCGGCGAGGCAGCTCGATGCCGTGCTCCTGCTCCAGCAGATAGGAGATCCCCCCCTTGCCCGACTGGCTATTGACGCGGATCACCGCCTCGTAGCTGCGGCCCACGTCCAACGGATCGATGGGCAGGTAGGGCACGTCCCAGATGGCGTCCGGATTGGCGCGGCGATCGGCCATGCCCTTCTTGATGGCGTCCTGGTGCGAGCCGGAGAAAGCAGTGAACACCAAGTCGCCCACGTAGGGGTGACGCGGATGCACCGGCAGCTGGTTACAGTACTCCACCTCGCGCATGATCGGCGTGATGTTGGAGAAGTCGAGCCCGGGGTGGACGCCCTGGGTGTAGAGATTCATGGCCAGGGTGACGATATCAACGTTGCCGGTGCGCTCGCCGTTGCCGAACAGGGTGCCTTCCACACGGTCGGCGCCGGCCATCAGGGTCATCTCGGCGGCCGCCACCCCGGTGCCGCGATCGTTGTGCGGGTGCACGCTGACGATCAGCGCCTCGCGATCATTCACGTGTCGGCAGAACCACTCCACCTGATCGGCGTAGTTGTTGGGCGTCGCCACCTCCACGGTGGCCGGCAGGTTGACGATCATCGGCGTCTCGGCGGTGGCGCCATAGGCAACCATGACCGCCTCGACGATCTCCTTGGCAAAGTCCATCTCGGTGGTGGTGAACAGCTCCGGCGAGTACTGGAAGGTCCAGTTCGTCTCTGGCGCCTCGCTCATGCGCTGCCGGATGCGGGTGGTTGCGTCCACGGCGATCTGTATGCATTCGGGCTTGCTGACGTTGAACACCACCCGGCGGAACATCGGGTCGGTGGCGTTATAGACATGGACGATGGCGCTCTTCGCCCCCTTGATCGCCTCGAAGGTACGGTCGATCAGGTGCTCGCGGGCCTGGGTCAGCACCTGGATGGTCACGTCATCGGGGATCTTGTCGTTGTCGATGAGCGAGCGCACGAAGTCGAAGTCGGTCTGGGAAGCTGAGGGGAAGCCTACCTCGATCTCCTTGAAGCCGACCTTTACCAGCAGGTCGAAGAGGCGCTGCTTGCGCTCCTGGTCCATGGGATCGATCAGCGACTGGTTGCCGTCGCGCAGGTCGACGCTGGTCCAGATCGGTGGCTGCTCGATGCGGCGACTGGGCCACTGGCGGTCTGGCAGATCGACGGCAACGAAGGGGCGGTACTTGGCGGCGGGGTTGTCGAGCATCATGGCGGCGTTCTCCCTGGGCGACGGTGCGGCGAAATCAGTGGGCGGTGCAGAAACGATGACGCCCCGACGGGCACTGGCCGGTCGGGGCGTCGAGACTCGCTTCATATATGATCGCACAAGCGGCAGCACTTCGGCTGACGCGAGCGACTCTACGGGAATACATGGCGTTGCTTAAAGGGGTGGTGAACATGGTACAACCTCGTTTCGACCGGTTTGCATGCGATGCAAATGACATCGCCGCTCGTATTCAGGAGCGGGCTGGTAGTCGTAGGTCGAGGTTGTACGCAGCAATATTCATGTGGCTAGAGAATCAAGGTTGAGCCCCATTGTCAATCTTTTACGCCCAGCGCCTGTCGGCTTAACTTCGTTGGCGATCCAGCAGCGCCTCCATGCGCGTGAGCTGGTCGCGCATCTGACGCACGTCGTCGCGCAGTCCATGCAGCTCCGCGGCCTCGCCCTCCCCGGTCTCCAGCTCGATGGCCAGGCTCTCCTTCTGCATCACATCGAGCACGATGCCGATCATCATGTTCAGGAAGATGAAGGCGTTGAGGAAGATGAAGGTGAGAAAATAGATCCAGGCATAGGGGTAGTGCTCCATGGTTGGGTAGAGCACCGCCGTGGCCCAGCTCTCGAAGGTAGCTACCTGGAACAGCGTCAGCATGGCCAGCGAGATGTTGCCCCACAGCTTCTCGTCCACGCTGGCGAACAGGAAGCTGCCGAGAGCACCGTAAATGTAGAAGATGATAAACATCAGCAGCACCACGTAGCCCATGCGCGGAATCGACTTGAGCAGCGCGCCGATCAGCATTCTCAGCTCGGGAATCATCGATACCAGACGCAGCACCCGGAAGATGCGCAGCAGGCGGGCCAGCAGCACCATCTCCGAATCATCCAGGGGAATCAGGCTGGCAGTGACAATCAGGAAATCGAAGATGTTCCAGCCCTTGCGGAAAAAGTCGCGCAGGCGCTTTTCGGCGGCGATGCGAATCAGGATCTCCACCAGGAAGAACACCGTTACCGCCACGTCGAGCCACAGAATAGCCGCCTGAAACCGGCTGACCTCCTCCTCATAGGTCTTGGCGCCAATCAACAGCGCCGAGACCACGATGATGGTGATCACCGTGAGCTCGAAGGCCTTGTGGGCGCGCAGCCGCTCGAAGCGGTCGCGCCAGGTCTCGAAAGTTGTGCTCACGGTCCCTGCTCCTCCAGGTCCAGCTGGCGATAGCCGATCAGATAGAGC
>JAIVHL010000020.1 GCA_020201075.1 Halomonas sp. | reverse complement strand
GATGTATATCCTCGGCGAGAACCCGGCGATGTCCGACCCCGACCTCGACCATGCACGCAAGGCCCTGGCCACGCTCGAGCACCTGGTGGTGCAGGATCTGTTTGTCACCGAGACCGCCCAGTTCGCCGATGTGATCCTGCCGGCCTCCGCCTGGCCGGAGAAAGATGGCTCGGTGACCAACACCAACCGCCAGGTGCAGCTGGGCCGCGCCGCGGTGCCGCTGCCCGGCGACGCCAAGCCCGACTGGTGGATCATCCAGCAGCTCGCCAATCGTCTGGGCCTGGAGTGGGATTACACCCACCCGCGCGAGGTGTTCGCCGAGATGAAACAGGGCATGGCCTCGCTCGATCATATCTCCTGGGAGCGCCTGGAGCGCGAGAGCTCGGTGACCTATCCGTGCCCGGCCGATGACGCCCCCGGGGCCGACGTGGTGTTCAGTGATGCCTTCCCCACCGCCAGCGGGCGGGCGCGGTTCGCCCCGACCCGGCCGCTGCCGCCGGACGAGCCCATCGACGGCGACTACCCCACGGTGCTGATCACCGGGCGCCAGCTCGAGCACTGGCACACCGGCTCCATGACCCGCCGCAGCCGGGTGCTCGACGACCTCGAGCCCGAAGCGGTGGCGAGCCTCGCCCCGGCCGAGCTGGTGCGCCTGCGCGTGACGCCGGGCGAACCGCTCACCATCACCACCCGGCGCGGCGCCATCACCCTGAAGACGCGGGTCGACCCGCTGATGCAGGAAGGCATGGTGTTCGTGCCCTTCTGCTACGTGGAGGCCGCGGCCAATCTACTGACCAACCCGGCGCTGGACCCCTTCGGCAAGATCCCCGAGTTCAAGTATGCGGCCTGCCGGTTGGAGCGTGTGGTGGCAGCATTGGTGGAAGACGACTGAGCAGGAGCAGGGCCGTGCATCACGGAAAGATGCTGCTGTGACGCACGGCTCAGAACGACATGGCCCCCGGTGATATCCACCGGGGGCCATGTCGTTCGGTGAGGAAGACCTCAGCCCTCTACCACCCTCAGATGCGGCGCAGTATGGCCGAGATTCTCCAGCAGGCTTTCGCTGTACCAGTCGATAAAGTCGATGACGCCGAACTCGAACGTCTCCGAATAGGGCCCGGGCTCGTAGCCCCGGGAGTTGATCCCGCGCTGGTTCTCCTCCGCCAGGCGACGATCCTGCTGGTTGGTGGCATCCCAGACGCGACGCAGATGAGCCGGATCGTAGTCGACCCCCTCCACGGCATCCTGGTGGACCAGCCACTTGGTGGTCACCACCGTCTGCTGAGGCCCCAGCGGCATCACCCGGAACACCACGGCATGGTCGCCCATGAAGTGGTTCCAGGAATTGGGCAGATGGAGAATGCGCAAGACCCCCAGGTCGGCGCTGGGCAGCCGGCCCATCAGCTTGCGGCATCCCGGCTGGCCATCGACGGTCATCGAGACCGTGCCTTCCAGTAGCGGGGTGCGGGTGAGTCGATTGCGCTTGCCCAGGCGGCTGAGCTTCCAGGGCACGCCCATCGCCTCCCACTGCTGTTGCTTGCGGGACACCAGCGCCCGGTAGGCCGGCGTGGCACGCGGGTCGTCGCTGTCGTCGAACTCCTGCAGGGAGTTGAGCAGCTCGGGATGGGCGCCGCTGCAGTGATAGCACTCGCGATTGTTCTCGATGACCAGCTTCCAGTTGGCATGCTCGAGGATGCTGGATTCCGCGGCCACCTTGACGTTGTCCATGTCATAAGGGGCGAGGTAGTGCTCGAGGCTCTCGAGGAAATCATCGATGGCCGGGGGGGCGTCGGCCAGGCTGATGAAGAGATAGCCGCCGGCGCTACGCACGTTCACGGGCTTGAGGCCGTAGGCGGCGAGATCGAAGGCCGCGCCCATGTCGCTGCCGGCAAACAGCAGCCGGCCGTCCAGTTCGTAGGTCCACTGGTGATAGGGGCAGACCAGCTTAGCGACCTTGCCCTTGTCGCCGGTGCAGAGGCGGGAGCCGCGATGCCGACACACGTTGTGGAAGGCATGAATCCTGCCGTTATCGCCCCGCACGATGATGACCGGGTTGTCGCCCACGTCCAGGGTCATGTAGTTCCCCTTGAGAGGAATCTCGCAGGTCATCCCGGCGAATAACCACTCCTTTTCAAAGATCTCCTGCATGTCCAGGGCAAACAGCCGGGCATCGTTATAGAAGGGCTGGGGCAACGAGAAGTGCCGACGGCGCTGATTCAGCATCTCGGCGGTGGCCTTGCGTGCCGATGCCAGGGGATCGTCCAGGTGGGCGGGAGATATGGGGTCCATGACGATACGTCCTCTTGCTGGGCCGTTTGGGCGGCCTCGGGGTTGTTCGGGGGAACCGGGATCCTGTGGAGGGCCGCTCACGGGATAAGAGTGTGACGGATTGCGGCGAGTGTGGATCAGCGGCCTGGAAGCCAGTTGTCTGGCCGCGACGCTCGTTGATACGGCAGCGACGAGACGCGCAACAATGGATGAACGTTCCGGAGTCCACGGGCATGTCCGCGTCGCTGGCAGGCAAGTCGTGGACCATCAGCCTGCTCAGAATGCGCACAACGGCATCCGGTCGTAACGCCGCCGGAGACCTTCATGCTGCAGCCTGGGCGATACGATAATGACAACAAGCTTTCTCAATCCCGTCACGACCCAGACCTGGACCAACGGCCGACACCTGGTGCGCTGCGTCAAGGTGATTCAGGAAACCTGGGATACCCGCACCTTCTGTTTCATGGCCGAACAGCCGGTGATGTTCTTCTTCAAGCCCGGGCAGTTTGTGACGCTGGAGTTGGAGATTGATGGCCAGCAGGTGATGCGCTCCTACACCATCTCAAGCTCACCTTCCGTCCCCTACAGCTTTTCGATCACCGTCAAGCGCATTCCGGGCGGCCTGGTATCCAACTGGCTTCATGACAACTTGGCGGTCAACGATGAACTGGCTGTGCATGGGCCGGTCGGCAACTTCAACGTCATCGACTACCCGGCCGACAAGGTGCTGATGCTTTCCGGCGGTGTCGGCATCACGCCACTGATGTCCATGGCACGCTGGTTCTTCGATACCAATGCGGCCGTGGATCTGCAGTTCGTCCACAGCGCCCGCACCCCGCGGGACATCATCTTCCACCGCGAGCTCGCCCATATTTTCTCGCGGATTCCCGAGTTCATGCTGCATATCGTTTGCGAGCGCAGCGATGATCTGGGGGAAGCCTGGGCGGGCTTTCGCGGTTACCTCGGCCTGCCGATGCTCGAGCTGATGGCGCCGGACTTCATGGAGCGCGAGATCTTCTGCTGTGGCCCCACGCCCTACATGGAGGCCATCAAGCGCCTGCTTCGGGCGCAGGGCTTCGACATGGCGCACTACCACGAGGAGTCCTTCGGCGCCACGCCGCTGGCGATCCAGGAGGAGGTCATCGAGCACGTCGAGCAGGCCGAGGCAGCGGCCGAAGAGTTCGATATGGCCGACATGATCCGGGTGGAGTTCAGCATGACGGGGAAGAGCGTGCGCATTCAGCCGGGCGAGACGGTGCATTCCGCGGCGGCCAAGCTGGGCCTGCATATTCCCAAGGCCTGCGGTATGGGGATCTGCGGGACCTGTCGCGTGCCGTTGGCCACCGGCCAGGTCGACATGGAGCACAACGGCGGCATCACCGACGAGGACGTGGCGGAGGGCTATATCCTCTCCTGCTGCAGCAGGCCGCTGGGCGACGTGGTGGTGGAATACTGACGCGATCTCGCTCGATCGGCTCGTTCTGGCCGCGCTCCGTCTCGACCTCGGGCCTCTGTCTCGCGCAATGACGGCAGTGTCGTTTCCAGAATACGTCGCGCGCCCGTTTCTCTTAACGTTACGAAGCCAACCACCAGGGTGATGCCATGAACACCAGCAATCTTTCAACGACCGACCCGCAGATCGCCGCCGCCATCGCCGACGAAATGGTCCGCCAGGAAGCCCACATCGAGCTGATCGCCTCAGAGAACTACGCCAGCCCCCAGGTCATGGAGGCCCAGGGCACCCAGCTGACCAACAAGTACGCCGAAGGCTATCCCGGCAAGCGCTACTATGGCGGCTGCGAGCACGTCGACGTGGTCGAACAGCTGGCCATCGACCGCGCCTGTGATCTGTTCGGCGCCGACTACGCCAACGTCCAGCCCCACTCCGGGGCCCAGGCCAACGCCGCGGCCTTCATGGCGCTGGTCAAGCCGGGCGACACCATCCTCGGCATGAGCCTGGCCCACGGCGGCCACCTGACCCACGGGGCGGCGCCCAACTTCTCCGGCAAGCACTATCACGCCGTGCAGTACGGGCTGAACCCGGACACCGGCGAGATCGATTACGCCGAAGTCGAGCGACTGGCTCACGAGCACCGGCCCAAGCTGATCATCGCCGGCTTCTCGGCCTACTCCCGCATCATCAACTGGCGTCGCTTTCGCGATATCGCCGATGCCGTTGGCGCCTGGCTGCTGGTGGACATGGCCCATGTCGCCGGCCTGGTCGCCGCCGGCCACTATCCCAGCCCGATCCCCCATGCCCATGTGGTCACCACCACCACCCACAAGACCCTGCGCGGTCCCCGCGGCGGCCTGATCCTCTCCGCCCACGGCGATGCGGTCCTCTACAAGAAACTCAACGGAGCGGTCTTTCCGGGCCAGCAGGGCGGCCCGCTGATGCATGTCATCGCCGCCAAGGCCGTGGCGTTTCGCGAGGCCATGGGCCAGGAGTTCGTGCGCTATCAGCAGCGGGTGATCGACAACGCTCGAGCTATGGCCGGGGTGTTCATGGAGCGCGGCTACGATGTGGTCTCCGGCGGCACCGACGACCATCTCTTTCTGGTGTCGCTGATCCGCCAGGGCGTAACCGGCAAGGACGCCGATGCGGCGCTGGGTCGCGCCCACATCACCGTGAACAAGAATGCCGTGCCCAACGATCCCCAGAGCCCCTTCGTCACCTCAGGACTGCGCATCGGCACCCCGGCGGCCACCACCCGCGGCTTCGATGAAGCGGACTGCGCAGCCCTGGCGGGCTGGATCTGCGACATCCTGGACGCTCTGGCAGCCGGTCGCGACAGCGCCAGCGTGGAAGCCGACGTCAAGGCCAGGGTCGCCGAAGTGTGTGCTCGCCATCCGGTCTACGGCCACGCTGTCTCCGGCGTCGAGACTGCCGTCGATACCATCGCCTGAACCCGAGGATATCCCTATGCAACGTTATTCAGGCTTCGGGCTGGTCAAGCACGCGCTGAGCCACCACGAGAACTGGGAGCGCCAGTGGCGCAACCCTGCGCCCAAGAAGCAGTACGACGTGATCATCGTCGGCGGCGGGGGCCACGGCCTGGCCACCGCCTACTACCTGGCCAAGGAGTTCGGGGTCAAGAACGTGGCGGTGATCGAGAAGGGCTGGCTGGGCGGCGGCAACACCGCCCGCAACACCACCATCGTGCGTTCGAACTACCTGTGGGACGAGGCAGCCGCTCTTTACGAGCACTCCATGACGCTGTGGGAGGGCCTTTCCCGGGACCTCAACTACAACGTCATGTTCTCCCAGCGCGGCGTGTTGAACCTGGGCCATACCCTGCAGGACATGCGGGATATCCAGCGCCGGGTCAACGCCAACCGTCTCAACGGCATCGATGGAGAGGTCCTGGACGCCAAGGGCGTTCAGGACCTGGTGCCGATCATGGACTGCTCGAAGAACGCTCGCTATCCGGTGCTGGGGGCGTCCTGGCAGCCGCGAGCCGGGGTGGCCCGTCACGATGCCGTGGCCTGGGGGTTCGCCCGAGCGGCCGATGCCCAGGGCGTGGACATCCTCCAGCAGACCGAGGTGACCGGCTTCAAGATCCGCGACGGCCAGATCTACGGGGTGCACACCAATCGGGGCGACATTGAGGCGAAGACCGTGGGCTGCGTGACCGCGGGCAACTCCGGCGTGCTGGCCGGGATGGCCGGCATCAAGCTGCCGCTGGAATCGCATCCGCTGCAGGCGCTGGTGTCGGAGCCGCTAAAGCCGGTGCTCGACACCGTGGTGATGTCCAACCACGTGCACGGCTACATCAGCCAGTCGGACAAGGGTGACCTGGTCATCGGCGCGGGTATCGACGGCTACAACGGCTACGGTCAGCGCGGTAGCTACCCCACCGTGGAGCACACGCTGCAGGCCATCGTCGAGATGTTTCCGATCTTCTCTCGGGTGCGCATGAACCGCCAGTGGGGCGGGATCGTCGATACCTGCCCGGATGCCTGTCCGATTCTGTCCAAGACCCGGGTCAAGGGACTCTATTTCAACTGCGGCTGGGGGACCGGCGGCTTCAAGGCCACCCCGGGGTCGGGGCATGTCTTCGCTGCCAGTCTTGCCAAGGGTGAGATGCACTCGATTGCCGCGCCGTTTTCCATTGGCCGCTTCCATAGCGGGGCGCTCGTCGATGAGCACGGTGCCGCCGGCGTGGCCCACTAATTTCTGCGAGCTGCGCCACGCGATGGCAGCGTTGTTCGACTCATCGGAGTCCTCATGTACCTACTCCGTACACTGCGGCTCCTCTCTCGTCGAACGCCTTGCCCTCACGCGGCTCGCTGACGCAGAAGCTCTCAGCTTCTATCCCGATTACGGGGGAAATAATCAATGTTCCATATCTACTGTCCCTATTGCGGCGAGCTCCGGGAAGAGGAGGAATTCCACCCCAAAGGCCAGGCGCATATCGCCCGTCCGGCGGACCCCGCGGCCTGTACGGACGAGGAGTGGGGCAACTACCTGTTCTTCCGTGACAACCCCCGCGGCATCCATCACGAGCTGTGGGTGCACGCCGTGGGGTGTCGCAAGTTCTTCAACATCACGCGCCACACCGTGAGTTACGAGATCCTCGAGACCTACAAGATGGGCGAGCAGCCGTCGTTTACCGCGGAACATCCCCAGGGCAGCAGCATCGGTGCGACGCGTCAGCCTCAGCCAGGGCGGACGTATCGACCGCGCCAGCACGCTGCATTTCACCTTCAACGGCAAGCGCTACCAGGGCCATGCCGGCGACACCCTGGCCTCGGCGCTGCTCGCCAACGGCGTGGATATCGTCAATCGCAGCTTCAAGTATTCCCGCCCGCGGGGCATCGTGGCGGCGGGTGCCGAGGAACCCAATGCCGTGGTCCAGCTCGGCAGCACCGAGGCCGGGCAGGTGCCCAACGTGCGGGCGACTCAGCAGGCGCTGTTCGATGGCCTGGAGGCGCGCAGCACCAACGGCTGGCCCAACGTCCAACGCGACATGATGAGTCTGGTCGGCAAGCTGGGCGGCAAGTTCATGCCGCCCGGGTTCTACTACAAGACCTTCATGGCGCCGGCCTCCCTGTGGATGACCTACGAGAAATTCATCCGCAAAGGGGCGGGCCTGGGGCGCAGCCCCGCGGAGAACGACCCGGACGTCTACGATCACCTGCATCAGCACTGCGACGTGCTGGTGATCGGGGCAGGCCCTGCGGGACTCGCCGCCGCGCTGGCCGCGGCTCGCGGCGGCGCCCGGGTGCTCCTCGTCGACGAGCAGGAGGAGATGGGCGGCTCGCTGCTGGACACCCGTGAGCATCTCGATGGCAAGCCGGCGCACGAGTGGGTTGCCGAAACCCGGCAGGCACTAGCCGGTATGGACAACGTGACGCTGCTGCCGCGGACCACCGCCAATGGCTATCACGACCACAACTTCGTGACCCTCCATGAGCGTCGCACCGAGCATCTCGGTGAGATGGCGCCCCGGCTCGACGGTCGTCGACAGGTTCGTTCGCGCCTGCATCGCGTACGCGCCGGCCGAGTGGTGCTGGCCACCGGGACCCATGAGCGGCCGCTGGTCTACGCCAACAACGACGTGCCGGGCAACCTGGTGGCCGGCGCTGTGTCGACCTACATTCGTCGCTACGGGGTAATTCCAGGTCGGCGGCTGGTGCTCTCCACCAGCAACGACTACGCCTATCGTGTCGCCCTGGACTGGCATGACCTTGGAAAAGCGTCCGGCCGCGAGGTGGTGGCCATCGCCGACGCCCGCGCCAATCCGGACGGCGAACTGGTCGAGCAGGCCCGAGCCCGGGGGATCCGCATCATCAACGGCAGCGCGGTGATCGAGGCCAAGGGCCAGACGCGCGTCCGTGGCGCTCGGGTGGCGAAGGTCGACCTGGACGGCTTTCGGGTCGTCGGTGAGGTCGAGACCCTGGAGTGCGACACCATCGCCAGCTCTGGCGGCTACAGCCCGGTCATTCATCTGGCCTCCCACACGGGAGGGCGGCCGACCTGGCGTGACGACCTGCTCGCCTTCGTTCCCACCCTGGTGAAGGGCGTGAGCGCGGCCGGCGGTGCCCATGGCGTCACCGCCATTGCCGAGGTGCTGGCGGACGGCGTGGCGGCGGGCCGTCAGGCGGCCAGCGATGCCGGCTTCGAGGCAGCGACGGTGAGCCTGCCCCAGGTCGATGCCATCCGCGAAGGGGCCGCCTGCGCGCTCTACCAGGTGCCCCACGAGAAGCCGACCCTGCGTGCGCCCAAGCAGTTCGTCGACCTGCAGAACGATGTCACCGCGGCGGGTATCGAGCTGGCGACCCGGGAGGGCTTCGAGTCCATCGAGCACGTCAAGCGCTATACGGCCATGGGCTTCGGCACCGACCAGGGCAAGCTCGGCAACATCAACGGTATGGCCGTCGCCGCCCGCTGCCTGGGCAAGTCGATTCCCGAGGTGGGCACCACGGTGTTCCGTCCCAACTACACCCCGGTGACCTTCGGTGCCATCGTCGGCCGCCACTGTGGGGAGCTGTTCGATCCCGAGCGCCACACTGCCCTGCACCAGTGGCACCTGGAGCAGGGCGCCGAGTTCGAGGAGGTGGGCCAGTGGAAACGGCCCTGGTACTTTCCACAAGACCGCCCGGACGCCGCCAACGGCGAACGTGAGAGCATGGCGGAGGCGGTGGCGCGGGAATGCCTCGCCGTGCGCGAGGCGGTGGGGATTCTCGATGCCTCGACGCTGGGCAAGATCGACATCCAGGGCCCCGATGCCCGCGAGTTCCTGGGGCGGGTCTATACCAACAAGTGGGCCAAGCTGGCGCCCGGCCGCGTGCGCTACGGGTTGATGTGCAAGGACGACGGCATGGTGTTCGATGACGGCACCACCAGCTGCCTGGGCGAGAACCACTTCCTGATGACCACCACCACCGGCGGCGCGGCCGGCGTGCTGGAATGGTTGGAGCTTTGGCACCAGACCGAGTGGCCGGAACTGCAGGTCTATTTCACCTCGGTGACCGACCACTGGGCAACCATGACCGTTACCGGGCCCGAGGCGCGCAAGCTGCTGGCCGAGCTGACCGACATCGACCTGGACCGCGAGGCGTTCACGTTCATGGACTGGCGTGAAGGCAAGGTGGCGGACGTGCCGGCGCGGGTGTTCCGTATCTCCTTTACCGGCGAGCTCGCCTACGAGATCAACGTCCAGGCCAACTATGCCCGGCATGTCTGGGAGGCGCTGTTCGCCCACGGCGAGAAATACGGCCTGACGCCCTACGGCACCGAGACGATGCACGTCCTGCGCGCCGAGAAGGGCTTCATCATCGCCGGTCAGGAGACCGACGGCTCGGTGACCCCGGAGGATCTCGGCATGCAGTGGTGCGTGGGGTACGACAAGCCGTTCTCCTGGATCGGCCAGCGAGCGTTGACGCGTCCGGATACGTCGCGCACCGACCGCAAGCAGCTGGTGGGCCTCATGCCCAGAGACCCCAAGGTGGTGCTGGAGGAGGGGGCGCAGATCGTCCTGGATCCGAACCATGCGATTCCCATGCCGATGGTGGGGCACGTGACATCCAGCTACTACAGTCCAACCCTGGGTTCGGGCTTTGCCCTGGCCGTGGTCAAGGGCGGACAGCAGAAGATGGGTGAGACCGTCTACCTGCCCATGGCCGACGGCCAGACCCACGAGGCCGACATCGTCAGCCCGATCTTCATCGATCCCAAGGGGGAGCGTCAGAATGTCTAATATTGCCGTCGAAACGGTCAGGACCTTCGATACCCGCACCGAGGCCAAGGTCCCCTTGGAGTCACCGCTGGCCTACGCCTACCGCCGTTCGGGAGCGCCGACTCCCACCGCCAGGAGTCGAGTGACGCTGCGCGAGCGGCCGTTTCTCGGCCATCTGATCCTGCGCGGCGGCGCCATCGTCCTCGACGAGGCAGTCCGCGAGGTGCTCGGCGTCTCGCTGCCCGGTGAGCCCCAGGGGCTAGTCCATGACGCCGAGGCCGAGCGTTCCGTTCAGTGGCTTTCCCCCGACGAGTGGCTGGTGATCGTGCCCGGTGGCGAGGAGTTTGAGCTGGAGAACCGACTGCGTGAGGCACTGGCTGGCGCTCACTTCGCCATCAGCAACGCCAGCGGCGGCCAGACCCTGGTCGAACTGGAAGGCGAGGCCGCCCGGGAGCTGCTGATGAAGTCGGTGATCTACGATGTTCATCCCGGCCACTTCCCGGTCGGCAAGGGCGTCACCACGGTATTCGCCAAGACAACGGTGATCCTGCGCCGGCCAAGCGAGACACGTTGGGAGCTGGTGGTACGCCGCAGCTTCGCTGATTACACCTATCGCTGGCTGCTTGATGCCGGCGAGGAGTACGGCATCGGCGTTGCACGCTCGCCCCGGCCTGCTGCGTCAGGAGACAACCCATGAGCCTCACGAAACCTGGTGCCGATATCAGCACCGACACCTGGACCCTCACGGCACAGTGCCCCAGCCGGCTGGGAACGGTGGACGTGGTCACCCGCTTCCTCAAGGAGAGCGGCTGCTACATTACCGAGCAGCAGTCCTTCGACGACCGCCTCGCTGACCGCTTCTTTATCCGTACCGAGTTCATCCCCCAGGATGCCGATTTCGATGTGGAGACTTTTCAGGCGTCTTTCGCGGCTCGGGCCGGGGAGTTCGAGATGGTCTTCGAGCTCACCGCGCCGGGAGCGCGCATTCCGGTGGTGATTATGGTCTCCAAGGCGGATCACTGCCTGAATGACCTGCTGTACCGCTACCGTACCGGTCAGCTGTCGATCGAGATTCGCGCGGTGGTATCGAACCATCCCGACCTGGAGGCGCTGGCCACCTGGCACGGGCTGCCCTATCACCACTTCCCGATCACGCCCGAGACCAAGCCCGAGCAGGAGGCGCAGGTGGCCCGGGTGATCGAGGAGACCGGTGCCGAGCTGGTGATCTTGGCCCGTTACATGCAGGTGCTCTCCAGCGATATGTGTCAAAGGCTCAGTGGCCGCGCGATCAATATTCACCACTCGCTGCTGCCTGGCTTCAAGGGCGCCAAGCCCTACCATCAGGCCTACGAGAAGGGCGTGAAGCTGGTCGGCGCAACGGCCCACTACATCAACGACGACCTGGACGAGGGGCCGATCATCACCCAGGCGGTCGAGGCGGTCAGCCATGCCGATTATCCGGAGAACCTGGTGGCCAAGGGACGGGATATCGAGTGTCTGGCACTGGCGAAGGCCGTGGCCCTGCACGTGGAACGACGCGTCTTCCTGCATGCAAGACGCACCGTGATCTTCGAGCGATAGCCAAGACAACGATAATAATTCCGGTAGGGGAAATCAGCATGCCAATCAGCGTCTTCGATCTGTTCAAGGTCGGTATCGGGCCGTCGAGTTCCCACACCGTGGGGCCCATGCGGGCGGCCTTCGATTTCGTCGCCGAGCTTAAGGAGCGCGAAAGGCTCGAGCGCGTGGCGCGCATCGAGGTCCAGCTGTTCGGTTCACTCTCCGCCACCGGCATCGGCCACGGCACCGACCGGGCGGTGATCATGGGGCTGATGGGGGAGCGGCCAGATCGCATCGACCCGGTCATCATCGGCCCTGCCATCGAGGAGCTGCTGGCGTGTGGCGCCGTGCGCCTCGAGGGCCATCACCGCGTGCCCTTCCTGTGGGAGCGTGACATGCAGCTTCACACCGACTGTTTGCCTCACCACCCCAATGCCATGCGCCTGATCGCCTATGACCACGACGGCGATTACTACCAGAACACCTATTATTCGGTGGGCGGTGGCTTCGTGGTGTCCCAGGCTCAGGCCGTGCAGGGTGAGCTCGACGCCGATACCACGACACTGCCCCACGACTTCCAAACCGCGGCTGAGCTGATGCGCATGTGCCGCGAAAGCGGCCTGCGCATTGGCGAGCTGATGTTGGAGAACGAGAAGGCCTGGCGCAGCGAGGCTGAGATTCGCGCCGGCCTGTGGCAGATATGGCTGGCCATGAAGGCCTGCGTGGAGAAGGGCCTGGAGGCAGAGGGCGTGCTGCCCGGTGGGCTGAATGTTCGCCGGCGTGCTCGCTGGCTGCATCAGCGGCTGCTGGTGGCCGAGGACAACGGTTCGCTGATCGCCTCGACGATGTCGGCCATGGACTGGGTCAACCTCTATGCCCTGGCGGTCAACGAGGAGAACGCTGCCGGCGGGCGCATGGTGACCGCGCCCACCAACGGGGCGGCGGGCATCATCCCCGCGGTGCTGCACTACTACATGCAGTTCCAGCCGGGTGCATGCGAGCGAGACGTGGTGGACTTCCTGCTGGTGGCCGGCGCCATAGGCATCCTGTGCAAGAAGAACGCCTCCATTTCTGGCGCCGAGGTGGGCTGCCAGGGCGAGGTGGGCTCGGCCTGTGCCATGGCCGCCGCCGGCCTTACCGAGGTGATGGGGGGCAGCGTCGGCCAGGTGGAGAACGCCGCCGAGATCGGCCTGGAGCACAACCTGGGGCTAACCTGCGACCCGGTGGGCGGCCTCGTTCAGGTGCCTTGCATCGAGCGCAACGCTATCGCCTCGGTGAAGGCGATCAACGCCGCCCAGATGGCGCTACGCGGCGATGGCGAACACTTCATCTCCCTGGATAAGGTGATCCGCACCATGCGTGACACCGGCCGCGACATGCAGGCGAAGTACAAAGAAACCTCGATGGGTGGGCTCGCCGTCAACGCCATCGAGTGTTGAGAGAGGGCAGCGCTGAAAGCGTTGATTTCCGGCGCCTTCCTTTCTCGTCTACCTTGTGGGAGAAACATGTTTAGGGCATGCGCCCGTTAAACGCTTGAACGAGGAACAACAAGATGCTCAGGAAGACTCTTCTGGCCAGTGCCATCGCCGTTGCCATGGTAGCGAGTGCGGCCCATGCCGAGACCCTCCGCTGGACCCGCTCCGCCGACGGCCTGACCCTCGATCCCCACTCCCAGAACGAGGGGCCAACCCACTCTCTCAACCACCAGATCTTCGACACCCTCATCTATCAGGACATGGACGTGGAGTATCAGCCGGGCCTGGCCACCGAGTGGTTCGTTCACGGAGACAATCCTCGCGTCTGGGTGTTCAAGATCCGGGAGGGGGTGACCTTCCACGAGGGTCAGCCGTTGACCGCCGACGACGTGGTCTTCTCGCTTAATCGCGCCCGCCACGAGAACGCCGACATGCGCGGCCTGCTTACCTCCATCAGTGAGGTGCGCGCGGCCGACGACACCACAGTGCACGTGGAGACCCACGACCCCAATCCGCTGCTGCCCAACAACCTCACCAACCTGTTCATCATGAGCCGTGAATGGGCCGAGGAGCACGATGTCGAAGAACCCCAGAATTACGCCGCCGGCGAGGAAACCTATGCCGTTCGCAATGCAAACGGCACTGGCCCCTTCAGGGTGCAGAGCCGCGAGCCCGACGTGCGCACCGTGCTGATACGCAACGACGACTACTGGGGCATCGACCACTACCCCATGGAGATCTCCGAACTGATCTTCACGCCCATCGAGTCGGCGGCCACCCGGGTGGCGGCACTGCTCTCCGGCGAGGTGGACCTGCTCCAGGAGACACCGGTCCAGGACATCGAGCGCATGGGTAACGCGCCGGGCCTTAAGAATGAGCAGGGTGCCGAGAACCGCACCATCTTCCTTGGCATGGATATGGGCTCCGCCGAGCTGCGCACCGCCGATACCGATGATAATCCCTTCGCCGACCGCCGCGTGCGTGAAGCGATCAACCTCGCCGTGGATCAGACCACCGTTCAGGTGGCGGTGATGCGCGGTAATTCCGAGCCCGCTGGGATGATCGCGCCGCCCTTCGTCAACGGCTACTCGGCGGAGCTCGACGAGGTGATTCCCTCGGATCTGGTGCGTGCCAACGAACTGATGGCCGAGGCCGGTTACGGCGACGGCTTCCGCGTCACCTTGCAGAGCCCCAACGATCGCTATGTCAACGACGAGCAGATCTCTCAGGCGGTGGTCAGCATGCTGTCACGCATCGGCATCACCGTGGACCTGGTCGCCCAGACCCGCTCTCTGCACTTCGCCGAGCTGGCCCGGGAGGAGTACGACTTCTACATGCTCGGCTGGGGCGTGCCGACCATGGACTCCGAGTACGTCTTCAACTACCTCTACCACAGCAAGGAGGGCGATCGCGGCAGCTGGAACTTCACCGGCTACTCCGACGAGCGGGTCGACGAGCTGACCGTGGCCATGGGTCAGGAGACCGATATCGAAACGCGCAACGCCATGATCGAGGAAGCGTGGCAGATCGTGCACGACGAGATCGTCTACATCCCGATCCATCACCAGATGCTTACCTGGTCGATGCGCGACGATATCGACTTCAAGGTGCAGAGTGAGAACACGCCGCACTTTAAGTATCTGAAGTTCAAAGACTGATTCGTTGGTAACGCCCCAGCCCCCCGGCCGCCACAAGCGTCCGGGGGGCACAACGTTATGGATACCCCATGCTCGCTTTCCTGATCCAACGCGTGCTGCAGGCCATCTTCGTGATGTTCGTGGTCGCCCTCATCTCCTTTTCGCTGTTCCACTACGTCGGCGACCCGGTGCTCAATATGCTTGGCCAGGAGGCCACCGAGCTCGACCGAGAGGCCCTGCGCGCCCAGCTTGGGCTCGACCAGCCGGTGGTGGTGCAGTTCTGGCAGTTCGTCGTGAACGCTGCCCAGTTCGAGTTCGGCATCTCCTACCGTTCGGCGCGGTCGGTCAGTGACCTGATCCTCGAGCGCCTGCCGGCCACCCTGGAGCTCGCCGTCATCTCGGCAATATTCGCCGTGGTCATGGGCATCGTGCTCGGCATCTATACCGCCATCCAGCGCGGCAGCTGGCTGTCGAAGTTCATCATGACCGCCTCGCTGATCGGCGTGTCGCTGCCCACTTTCCTGATCGGCATTCTGCTGATCTACCTCTTCGCCGTGGAGCTGGGCTGGCTGCCCGCCTTCGGCCGCGGCCAGGTGGTCGACCTGGGGTGGTGGAACACCGGCCTGCTCACCGCCAGCGGTCTGAAGTCGTTGATTCTGCCGGCGATCACCCTCGGCCTCTTCCAGCTGACGCTGATCATGCGCCTGGTGCGCGCCGAGATGCTCGAAGTGCTGCGCACCGACTACATCAAGTTCGCCCGGGCCCGCGGGTTGTCGAAGCGGGTGGTCAACCTGCGCCACGCGCTGAAGAACACCCTGATCCCGGTGATCACCATCATCGGCCTGCAGCTGGGCACCATCATCGCCTTCGCCATCATCACCGAGACGGTGTTTCAGTGGCCCGGCGTGGGGGCGCTGTTCATCACCGCGGTGCGCTTCGTTGACGTTCCGGTGATGGCCGCCTACCTGATGATGATTGCCCTGGTGTTCGTGATCATCAACCTGGTGGTGGACCTGCTCTACTACGCCGTCGATCCGCGCCTGCGGGTGCAGGGAGGTGTCCAATGAGTCAGCCCCTGAAGACTGCCGAGACCGCCCCGATCGTGCCGCCTCCGCCGAGTCGGCTGCGCACCTTCATGGCGAGCGATATCGTCTACTCCTGGCAGCGCCAGCCGGTGGTGATCCTTGCCACCCTGGTTACCCTGGTGATGTTCGCCGGCGCCCTGTTTGCCCCCTGGATCGCGCCGCAGAATCCTTTTGACCCGATCCAGCTGGAGCTGATCGACGCCTTCACGCCGCCGCTGACCACCTCGGACTTTACCGGCAACTTCTACCTGCTGGGCAGCGACAGCCAGGGCCGCGATGTCTTCTCGGCGATTCTCTACGGCTCGCGCATCTCGCTGCTGGTGGGCTTCGCCGCGGTGCTCTTCGCCCTGGCACTGGGCACCGCCCTGGGCCTGATGGCCGGCTTCCGTGGCGGCTGGCGCGACGCCCTGATCATGCGCATCGCCGACGTCCAGCTCACCTTTCCCTCGATCCTGATGGCGCTGCTGATCTTCGGCGTGATCCGCGGCTTCCTGCCGCGCTCCATGCACGCCGAGGTGGCGATCATCGTACTGATCGTGGCCATCGGCCTCTCCGACTGGGTGCAGTACGCCCGGGCGGTGCGCGGGGCGACCATGGTGGAGAAGGGCAAGGAGTACGTGCAGGCGGCCCGGGTGATCGGCCTGCCGGATCACCGCATCCTCTTCCAGCATATCCTGCCCAACGTGATGCGTCCGGTGCTGGTGATCGGCACCATTGGCCTCGCGCTTGCCATTATCGCCGAGGCCACGCTGTCGTTCCTGGGGGTCGGTATGCCGGCCACCCAGCCTAGCCTGGGGACCCTGATCCGGGTCGGCCAGGACTACATGTTCTCGGGAGAGTGGTGGATCCTGCTCTTCCCCGGAATGGCGCTGCTGCTGCTGGCGCTCTCCGTCAACCTGCTGGGAGACTGGTTGCGTGATGTCCTCAACCCCAAGCTCCGTTAACAAGAGCTCCGCCGATCACCCCCCCGATGGTGCCCAGGAACCCGTGCTCAGCGTGCGTCGGCTGCGGGTGGAGTTTCCTACCCGCCATGCCACCCTGGTGGCACTGGACGACATCTCCTTCGATATCGCCCCGGGGGAAGTGCTCGGCGTGGTGGGCGAATCCGGCGCCGGCAAGTCGATGACCGGCAACGCCGTGATCCGGCTGCTCGAGCCACCCGGCCATATCGCCGGCGGCGAGGTCCGCCTCTCTGGGCGACGCATCGACAACCTCGCCGAGGCGGACTTCGTGCCGCTGCGTGGGCGGCACATCGGTATGATCTTTCAGGACCCGCTGACCAGCCTGAACCCGCTGTTCTCCATCGGCGACCAGCTGATGGAAACGCTACGCACCCACCTGCCGATCAGTGAGAAGCAGGCTCGGGAGCGGGCTCTGGCGCTGCTCACCGAGGTGGGTATCCCGGCGCCGGAGGCGCGGCTTGCCGCCTATCCTCACCAGTTCTCCGGTGGCATGCGCCAGCGGGTGGTGATCGCCCTGGCACTGGCCGCCGAGCCGGAGCTGATTATCGCCGATGAGCCCACCACGGCGCTGGACGTCTCGGTGCAGGCCCAGATCCTCGCTCTGCTCAAGCGGGTCTGCGCTGAGCGCGGCGCCGCGGTGATGCTGGTGACCCATGACATGGGGGTGATCGCCGAGACCGCCGACCGGGTCGCGGTGATGTACGCCGGCCGGCTGATCGAGATCGGCCCGGTCAACGAGGTGATCCGCCATCCGCAGCACCCCTACACCGTGGGGCTGATGGCCTCCATTCCAGGCCTGGCCGAGCGCCGCGAGCGGCTTTACCAGATCGAGGGCGCCATGCCGCGTCTGGCGGCGATCCCCGCGGGCTGCGCCTTCAACCCGCGCTGCCCCCACGCCGCCGAGCGCTGCCGCACCGAGCGCCCTGAGCTGCTGCCGGCGGGCGGCAGCCAAGCCGCCTGCTGGCTGCATGACCGCAATAACCCGCTACCGCGCCGCGACACGCAGAGCAAACGTCAGGGCGAGGGCGAGCCCGCTCTGGATAGCCCCCGGG
>JAIVHL010000231.1 GCA_020201075.1 Halomonas sp. | reverse complement strand
CAGGGCTGATGGCCGCCGAGACCGTGCCGGGTGCCCTGCAGTGGGCGCTGCATCGGTTGGTGCTCGTGGGCATCGAGGGTGAGCGCCGGGCGCGGCGAGACCGGCACCTGCGCGACCTGGCGGGGCCACTGTCGCTGCTGCTGTCCACCCTGACACGCAGCGGCCTGGCCTCGACGGATGAACAGCGTGAGTCCCTCGATCAGGCGGGTAGGGCGCTCGGCGTCGAACTGGATCTGGTCCGCGAGCCCTCCACGGCGGCGGAGCTGGACTGGGCCATGGAACGCCTGGCGAGGCTGGTGCAGGTTGAACGAGCAGCGCTGCTGACGGCCATGGTGTGCTGCGTGGAGCAGGATGGCCGCATCGAACCGGAAGAGGCCGAGCTGCTGCGTGCCGTGGCCTGGACGCTGGGCTGCCCGCTGCCGCTGCGGGACGAGTGATCCGGGTTCAGTCTTGCGGGAGGCCGCCCGCTCTGTTGCAATGTCCCACAATCAAACCTGGATTGAGGAGAGCATGGTGAAGAGACCCTGGAAGCCCGCGCTGTTGGCGGCCCTGATCGCGCTGGGGCTCTTTGGCTGCGGCAACGGTGACGAGCCGACTCCTTCGACGGCCGAGCCGTCATCGGCGGAGCCTGCCGTGCAGGAAGAGAGCGCCGAGCCGGCCGAGGCCGAACCGGAAGCCCTCGAGGGTGAGCTGTCGCCCGAGGAGCAGGCGGGGCTGGTTCAGGAGGAAGTGCCCGCGGCCGAGGCGACCGATCCGGCGGCTGGCGTGCCCAATGAAGTGCCGGAGGAGATTCCCGAGGCAGAGACTCTGGGCGAGTCTCCTGCCAGCACCCTTGACGAGGGCGCCGCTCTGCCCGGGGAGACCACCCGCGACGAGATCGATGCCATGCTCGAGGAGACCGAGCGGCGCTTCGATGAGGCCCAGCGGCGTATCGATGAGCAGTTCGAGGCGGCCGAGGAGGAGGCCGTGGTCTCCGAGTCCATGCAGGGTGATGACGAGTTCGACGCCGGTATGGACTTCGATTCCGGTCTGGATGAAGGTGAGCTGGATACCGGTGGGCCGACCAACTCCGACATCGATGCGATCATCGAAGAGCAGGAGCGCCGCTTCGAGGAGGCTCAGCGTCGCCTGGAAGAGCAGTTTGATGCGGTGGAACAGGATCTCCCCGAATTCGAGCCCATGGAGGCAGACGATTTCGAGTTCGAGCCCATGGAGGGAAACTAGCCTCGAAGCCCTAGCCTCGAAGCCTATGTTCGGGGCGGGCAGCGGCTCTGGCCCGGGACAGAAAAAGGCCCACCGAAAGGTGGGCCTTCTCGTTTCAGCGGCGGTGCCGTGACATCGCCGTACGCGCGCCGAATCAGTCGGCCGGGCGGATGTTGGAGGCCTGAAGGCCCTTCTTGCCCTGAGTGACCTCGAAGGTGACCTTCTGGCCGTCCTGCAGGGTCTTGAAGCCTTCAGCCTGAATCTCGGAGAAGTGCGCGAACAGATCATCACCGCCGTCGTCCGGAGAGATGAAGCCGTAGCCTTTGGTGTCGTTGAACCACTTGACAGTGCCAGTTGCCATTGTCGATTTCCTTAACATACTTTAATGGTCGTACCGG
Organism: Halomonas sp.; assembly: GCA_020201075.1. Classification (GTDB taxonomy): domain Bacteria; phylum Pseudomonadota; class Gammaproteobacteria; order Pseudomonadales; family Halomonadaceae; genus Halomonas. Next base: position 1,596 of record JAIVHL010000231.1, on the reverse strand, counting down.
GTCCGCCGGTGCGGATGCCCGAAGTGCGTGGGCAGGGCAGGAAAGGCGCTCGTGGCGGATATCATCGACGGTATCGAGCGATAACCGACAAGTTGTTTCCTGATGACCAACGCTGCGATTGACGAGCCCGAGCTCATCAGCCTGGCCGTCATACGCAATTTCACTGTAAATCGAATATCGCCGGGCATCAAGCCCACTACTCGCCGCGAGGAACGTCTGTCCCCATGTTTATTGACGCCCAGTTCTGGCCCTTCCTGGTAGCCATCACCCTGCTTTCTCTCAGCCCCGGGGTTGACACCCTGCTGGTGATTCGCAACACCGCCCGGGGCGGTGTGCGTGACGGCATTTTGACTAGCTTGGCGATCTGCTGTGGGCTCTTCATCCACGCCGCGGTCTCAGCGCTGGGGATCTCGCTGATCCTGCTGCAGTCGTCCTGGGCCTTTGGCCTGCTCAAGTTGGCTGGGGCCGCCTATCTGGTGTGGCTAGGTGTGCAAAGCCTGCTGGCGGCGCGTCGACGTCAGGGGTTGGCGGTGGCGGGGGTGACCGGCGAGCACCACCCGGTGCCGGTATGGCAGCCACTGCGCGAGGGGCTGCTCTCCAACGTGCTCAACCCCAAGACTGTAGTCTTCTATATGGCGTTCCTGCCGCAGTTCATCGCTCCCGGCGACCCGGCGCTGGCCAAGTCGCTGTTCCTGGCCGGGGTGCACTTCGTGATCGCGAACCTGTGGCAGATCAGCGTGGCGGTGATGGTGGGCAGCGCCGGCCGCCTGCTGGCCAGCCGCGCCTTCGCTCGCGGCCTCAACGGCGCCACCGGGGCGGTGCTGATCGCCTTTGGCATCAAGCTGGCGCTGGAACGGGCCCCGGGTTAGCGTTGGCTTGCCCTCGGCGCCTTGAGCATGATTTATCCTTCAGCTCTGGCCAGCAGTGAGCGGTCGTAGCGCACCGTCTTCTCAGTGGGGCTCAACATCGAAACTCCCCGAGTGTCGCCGCCGTTGGCCAGGCTCTCAAAGATCGCTCGGTAGGAGAGTACCGCCTGCACGTAGAGCCGGGTCTCGCGGAAGGGAATGCTCTCCACGAAGAGGTCGAACTCCTGTGGGGCATCGGCTAGCCAGCGATCGACTCGGCCGGGGCCGGCGTTGTAGGCGGCCGCCGCGGCCAGGCGGTTGCCGCTGTAGCGGTCAAGCATGTCGCGAATATAGGTGCTGCCCAGGCGGATGTTGAGCGCAGGATCCAGCACGCCGTAGGGCCCTGGGTCCGCGATACCCAGTTGGCGGGCCAACTGGGTCGCGGTCCCCGGCATCACCTGCATCAGGCCGCGGGCGCCGGCGGGAGAGAGCGCCGTGGGGTTGTAGGCGCTTTCGCGGCGGGCAATGCCCATCAGCAGGTAGGGGTCTACCGCGGTCATGCGGCCCCAGTGCAGGAAGTGTTCGCGATAGGCCTCGGGGAAGCGCCAGTCCAGGGCGTCCCACATGCGCCCGGTGATAGTGGTCTGAACCAGCTTGGCATGCCAGCCGCGGCGCTGGGCGTAATCGGCCAGGGCGCGTGCCTCGCGTTCATCGGCCCGCTCCACGGCCGCATACCATTCACTGGCGGCCA